>JANQIO010000213.1 GCA_028282105.1 Halieaceae bacterium | reverse complement strand
CCGGGTGCACCTGGCCGAAGCAGCGGTCATCGATTTCGGTGGCGGTCAGCGATTGCAGCGACCCCTGCCAGTCGTGCTCCCGCACGGCGCTATGTATCGCCCGCAGGCGAGCGGGGCTTTCCGGGTGATGATCCAGCATGACGTGCTTTTCGCAGTCATCGTGGCTGATAAAGAGTGTCGACATGTCTGGTATATTAGCGCTTTCGCGAGGTGTATTGATATGAACGACATGACCGTGGCGCAGGCCGGCGTCACGCTCGATGACATTCGCGCCGCCCATGCGCGCATCGTGCCGCATATTCACCGCACGCCGCTACTGCACAGCCGTCTGCTGGATGAGCTAGCTGGCTGCGAGGTGCACTTCAAGTGCGAAAACCTGCAGAAAATCGGCGCCTTCAAAGCGCGCGGCGCGCTTAACGCGGTACTGGGACTGGATGATGAGACCGCTGCGCACGGGGTGGCCACCCACTCCTCCGGCAACCACGGCGCCGCGCTGGCCATGGCCGCCGGTGTTCGCGGTATCCCTGCCCACATCGTCATGCCCTCCAATGCACCGGCGGTGAAGAAAGCGGCGGTGGCCGGCTATGGCGGCCAGATCGTCGAGTGTGAACCTACCCTGGTGGCCCGGGAAACCACGCTGGAATCGGTCATCGCGCAGCACGGCAGCCATGTGGTGCACCCCTACGACGACGCCCGGGTGATCGCCGGCCAGGGGACCACAGCGCTTGAGCTGCTGGAGCAGCTCGACGGCATCGACGTGGTGGTGATACCGGTTGGCGGTGGCGGCTTGCTGAGCGGAATGTCTACCGCCATTAAGAGCCTGAACCCCGCCATCGAAGTGATGGCCGCCGAGCCGGCGGGCGCCGACGACGCCTTCCGCTCTTTTGGCCTGGGCTACCTGGTGCCCCAGGAAAACCCCAATACCATCGCCGACGGCCTGCTCACCAGCCTCGGTGATCTCAACTACGCCATCATCCGCGAGCATGTCGACACCATGGTCACCGTCGAGGACGAGACGATTATCGAGGCCATGAAGCTGCAGTGGACCCGCTTGAAGAGCGTGGTGGAACCCTCCGGTGCCGTGACCTTCGCGGCGCTGCTGGAACACCCGGAGCGCTTTCGTGGTCGCCGCGTAGCCTGCGTGATCAGTGGCGGCAATGTCGATCTGGAGAAGCTGCCATGGTAAGCGCGGACACCCGGTTCCACCTGGCGATACCCGTGACCGACCTGAGCGCTGCTGCCAGCTTCTATGGCGAGGTGCTGGGCTGTGCGCGCGGGCGCAGCAGCGAACGCTGGATTGATTTTGACTTCTGGGGCCACCAGCTGGTCGTGCACCTGGTGGACGACCTGGCCGAGGTGCCCCGCAACCCGGTCGATGGCGAAGCCGTTCCCGCCAGCCATTTTGGCCCGATCCTGGCCTGGGAGGAGATGGCGCCTCTGGAGCAGCGCCTGCAGGCCGCCGGCGTGGAGTTTGTGATTGAACCCACGACCCGTTTTGCCGGGCGTCGCGGTGAGCAGCGCACCCTGTTCGTGCGCGACCCCAGCGGCAATCACCTCGAGTTCAAGGCCTTTCGCAATATCGACATGCTGTTCGCTACCGATGGCCTGGATTATCCCTAGGCGCGTGCAGCGCAGGTCTACCCTATAATAAACCCACCTTTTCAATGCGAATCCCGACATGGAATGGATAGTACTGATTACCCTGCTGGTGGCCGCTGAGTACTTTTGGCTGGCGGTACTGGTGGGCAAGAGCCGCGGTGAAACCGGTATCCACGCACCGGCCTGTACCGGCGATGAAAAGTTCGAGCGTGTATTCCGTGTCCAGCAGAATACCCTGGAGCAGCTCATCATTTTCTTTCCCGCCCTGTGGGTCTTCGGCTACTACGTCTCCGCAACCATCGGTGCCGGCCTGGGTGTCATGTTCCTGATAGGCCGTATCATGTATGCACGCGGCTACATCCAGCACGCCGACAAGCGCGGCCCCGGCTTTATTGTCGGCAGCCTCGCCACTCTCGCGCTGATCCTCGGCGGCATTATCGGCATACTCCTGGAGCTGTTCCGGGGCTAATCTTCCGCTACCACCCCGGCGTATACTGCTGTGGGAGGTGATGGTGAAAAAACTTCGGGTCCTGGTCCTGGTGACGCTCTTTACGACGCTGGCGGGCTGCAGCAACAGCTTTGTGTACAACCAGCTGGACTGGCTGATTCCCTGGTATCTCGACGACTACGTCGATCTCAACCGGGAGCAACAGCGGGCGTTCAAGGAACAATTGCGAGCACTGCTCCGCTGGCACCGCAGCGAGGAGCTGGCCAGCTATGTGGCGATTCTCGACAACATCGAGACCGACCTTGCCCAGCCGCTCACCGCCGACCAGGTTGAATCCTGGGCCAACCAGGCCCTGGCCGCCTATGAGCGCATTGAAGATCGTATGCTGCCGATTGCCTTTGAGCTGGGCAGGGACCTGAGTGATGAGCAGATGGACGAGTTCATTGCCAAGCTCCAGGACGATCAGCAGGAGCTGGAAGAGAAATACCTGGAACGCAGTGATCAGGAGTACATCGAGGACACGACCGAGAACCTGTCCGAGAACCTCGCTGACTTCCTCGGCCGCCTCACGGAAGAGCAGAAGTCGGTTATCGACACGGCTGCCGCCGGCCTGCAACGCTTCGATGCCGCCTGGCTCGACGAGCGCCGGCAGTGGAACGTCACGCTCACCCGCCTGCTACAGCGGGAGCCCGGCTGGGAGGAGGCCATCAAGACGGCGCTGCGCGAGCGCGATGCCAACCGCACCGACTCCTACCGGGAGTCTTACAAACACAACGCGATTATCGTCAACCAGACCATCGCCGATGTGCTTAACCTGCGTACCGATAAACAGAACGCGCGGCTACTGGATGAGCTTGAAGACCTGCGCCGCGACCTGAGAAAGCTGATTGCCCAGGGGAACTAGCCGCGCGGCTCCTCCCAGCCCGGTGGTTCGGCAGAAGCCTGTGCTGTTGTTTTAGAAGAAGGCTCTGAAGCAGGTGCTGAAGCAGCACCTGAAGCCGGCGCCACGGCATCGTCATAGATCACTACCGTTCTCCCCAGCTTGTCGTGAAAACCCTGCTTGCGCTGGTCGAAGGCTACCCACAGGAAACCAACAAACAGCGTGATAATCGAGATGTAATAGCCGAGGTAGCGCACAATCCACTGCCAGGCCTCCGGCTTTTCCAGGGTATCGGCATCGACGATTTTCGCCTTGATCATCAGTTTGCCGGGTGTGGCGGACCGGTACATCCAGAACAGCACAATGGCGATGGCCGGGAAGACGTATTGCAGGACCAGATCTGCGGTTCCCTGCACCAGTTGGGTGTTGTTGATGTCGAAGTACGCCTTGCCATAAATCGCATAGGCCAGCGGATAGACGATCATCCCCAGCAACACGGAGTCCACAATCGAGGCCAGTACCCTGGCCCAGAAGCCCACGTAACGCACCGTCATACTTCCGTCTCCCCACAAGGTCTCCCCGGATGGTAGCAAGACACACCCACAAGTGCGCGACTCCCGCATCACACTCAACCGAGTTGAACGCTAAAGTAGAAAAAGCGCGTGTGTCGCCCCGGCCGGCTCGAGAAGTGCAATTTAGCCTTCCAGCGGCGGTCGTCAGCACCCGTTTGCGATCGCTACTCCCGTGACGTAGCCCCTCGATAGTAAGCGGGGGCCGATACCTACAGCGGTCGTTAGCACCCGTTTGCGATCGTTACTACGGTGACGCGGACCCCCGATAGTATGCGGGGGCCAATACCGACAGCGGTCGTTAGCACCTGTTCGCGATCGCTATTCCCGTGACGCGGCCCCTCGATAATAAGCGAGGGCCAATACCTACAGCGGTCTTATAGAAAGCCGCTTGGTAAATACCTTGGAGCTGCGCTGCAAGTTGTACAGCGACTGCTTTTCCGGCGGTAGCGCCGACAGCGTGCTCTCCTCAAAACCCTGCTCCAGGAACCAGTGCGCGGTCTGCGTGGTCAGCACGAACACTTCATTGAGGCCCTGGCGGCTAGCCACCTGCTCCAGTTCCCGCAGCAGCCGGGCGCCGCGGTCACCGCCGCGGTAATCCGGGTGCGTCACGATGCAGGCCAGTTCGCCGCTGCCGTGCTCGGCGAAGGGATAGAGTGCTGCGCAGGCGATAATGCGCCCGTCCCGCTCCAGCACACGAAAGCGATCGATTTCGGTTTCCAGCACGTCCCGGGAGCGTTTCACCAGTACGCCGTCCCGCTCCAACGGTTCGATCAGCTCCAGTATCCCGCCCACATCCTCGATGGTCGCGGTGCGTGCCTGTTCGTACTCGTCGGGGCCCACCAGGGTGCCGCTGCCGTCGTGGGTGAACAACTCCTGCAGCAGCGCGCCGTCCTCGGCGTAGGAGACGATCTGGCAGCGCTTCACGCCCGCGGTACAGGCCTGGCGCGCGGTCTGCAGTAGGCGCTGCTGCTCGGCGTCCAGCGACCCGCGCAGCAGCGCCAGTGCTTCTGACAGGTTGCACTGACGCACCAGTTCCGCGCCGTCAAAGATGCCCCGGGCTGCGCCGAACAGCAGCAGCTTTTCTGCACCTACGGCGGCGGCCGTGCGCACCGCAATATCTTCCAGCGACAGGTTGAAGACTTCCCCGGTGGGTGAATAGCCCAGCGGCGACAGCAGCACGATGCAGCCGGCGTCCAGCTGCTGGCGGATGGCCTGGTCGTTGACGCGCCGCACCCTTCCGGTGTGCTGGAAGTCGACCCCATCGACCACGCCGATCGGCTGCGCCGTGACAAAGTTGCCGCCGGTCACGCTGATCGCGGCGCCCTGCATCGGCGAGTTGGGCAGGCCGGTGGACAGTAGCGCCTCGATATCCGTGCGCAGGCTGCCGCAGGCATCTTTAACGTAAGCGAGCTCGGTGGTGTCGGTAATCCGCACCCCCTCGTGGAAACGGCCCTCGAAGCCCGCAGCGCTCATGCGACGGGCGATCTGGGGCCGGGCGCCGTGAATCAACAGCAGACGCACGCCGAGACTGTGTAACAGGGCGATATCGTGGATGATGTTGGGGAAGTTGGCGTGCAGGGCGGCCTCGCCGCCGAAGACGATGACAAAGGTGCGGCCCCGGTGCGCGTTGATGTAAGGCGCGCTGTCCCGAAACCAGCGTATGTGCTGAAACTCTTCCGTGCTCATGGGGTAGAGGCAGCTGCCAGGAAAGCGGCAAGACTAGCCTATCGCGTGGGCCGTGCCTACTGGCAGAAGTGGGCGATAAACTGCTTCAGAAGGTCTATGCAAGGCTGGAACTGGTCCAGCTCGATGTACTCGTCAGGCTGATGGGCGCGGTTGATGGACCCCGGCCCCAGCACGATAGTGTCCATACCCAACTGCTGCAGGTAGGGTGCCTCGGTAGCGAAGGCCACCGCCTCGCTGCGGTGACCGGTGAGTTTTTCAGCCAGGCGTACCAGCTCACAGTCGGCCGCCTGCTCAAAGGAATCGGCCCCGGCGATCAGTGACTCCATGTTGATATCCAGCTCAGACTTCTCGCCCAGGGCGTCGAGTCGCTCCCGCAGCTCGGCGCGGATTTCCGCATTGCTGACGCCGGGAGTCACCCGCACGTCAAAATGTAACTCGGCACTGCCGCAGATGCGGTTGGGGTTGTCACCGCCGTGGGCACAGCCCAGGTTGAGGGTGGGGTGCGGCACTTCAAACAGTGGCTGGTGGTAGCGCTGGGTTAACTCCGCCCGATAGTTCATGAGTTCACCCAGCACCGCATGCAAGCCATCCAGGGCATTGTTACCCAGGGACGGGTCCGAGGAGTGACCGGACTGGCCGCTAATCTTCACGGCTTCCATCATGATGCCCTTGTGCAGGCGTACCGGCTTGAGCCCGGTAGGCTCGCCAATGATCGCCTGGCGCGCTTTCGGCTTGCCGGCGGCGGCCAGGGCCCGGGCGCCGTTCATGGAACTCTCTTCGTCGGCGGTGGCGAGGATGATCAGCGGGTTCTTGAGCTCAACATCTGCACAGGCCCGCGCCGCTTCCATGACCAGCGGGAAGAAGCCCTTCATGTCGGTGCTGCCCAGGCCGTAGAGGCGATTGTCCCGCTCGGTAATCGCCAGTGGGTCCACCGACCAGCGGCCGTCGTCGTAGGGCACCGTGTCGGTGTGTCCAGCCAGCACCAGCCCACCGGGCCCGGTGCCGCGACTGGCGATCAGGTTAGCCTTCTGGCCAGATTGATCCACCGGCTGGATTTCCACCGCGAAGCCCAGGTCTTCGAGATACCCTGCCAGCAGGTCGATTACCGGGCGATTGCCCATATCGAGGCTGGGGGTGGTCGAGCTGACAGAGGGCAGGCTCACAAGCTGGTGTAGCAGCGCCACCGGCCCGGGCAGAGAGGCGTTCATACTGCCAGTATACCGTTAGCCGCCGAAGCCGGCCTTGAAGCCGAAGAAAAAGATGATGGCCAGGCCCGCGCCGGCTGGCAGGGTAATCAACCAGGACCCGAAGATCACCGCGATCACCCGCAGATTGAGTGCTGCGATGCCGCGGGCCAGGCCTACACCGAGCACGGCGCCCACCAGGGTGTGGGTAGTGGAGATCGGCAGCCCGCCGGCGGAAGCCAGCACCACGGTGGTGGCCGCGCCCAGCTCGGCGGCGAAGCCGCGGCTGGGGGTGAGCTCGGTGATCTTGCGCCCCACGGTGCCGATCACCTTGTAGCCGTAGGTGGCGAGCCCCATCACGATGCCGGCGCCACCGAGCAGCAGAATCCAGCCGGGCATGGCCGATTTGGCCGCGATATCGCCGCCGGAGGCGATGGTGCTGGCGACAGCCGCCAGCGGGCCAACCGCGTTGGCGACGTCATTGGAACCGTGGGCAAAGGCCATGGCGCAGGCGGTAAACACCATGAGAATGGCGAATACCCGCTCGACGCTGTCAAAGCGATGTTGCGGATCCGGGGTGGTGTCCACCCGGTTGAGCAGGCGCGCGCCCACCAGGGCCACCAGTACGCCGATGACGGCGCTGATTGGCAGGGCATTGGCAAACTTGGACCCCAGCCCGATATCCAGCTCCAGGCCGACGTGTTTGAGGCCCTTGAGCAGCGTCACCATGGAAATCATGAAGCCTACCGCCCACATATACAGTGGGATGTAGCGCTTGGCGCGCGCTAGCGGCTCGTCGGTGTCGAGAATGAGTTTCTGCACGCTGATAAACAGCGCAAAAGAGATGGTGCCGGCCAGTACCGGCGACACCACCCAACTGGCGACGATAGAGCCCACCTTCCCCCAGTTCACCACCTCCGGTGAGATCCCCACCGCCGCGAAGCCGACGATGGCGCCGACGATGGAATGGGTGGTGGACACGGGCCAACCCATGGCGCTTGCCACCAGCAGCCAGGTGCCGGCCGCCAGCAGCGCAGCCAGCATGCCGTAGATCAGCAGCTCCGGGCTGCCCGCCAGCACCGCGGGGTCGATAATGCCCTTGCGGATTGTGCCGGTGACCTCGCCGCCGGCCAGGTAGGCGCCGAAAAACTCGAACACCACGGCAATCAGGATGGCCTGTTTGATGGTCAGCGCCCGCGAACCCACCGAGGTGCCCATGGCATTGGCCACATCGTTGGCGCCCACACCCCAGGCCATGAAGAACCCGAACAGGCAGGCGAGCGCTAACAGCAGCGTGCCGTGTGCAGCGATGATTTCCATGGTGGTGTGTAGACGGGTGTCCCGGAATCCAGAGGCTCTTGGATGGGGCGCAGTATAGGCTTGATTAAAAAAAAGTTACACCGTTCACATAGCCCGCCTGTGGTAGCATTTCCGGAGAAAAAACAGCGGGAGCGTCCTATGGTCGCGACATTCGGGGAGCAGCGCATGGAGCAGCACCTCGACCTCAAATCCCTGGTGACGGACCTGCACGCCGGCGGCGTGCTCTCCGATGAGGACCGCACGCGCCTGGCCGATGTGAACGCCGGCAGCGTGCATCCGCTGGTGTTCCTGGCCGAGCAGGGCATTGTCGATGCCCGCAGCGGTCGCGGCCTGGATATGGAGCGGCTGTTGGCCTGGCTGGCAGAGCAGAGTGGCCAGCCGGTCTACCAGATCGACCCCCTGAAGATAAATGTCGGCGCCATCGCCGAGGTGATGTCGCTGGCTTTCGCCCAGCGCCACAAGATACTGGCCGTCGAAGTCTCCGAGGCCGAGGTTCAGATCGCCAGCGCGGAGCCCTGGTTGTCGGCCTGGGAATCCAACCTGGAGCATGTGCTGCGCAAGCCCATCAAACGGGTGCTGGCCGATCCCCGCGACATCACTCGCCATACCGCCGAGTTCTACAATATGGCGCGCTCTGTGGCGGGCGCCGATGCCCGCGGCTCCGGGCGCAGTGGCGCCGGCGCCAAGGTCACCAACCTCGAGCAGATGCTGGAGTTGGGCTCCAAGATGGAGCCCGATGCCAACGACCAGCACATCGTTCGCATTGTCGACTGGCTGCTGCAGTACGCCTTTGAGCAACGCGCCAGTGATATCCATATCGAGCCCCGTCGCGACGTTGGCAATGTGCGCTTCCGTATCGACGGCGTGCTTTACAAGGTCTACGAGTTGCCGGCCCAGGTGGGCGCAGCGGTAACCAGTCGCTTCAAGATTCTCGGCCGCATGGACGTGGCGGAAAAGCGCCGCCCCCAGGACGGTCGCCTCAAGACGCGCAGCCCCGAGGGCAACGAGGTGGAACTGCGCCTGTCCACCCTGCCGACCGCCTTTGGCGAAAAGCTGGTGATGCGGATCTTTGACCCGGAAGTGCTGCAGAAAAGTTTTGAGCAGCTGGGGCTGGCCAACGACGACCTGCGCCGCTGGAACGGCATGAACGATATGGGCCACGGCATTGTGCTGGTGACCGGGCCGACCGGCTCCGGTAAAACCACCACCCTGTATTCGACCCTGCGGCAACTGGCTACATCGGAGGTCAATGTCTGCACCATCGAGGACCCCATCGAGATGGTGGAGGGCACCTTCAACCAGATGCAGGTGAACCACCAGATCGAGCTGGACTTTGCTACCGGGGTACGCGCCCTGATGCGGCAGGACCCGGACATCATCATGGTGGGTGAGATTCGCGACCTGGAAACCGCCGAAATGGCAGTGCAGGCGGCGCTCACCGGTCACCTGGTGATCTCCACCCTGCACACCAATGATGCCCCCAGCGCAGTGAGCCGCCTGCTGGAACTGGGGGTGCCGGCCTATCTGATCAAGAACACCGTGCGCGGCGTTATGGCCCAGCGCCTGGTGCGCATTCTCTGCCCACACTGCAAGCAGGAGGAGGATGTCGATCTCGACGCCTGGGCGCAGCTCACTCAGCCCTGGAAGGTCAAACCGCCGGCCAAGGTCTATCGCCCGGTGGGCTGCCAGGAGTGCCGCAATACCGGCTATATGGGGCGCCAGGGCATTTATGAGGTGCTGGTACTCAGCCCCAAACTCCAGGAAATAGTCTTGCCCCACACCGAGATTGACAGCCTGCGCAAACTGGCCATGAAAGAAGGCATGCGCACCCTGCGCCTGAGCGGGGCGACCCGCGTCGCCAACGGCGAGACGACCATCGAGGAAGTCATGCGGGTGGCGCCCACCGTCACTCACTAGGCCACCATGGCAGCAGCGGCAACCAGCGGGCTCGACGCCCAGCAGGCGCGCCTGTTGGCAGCCAGCCGCTTTGCGGCCATTCAGTTCGAACGCGAGCCCGCCCTGCTGGACGAGCTACGGGCCTCCGGCGATTTGCAGCGCAGCTACGACGAGGGCGAACTCGCCGCACGCCTGGCGGCGCAGTTGGTCGACTGCAGTGAGGCGGAGCACCTCGACCGCGCGCTGCGTCAGCTGCGGCGCCGGGAAATGCTGCGCATCCTTTGGCGCGACTTCAACCGCCTGGCGCCCACCCTGGAAACCACCCGCGATACCTCGCTGCTGGCCGAGGCCTGCATCTCCCAGGCCCTGGACTGGTGGCATGCGGCCCTGGTCGCGCAGCACGGGGAACCTCGCAGTGCCGCCGGTGAAGCCCAGCGCCTGGTGGTGATCGCCATGGGTAAGCTCGGCGCCCGCGAACTCAATGTGTCCTCGGACATCGACCTGATATTCAGCTATCCCGAGCAGGGCAATACCGACGGTGAGAATCGCCCTACCAGCAACCAGGAGTTCTTTATCAAGCTGGGGCAGAAGCTCATCGGCGCCCTGGACAAGTCCACCGTCGATGGTTTTGTCTTCCGGATGGACATGCGGCTGCGACCCTACGGCGAAAGCGGCGCGCTGGTGCTCAATTTCAATGCCATGGAAGAGTACTACCAGGACCAGGGTCGCGACTGGGAGCGTTATGCTCTGGTCAAGGCCCGCGCGCTGACCGGCAGCCCGGCTCACGCCGCCGAGTTGATGCGCCGCCTGCAGCCGTTTGTCTACCGGCGCTATATCGATTTCGGCGTTATCGACTCCCTGCGCGGCATGAAGGAGATGATCAATGCCGAGGTGCGGCGGCGCGGCCTGGAAGCTGACGTCAAGCTCGGCCACGGCGGCATCCGCGAAGTGGAGTTTATCGTCCAGTGCTTCCAACTGATTCGCGGCGGCCGCAGCAGCGCCTTGCGCCAGGTGGAGCTGTTGCCAGTACTGCGTGCCCTGCCCGCTGAGGACTGCCTGCCGCTGGCGGCGGCGGCAGAGCTGGAAGCGGCCTACCTGTTCCTGCGCGATACCGAGCACGCCATCCAGGGCTACGAGGATCGCCAGACCCAGTCACTGCCGGAATCCGAAGCGGCGCGCGACGCCCTGCTGGCCGCTATGGGCTTTGACGATTGGCAGAGCTTTATCGATGTGCTGGACGGGCATCGCCGCCGCGTCAGTACCCACTTTGCAGCGCTGATTGCCGCACCGGAAGACCCCGGCAGCGCTGCGGTTGATGACGGACTCTGGCCCAATGCCCTTGAGGCCGAGGGCCTGGAAGAACTGGGATTCAAAGACGGTGAGGCCATGGCGGAGGAGCTCGCGGCGCTGTGTGCTTCTTCCAGGCTGCGGCAACTGCAGGCGGAGGGTCGTGAACGTCTCGACCAGTTTATGCCGCGACTGCTACGCGCCGCCGCGGCGCTGGAAGACAGCGACACCGCCCTGCAACGGGTATTGCCGCTGGTGTCCGCGGTGGCTCGCCGCAGCGCCTACCTGGTCATGCTGCTGGAAAACCCCGCCGCCCTCGAGGAGCTGGTATTGCTGTGCGCCGCCAGCCCGTGGATTTCGGCGGAGTTGGCACGCAACCCAGTGCTGCTGGACGAACTGCTGGACACGGTGGACCTGTACTCGGCGCCGGACCGCGCCGCACTGGCCTCAGAGCTGCGCCAGCAGCTGGCGCGGCTGGCGCCGGACGATCTCGAAGGCAATATGGATGCGCTGCGCTATTTCAAGGCCTCGCAGCAGCTCAAGGTGGCCGCCAGTGAGGTGACCGGGCGGCTGCCGCTGATGAAGGTCAGCGATAAGCTGACGTTCCTGGCGGAAGTTATTCTCGAGCGCGCTCTCGCGGTCGCCTGGCAGGATATGGTCGCCCGCCACGGCCGGCCCTCGCGCAGGGTAGACGGCAAACCGGTGGCGTTCGGCAACGAAGGGCTGGCTGACTGCGGCTTCGTGGTGATGGGCTACGGCAAGCTGGGCGGCATAGAGCTGGGGCATGGCTCCGACCTCGACCTGGTGTTTGTCTACGATGCCGAAGCCACCGGCGCAACCGACGGCGACCGTGCCCTGGATGTGTCGGTGTTCTATACCCGGTTGGGTCAGCGCATCATCCATATACTCGACACCCGCACCGCTATGGGCCCACTGTATGAAGTGGACATGCGGCTGCGGCCCGAGGGCAACTCCGGCATGCTGGTGGCGAGCTTCAAGGCCTTCCGAGACTATCAGCAGAGCTCGGCCTGGACCTGGGAACACCAGGCGCTGGTGCGCTCGCGGGTGATTGCCGGCGACAGCCAGCTGGGTGAGCGTTGCGAGGCCGTGCGCCGCGAGGTGCTGTGCCAACCGCGCCAGGAAGCGGAGTTGGCCCGCGAGGTGGTAGACATGCGCGCCAAGATGCGCGAACACCTGCTGCCGAGCCGGGCTGAAGCCGAGGGCAAGTTCCATCTCAAGCAGGGCCGCGGCGGTATCGTCGACATAGAATTTATGGTGCAATACGCCGTCCTGGCGTGGTCGCATCGCACCCCGGAGCTGGCGGTGTGGTCTGACAACATCCGGATCCTGGAAACCCTGTCCCGGCATGGCCTGTTCACTGAACAGCGCAGCAGGGACCTGACCGAAGCCTACATCCGTTACCGTTCCGCCGCCCACCAGCTGGCATTACAGCAGCTGCCGGATGCAGTGGATGCGGCGGGCTTTAAGGCAGAGCGCAGCGTGGTCACCGACAGCTGGCAGACCTTACTGGGGTCCGCCGGCGATACCTGATTGAATTGAGCATGGGCTAGTGGAGGCGCGGCTTTGAAAACCCTCATTCTCGGCGCAGGCGGTCAGCTCGGGCGCGAGCTGCAACAGAGTTGTCCGCAAGGCGTCGACATGGTGGCAGCCACGCATGCCCAGCTGGATATTCGCCAGCAGGAATCGGTCCTGTCCTTTGTGGCCGAGTGCCAGCCCGAGCTCATCATCAACGCAGCGGCCTATACCGCGGTCGACGGCGCCGAGTCCAAACCCGACCTGGCGGTGGAAATCAACGCCGAAGGCCCGGGCTACCTGGCCCGTGCCGCCGAGCGCTGCGGCGCGCGCCTGCTGCAGGTGTCCACTGACTTCGTGTTTGACGGCCAGGCCAGCGCACCCTACTCACCGCGCGCGGAAACCCGGCCGCTGGGTGTCTACGGCCACAGCAAGCTGGCCGGTGAATGCCGGGTGCAGGAAATCCTGCCCATGCATTCCCTGGTGCTGCGCACGGCCTGGGTCTACTCGCGCTTTGGACACAACTTCGTCAAGACCATGCTGAAGCTCATGGCAGAGCGCGACAGCCTGCGAGTGGTGGATGACCAGGTCGGCGCCCCAACCTGGGCCCGGGGCCTGGCGCAGGCCCTCTGGGCTCTGCTCGAGCACCCGGATGCCCACGGCATCTACCACTGGACCGACGCCGGGCAGTGCAGCTGGCATGCCTTTGCCCGGGAAATCCAGGCCCGCGCCCTGGCACTCGGCCTGCTGGACCGAGAGATCGACATCGAGGCGATTCCCAGCAGCGAATACCCCACGCCGGCGCAGCGGCCGGCCTACAGTGTGTTGGACCTGGGCAGCACCGAAACCCTGCTGGACCGTCCGGCCCAGCCCTGGCAGTCGCAGCTGCAGGCGATGCTGGAAGACCTGAAGACCCACCCCGAAGAGGACTGATTGCCGATGAGTCGCTGCTTGTTGGTCACCGGCGCCGCCGGCTTCATCGGCGCCAATTTTGCGCACTATTGGTTGAGCGCTCACCCGGGTGATCGCCTGATCGCCTATGACGCGCTGACCTACGCCGGGAATCGCGCCAACCTCGCCGCGCTCGAAGACCACCCCGACTTCAGCTTCGTGCACGCGGATATTTGCGACGAGGCCCGGGTGACAGCACTGCTCGACAGTGAAGTCGTGGACACCATTGTCCACTTTGCGGCGGAGAGCCACGTCGACCGCTCCATCAGCGGCCCGGATGCCTTTATCGACACCAATGTCGTGGGCACCCACAGCCTGTTGAAGGCAGCGCGCAGTGTGTGGCTGAACGGCGACAAGCCCCACCGTTTCCACCATGTCTCCACCGACGAGGTTTACGGCTCTCTGGCCCCGGACGCACCGGGCTTTTTCGAAGACCAGAAGTACGAACCCAACTCACCCTACTCGGCCAGCAAGGCGGCGTCGGACCACCTGGTGCGTGCCTATCACCACACTTATGGGCTGCAGGTCACCACCAGCAACTGTTCCAACAATTACGGCCCCTGGCACTACCCGGAGAAACTCATCCCGCTGTGCCTTACCAATATCCTGCGCGGGCTGCCGCTGCCGATCTACGGTGATGGCATGAATATTCGCGACTGGCTGTTTGTGGAGGACCACTGCCGCGGCATAGAACTGGTGCTGGAGGGTGGTGCGATCGGCGACACCTACAACATTGGCGGCAACAACGAGTGGGCCAATATCGATATTGTTGAGCTGCTGTGCAGCCGGATAGACGCGCGCTTTGCCGAGCGCGCAGAACTGGCCGGGCGTTTCCCCGACGCACCGGCCGCCGCGGGTGCTGAAAGCAGCACTCTGATCGAATTTGTCACCGACCGGGCCGGCCACGACCGTCGCTACGCCATTGATGCCGGCAAGATCAGTGCTGAGCTGGGCTACCGCCCTCAGCACAGTTTCGAGAGCGGCATTGAGGTGACCATTGACTGGTACCTGGACAACGAGGCCTGGTGGCGCCCGCTGCTCAAATCATAGGCCCGCTGCTTAAATCATAGGCCCGTTGCTGAAATCATAAGACTGCTGCTCACGGGTCAAGTCGGCAGCGCAGACACCGACGCTTCTTCGTGGCTAGTCGAATAGCGGGATCGCGTCCCAGGACAATCCAGCCGCATCCTTGTTCGACAGGATCGGCGCTTCACCGTCCAGCAGCGGCCAGTCGATACCGACGACCGGGTCGTCCCAGCGCAGGGAAACCTCAGATTCCGGGTGATAGTAGTCTGACGTTTTGTACAGGAAGTCGGCGCTGTCAGAGAGCACGTAGAAGCCGTGGGCAAAACCGGGGGGCATCCACAGCATGGTGTGTTCCTCAGCGCGCAGTTCCAGGCCAAACCACTGGCCGAAACTCGGGCTGCCCTGGCGCAGGTCCACCACCACGTCGTACACCGCACCGGCGGTGACACGCACCAGCTTCCCCTGTACCTGCTCGGTCTGGTAGTGCATGCCGCGCAGGATGCCGCGACTGGAACGGCTGTGGTTGTCCTGCACAAAGCGGATATCGAGCCCGGCCTCGGCAAAACCCCGGTCATTCCAGCTTTCCATGAAGAAGCCGCGTTCGTCGCCGAACACCGCTGGCCGAATCACCAGCACGTCCTCCAGAGGCGTGCTCTCAAATATCATCGTGGACCACCTCGCTGTGCAGCGGCAGGCGGCTCAGGTATTCACCGTAGCCGGATTTCTTCAGCGGTGCCGCCAGTTCCAGGAGTTGTTCTTCGCTGATGAATCCCTGGCGGTAGGCGATCTCCTCGGGACAGGCCACTTTCAGCCCCTGGCGTTCTTCAACGACGCGGATGAAGTTGGCGGCGTCCAGCAGCGAATTGTGGGTGCCGGTGTCAAGCCAGGCGGTACCGCGGCTCAGTACCTGTACCTTGAGGTCGCCGCGGGACAGGTAGGCGAGATTCACGTCGGTAATCTCCAGCTCGCCACGGGGCGAGGGGGCAATGTTGTGGGCGATATCGATGACGTCGTTGTCGTAGAAGTAAAGCCCGGTGACCGCGTAGTGTGATTTGGGCTGGGCGGGCTTTTCTTCGATATCGATGGCGCGGCCTTCGCCGTCGAAACTCACCACCCCGTAGCGCTCCGGGTCCGTCACGTAGTAGGCGAAGACCGAGGCGCCGCTCTCCACCTGGCCAGCGGCTTTGAGCTTTTGCGACAGCCCGCCGCCGTAGAAGATATTGTCACCCAGCACCAGGCTCACTGGCTTATCACCGACAAAGTCTTTGCCGATGATAAAGGCCTGGGCCAGGCCATCGGGGCTGGGTTGCACGGCGTAAGTGAGCTCAATGCCCCACTGGTTGCCGTTACCCAGCAGATCCACAAAAGACTCCTGGTCGCGGGGGGTGGTGATGATCAGCACATCGCGAATACCGGCCAGCATCAGGGTGGCCAGTGGGTAATAGATCATCGGCTTGTCGTATACCGGCATCAACTGCTTGCTGACGGTGCTGGTCAGCGGGTGCAGGCGGGTGCCGGAGCCGCCGGCGAGAATGATGCCCTTGTAGGCGCTGTCAGGCATGTTGGTCCCGTATCCCGGTTCGCGAAGCCGCGCATTATACGTCGATTTTCCTGGCCTCGCTGAGGCCGCCAGGCCTGTTGTAAGCCCCGGTGGCGACTGGATTTTTAAGTGAACGCTGATTACACTCGAGCGTTTTGTTTTGGGTCATTGCCGGGCGTTCTGCCGGGTGGGCTCTCAGGCGAGCGTCGCGCCGCCACGCGAGCACTCAATTACAGGAGGAAAGCGTCCCCGCGGCGCATCCAGATGCAGGCTGAGAAACTTGGCTCGGGCCCGATTGCGCGCAGCACCCACCTGGCCGGTATGCACAGTACCGGAGACGCACCCGTGCCCGACCGCTCACTGCGGATTGCCCTGCTGGGCTATCGCAGCCAGCCTTTTGGCGGCGGGCAGGGCATCTATCTCAAGTACCTGAGCAAGGCGCTGGTGGAGGCCGGCCATTCGGTGGATGTGATCTCCGGTCCTCCCTATCCCCATCTCGACCCCCGCGTAGGCCTGATCAAGCTGCCCAGCCTGGACCTGTTCGAGAATGGTCTGGCCTCCCTGCGGCCGCGCCACCTGCGCTCGCTGACCAATGTCATCGAGTGGACCAGCAAGCTCACCGGCGGTTTTGCCGAGCCCTACACCTTTGGCCGACGCGCGGTGAAATACCTGCGCGCCAACCGGCACGACTACGACCTGGTCCACGACAACCAAAGCCTCAGCTACGGCATGCTGAAGTTGCAGGCCATGGGCATTCCCCTGGTCACCACTGTGCATCACCCAATCACCAGCGACCTGCGCATTGCCCTGGACGCGGCGCGCAGCTGGCATGAACGGCTGCTGATTCGCCGCTGGCACAGTTTCCTGCGTATGCAGAAAAAAGTCGTGGCCGGGCTCGACAACGTGGTTACCGTATCGGAATGCTCGCGGCGGGATATCGCCGCCGACTTCAATATCGATGGCGATGCAGTCACTGTGGTGCACAATGGCATCGATATCGCCGAGTTCAGGCCGCTGCCGGATGTGGCGCGTAAACCGCGCCAGCTAATGGCGACCGCCTCTGCCGACGCCCCACTCAAGGGCCTGCGTTACCTGCTGCGCGCCTATGCGCAGTTGCTCAACAACTACCCCGATCTGGAACTGCTGGTCATCGGCAAACCCAAGCCGGGCGGTGATACCGAGCGGCTGCTGCACCGGCTGGGCATTGCTGAGCGAGTGCGCTTCGAGACCGGCCTCAGCACCGAGGCGCTGGTGGCTCGCTACGCGGAATCCACCATCGCGGTGGTGCCGTCTGTCTACGAGGGCTTCGGCCTGCCCGCGGGTGAGGCCATGGCCTGTGGCATGCCGCTGGTATCCACCGACGGTGGCGCCTTACCGGAAGTGGTGGGTGATGCCGGGGTGCAGGTGCCCGCGGCTGACGTCGATGCGCTGGCCAGCGCCATCGCCGGGTTGCTGGATGAACCGACGCGACGCGACGCCCTCGGCCTGGCGGCCCGCCGACGTATTGAAGAACTGTTTTGCTGGCAAGTGGCGGCGGGGCAGATGACGCGCTACTACCAGGAGGTGCTGGGCCGTGCAGACGGTTGATTTCCGGCATTTCGACCTGCGCCCCGGTGATCGCGTGCTGGACCTCGGCTGTGGTGAAGGGCGGCATGTCATCTCCGCTTACCTGGAGCCGGGCATCGAAGCTGTCGGCGTGGACCTCAACTTCGATGATCTGCGGACTACCCGCGACAAGTTTGAAGAATTTGACGGCGCGAGCGCGCACTCCAGCTTTACCCTCGCCTCAGCCAACGCCCTGGCGCTGCCCTTTGCCGATGACTACTTCGACAAGGTCATCTGCTCAGAAGTGCTGGAGCACATCCCCGACTACCAGGGCGCGCTGCAGGAGGTCAATCGCGTGCTCAAACCCGGCGGTCTGTTCTGTGCATCGGTGCCCAGGCGCTGGCCCGAGCAGCTCTGCTGGACACTGAGCGAGGGCTACCACAAGGTGCCGGGCGGCCATCTGCGGATATTTCGCGATCGCAGCCTCAAGCTGGAAATCGAGGACCTGGGCATGTGCCAGTACCATCGCCACTGGGCCCACGCCCTGCACGTGCCGTTCTGGTGGCTCAAGTGCCTGTTTTGGGAGCGCCAGGACTCACACCCCCTGGTGCGGCTCTACCACCGTTTCCTGGTATGGGATCTGATGGATCGTCCCTGGCTTACTCGCAGCCTGGAGCGGCTGCTCAACCCGCTGATGGGGAAAAGCATTGTCATGTACTTCAGAAAGGTAGCCGCCTGATGTCGGGCCTGTACCTCAGTCGGGGCCTGTTCCCCCACGACTTCCTGCGACCCACGGTAGACTTCCTGTTGGCGACCCAGGAATCCAGCGGCGAGATTCCCTGGTTTGTCGGCGGTCACAGCGACCCCTGGGACCATGTGGAAGCGGCCATGGGCCTGAGCATCGGCGGCGAATACGACGCCGCTGTGCGCGCCTACCGCTGGCTGGCCAATACCCAACTTGCGGATGGCAGCTGGTGGGCCGGCTATCGCGGTCACGAGATCGATAACGGCGAGCGCCGGGAAACCAATTTTGTGGCCTACTTTGCCACCGGTGTCTGGCATCACTACCTGATCAGCCAGGATCACGCTTTTCTCGAGGAAATGTGGCCCAGCGTGGAGCGCGCCATCGGCTTTGTGCTGATCCTGCAGACCGAGCACGGCGATATTCACTGGGCGATCAGCGCCGATGGCAGTGCCCGCGAAGACGCCCTGGTGACCGGCTGCAGTTCGATTTACAAAAGCCTGGAGTGTGCTCACAACATCGCCACCACGCTCGGCCACGAACGACCCGAATGGCTGGATGCGCGTATGCGCCTCGGCGACGCCCTGCGCAACAAGCCCGAACGCTTTGATCGCACCTGGGAGAGCAAGGCGCGCTATTCCATGGACTGGTTCTACCCGGTACTGACCGGCGTGTTCTCGGGCCGCGAGGCCCGTGAGCGACTGGCCGGCCGCTGGGACAGCTTTGTCGAGGAAGGCCTGGGCTGCCGCTGTGTATCCGATGAACCCTGGGTGACGGTGGCGGAAAGCTGCGAGCTGGTGATGGCGCTGCTGGCGGCCGACGACCACGCCCGCGCGGTGGAGGTATACAGTTGGCTGCACCAGTGGCGCCTGGAGGATGGCTCCTACTGGACGGGCTACCAGTTCGCCTTGGATATCACCTGGCCGGACGAGAAGCCGACCTGGACCGCGGGGGCGATCATGCTGGCGGCGGATGCGCTCACCGAGTACTCACCGGCGTCCCGGCTGTTTCGAGATGTGGTGTTGCTGGATGATGCCGCGGTGGACGCCGCGGTGGCGCGGCATCAACGGTCCTGAGCGGCGGTTCCTGCCTCACAATCTCAAAGCCGCTCTTTCTCTCTATTCACAGCCGCTCTTTCTATTCACAGCCGCTCTAGCAGTGCCAGGCTGTTGATTCGCGCGCGTTCCCTGAACAGGCCTGATTCCAGCGCCAGTCGGTACACGGCGTAGGGCGCCTGGCCGCCGCTGGCGGCATCGGGGTAGACATCGTGAATAGCCAGGGTGCCGCCGCGCACCAGGTGCCCGGCCCAGCAGCGATAGTCTGTCAGCGCTGCATCGAGGCTGTGGCCGCCGTCGATGAATACCATGCCCAGGGGGGTTGCCCAATGGCGAGCTGCCAGCTCGCTGGTAGTTACCAGGGGTACCACTCTATCGCTGAGCCCGGCACGTTCCAGGTTGCGGCGAAACTCCCGGAAGGTATCCATTTGCTCTACAGCTTCATCAAACAGCTCAGGGTCGTGAAAAAACTCACCGGGCTGGTGCTCTTCTGAGCCGCGGTGATGATCGAGAGCGAATAGCAGGGCGTTGGAATCCGCCATGGCCTGTGCCAGGCAAATAGTGGATTTGCCGCAGTAGCTGCCGATTTCCAGTAGCGGCCCCAGCGCGCAGGCGCTGGCGGCAGCGCCCGCCAGGGCGACCGCCTCGTCATCGGCCAGGAAGCCTTTCAAATCGCGCCAGAAGGGCGGCGGTGTAAAGCTCAAAACGGTGGGTTCCGGTCTGCGGCCGGCGCGACCGGGCCAATGCGGCCCGGTGAGCGCACCTAGCGCTCGCGGGTCGGGTAGGGCGATTTGCCAGCGCGCGTGCTGGCAGTCGGCGCCGGCGGCGGGATCAACTCCGCATCCAGGCGATAGACATCTTCCGGGCTCAGCAGGCCGGCCTGCTGCTTCAGCCGCAGCAGGTTGTTGACGTAGTCATAACGCGAGTTGGCGTAGTCGCGCTGGGCTGAGAACAGCGTATTCTGCGCATTCAGCACGTCTACAACGTTACGGGTGCCCACCTCGTAGCCAGCGGTGGTGGCATCCAGGGCTGATTGGGAGGAGATGATACTGAGCCTGCGGGCGTTGACCCGGGCCACGTCGTTCATCACAGTCATGTGCAGGGAGCGGGTATCCGTGACGGTGTTGCGCATCTGGTTGATGCGGTTTTCACGCGCGGCGATAAATTCCTGGGCCGCCTGCCGTCGGCTGGCACTGATGCGGCCGCCTGAGAACAGCGGCACGTCGACGCGGATGGAGTAGATCTCCTGCTCCTGTTCCTGGTCAGGCGAGATGTTGAACAGCGAGGGCGGGTTCTCCGTCCGGGTGCCGTCGGTCTCGAAGTCTGAATAGCTGGCTCGCCCGCTCACCGTCGGCAGGTGCTCGGCGGCGAAAGCGCGGGAATTCTGGCGTGCAGCCTCTTCCCGATAACGGGCGGCACTGAGACGGAAGTTGTGGTCCAGGGCAAAGTCTACCCAATCGGCCCGGTCGGCGGGTTGCGGCGGCTTGATATCAAAATCTTCACGCAGCAGGTAGAGGTTGTCGTGGTAGCGCCCGGTCAGCACTGACAGGCGCTCGATGGCGACGTTGAGGTTGTTCTCCTCGGTGATGCGCTCGACGCGGGCCAGGTCGTAGGCCGCCTGGGCCTCGTGCACGTCGGTGATGGCAATCAGGCCCACCTCGAAGCGCTGCTGGGTCTGCTCCAACTGGCGCTGGAAGGCGCGTTCCCGCGCCTGCGCCGCCGACAGGTTGTCCTGCGAGCGCAATACACCCAGGTAGGATTCCACCACCCGCACAATCAGGTCCTGCTGGTCGGCGGCAAAGGTGGCTTCCGCCTCCTTGCTGGTTTCCTTGCCGGCGCGGAAAGTAAACCAGGCGGGCATATCAAAAATGGCCTGGTCCAGGGAGATCTCGTAGCCGTCGCGCTCGACATCGACATTGGTTTCGTTTTCGAATATCTCGCCTTCAAGGTTCAAGCTGTTCGCGACGGTATCCGTTTCCGAGTCGGCGAACTGGTAGTTGCCCTGTACCTGGGGCAGCAGGGCCGACAGGCCGATGCGCTCAATCTCCAGGTTGGCTTTGTAGGTGGCCTCGGCCGCCTTCAATTGGGCGTCGTTCTCCAGTGCCAGCTCGTAGATCTCGCGCAGCGTATCCGCCTGGGCCATGGAACAGGCGCCAGCCAGGACAAGACTGATCAGTGCGTGGGGGAGAGCTCTCATTGAGGAATCCTTGGGCTTGTTCTTTTCGACAGTTTCTCTTTCTCTGCCACCTTGGCGACCTTGGCCACGTTAACGCGGCCACTTGCTCGGCGGCTACCCTACAGCAGTCACTTTACAGCGTACCGACCGACCGAACCGGCAGAGTGTGAAAGTGTGAAGGCGACCGCAGTGTGCAGGTTTTACCTTGTTGATGCGCCGCTCAGGAGCTCAATAATACAGGCAGCACGGTTCGGCTGAAACATGGAATATGTCCCTATTTTGTGCAAAGGTTACTGCTACACTGCAGGCGTCACGGGAGCTGGCGAGGCCGCTTCCAGCGCTGTTTGCAGTGGCCACGATGCCGTTGGCAAGGTCCGCGGGCAAGCACGTCCGCGACAGGGCGAGAGTCACGAGCGGTAGAGCGACCGCAGGGCCTCGCCCGCAGGCCCCGGGGAGAGCGAACCCCGGGGACTCCGGGGAAGTATCCCGGGGGCGGCCAGTACAAAAGCGGGAGACAAACACCTTGGGGGCAGTGCAGTGAGCAGACACTCCTGGCGTTATTCGGTTGATATCGCGGCGTTGCATGCAACCTGTGAATCGAACTATGCACGCCTGCTGCAGCTGTTTCCGGATTATGAGACCGCCAACACCCGCGAGTTTTTGCTGGCCGGTGGCGAACGGGTGCGGATCGATGTGGTGGAGCGCTGTCGTTACACCACGCTGATGAAGATCTGCCAGCAGGGCGGCGACAGCGCCCGCTGGTTGATGCCCCCCCGCTTCGACCTGCGCGCCTACCACGATGCCCGCATGGTGGAAGTGACGGCGTTCCAGTCCCAACGCCGGGTCGAAGCCCGCTACGATTACCCGAACACGGGTATGCACGCCCCCGATGAGAAAGCCCAGCAGAATGTTTTTCTCGCCGAATGGTTAAGCCACTGCATTGAACAGGGTTGCAGCCCACTCGACCTGCCCCCCCTGGTGCCGGGAACTGCCGACGCCTCATGACCGGCACCGTCAAGCAGCTTCTGCCGGCGGGCGACAGCCTGCACCTTGTGCAGATTACCGACACCCACCTCAAGGAAACGCCAGGCGGCCGCCTGGTGGGTATGGATACCGACCACAGCCTGAGCCACGTCATCAAGCTGGTGCAACGCGAGCGGCCGCAGCCTGACCTGGTGCTGGGCACCGGCGATATATCCGACCACGGCAGCGAAGCCGCCTACCAGCGCGCGGAGGAGTACTTCTCCCGGCTGGGTGCTCCGGTGGCATGGCTGCCTGGCAACCACGACTGCGCGGACACCATGCACCGGGTGTTGGGCGCCGACGGCGGCTTCACGCGCGCAGTTGATGCTGGCGCCTGGCGCATTGTGCTCCTCAACTCCCAGATACCTGGCGAAGTGGGTGGTGAAATGGGTGCCGAAGAGCTCGACTGGCTGGCGCAAAACCTCGCTGCCGCCGATGAAAAGGGCCAGCACTGCCTGGTCTGCCTGCATCACCAGCCGGTGCCCATGGGCTCCGCCTGGATCGACGAGCAGATGGTGGCGGACCGCGAGGCGCTGTTCGAGGTGCTGGATCGGCACCCCTGCGTGCGCGCGGTGATCTGGGGCCACGTGCATCAGCAGCTCGATACCGAACGCAACGGGGTGCAGCTGATGTCGACACCCTCTTCCTGTATCCAGTTCGCCCCCCAGAGCCACGATTTCAAGATCGACGATCAGCCCCCCGGATACCGCTGGCTGACCCTCAACAGCGACGGCGGCATCGAATCCGGCGTGTCGCGGGTGCTGGATGTGAGCTTTGACGTGGACCTGGATTCCAGCGGCTACTTATAATCCCCTGCACGGGCGTCGCCAATCATCCGCGGCCCCAGGCAACAGCCACCCGCCCGCTGGGCGGGGCCAACCCCGGACAGATGCTGTAGATGAGCAAATACACTGCTGAAGATATCGAGGTTCTCACCGGCCTCGAACCCGTGCGCAAGCGCCCGGGCATGTACACCGACACCACCCGCCCCAACCACCTGGCCCAGGAAGTCATCGACAACAGCGTCGATGAAGCCCTGGCGGGCCACGCCAGCGAGATCTCGGTCACCCTGCACAAGGGCGGGTCCATCACCGTCGCCGATAACGGCCGCGGCATGCCGGTGGACCTGCACCCCGAACAGAAGAAGCCCGGCGTCGAGGTTATCCTCACCACCCTGCACGCCGGTGGCAAGTTCTCCAGCAAGAACTACCAGTTCTCCGGGGGCCTGCACGGCGTCGGCGTATCGGTGGTCAACGCCCTGTCCACCGAGCTGGAGGTGACCATCCGCCGCGGCGGCAATGTCTACCGTATGAGCTTTGCCGGCGGTGAAACGGCCTCCGCCCTCGAGGTGGTGGATAGCTGTGGCCAGCGCAATACCGGCACCACCGTCACCTTCACGCCGGACGCCCAGTATTTCGATTCAGTGAACTTCTCGGTGCCGCGGCTCAAGCACGTGCTGCGGGCCAAGGCGGTGCTGTGCCCGAAGCTGCGGGTGAAGTTCAAGGATGAGGTGAAGAAAGACAGCGAAGAGTGGTACTACGAGGACGGCCTCACCGACTACCTGGCCGACGCCACGATCGATTTCCCGGTGATTCCCGAGGAGCCCTTCGTCGGCAGCTTTGCCGGCAGCAATGAAGGGGTCGACTGGGCGGTGCAGTGGCTGCCCGAGGGCGGCGATGTGGTGGCTGAAAGCTACGTCAACCTGATTCCCACTGCCCAGGGCGGCACTCACGTCAACGGGCTGCGCACCGGGCTGCTGGACGCCATGCGCGACTTCTGCGAGCTGCGCAACCTGCTGCCGCGTGGGGTGAAGCTGACCCCTGACGACATCTGGGACCGCTGCGCCTACGTGCTGTCCTCCAAGCTGGAAGACCCGCAATTCTCGGGCCAGACCAAAGAGCGCTTGTCCTCCCGGGAGGCGGCGGCCTTTGTCTCCGGGGTGGCCAAGGACGCCTTCAGCCTGTGGCTCAACCAGCATACCCAGGAGGCCGAGAAGCTGGCGGATATGTGCATCTCCAATGCCCAGAGCCGCCTGCGTAGCGCCAAGAAGGTCGAGCGCAAACGCGTCTCCGCCGGCCCGGCTTTGCCGGGCAAGCTGGCCGATTGCTCCGGCTCCGACCCGGCCCGGGCCGAGCTGTTCCTGGTGGAGGGCGATTCCGCCGGCGGCTCCGCCAAGCAGGCCCGGGACCGCGAGTTCCAGGCCATCCTGCCCCTGCGCGGCAAGATCCTCAACACCTGGGAGGTGGACTCGCAGGAAATCCTCGCCTCCCAGGAGGTACACAATATCTCAGTGGCACTGGGCATCGACCCCGCCAGTGACGACCTGTCCGGGCTGCGCTACCACAAGGTCTGTATCCTCGCCGATGCCGACTCCGACGGCCTGCACATCGCCACCCTGATCTGCGCCCTGTTCGTGCAGCACTTCAAGCCGCTGGTACAGGCGGGGCACGTCTATGTGGCGATGCCGCCCCTGTACCGCATCGACGTTGGCAAAGAGGTGTTCTACGCCCTCGATGAAGGCGAGAAGCAGGGCGTGCTGGACCGTATCGAGGCGGAGAAAATCCGCGGCAAGGTCAATGTGCAGCGCTTCAAGGGCCTCGGTGAAATGAACCCCCTGCAGCTACGCGAGACTACCATGGACCCTGACACCCGGCGGCTGGTGCGCCTGGTGCTGGATGCTGGCGACGGCACCCACAAGATGCTGGACATGCTGCTGGCCAAGAAACGCGCCGCCGACCGCAAATCCTGGCTGGAGAAGAAGGGCGACCTCGCCGAAGTCCTCTAGTGTCAGCGCGCAGCGGCCTCAGGCGCCGCAGCGGTAGATGCCGAAGGTCTGCTCACCGTTTTCGGAAACCTCACTGTCGGCGCTGATCGTATCGCCACCCATCTTCGCCGCCGCGTTGCGGGCCAGGGTCTGCAGCTCGGTGGCGACCTTCTTGCTACTGCGATCAATAGAGGCCACATCCGCCTTGGTACTGGAGGTGGTGCTGCCGAGACGTTTGCAGCTGGAAGGGACCGACGCCACCACGGTGACCGACTCGGCCTCTTCGGTCAGTTTCACCCAGGTGCAGGCGGGCAGCAGGGACAGGCACAGGCAAAGGGCCAGAAGTCGCATGGCGGTATCTCGCTTTAAGGTTTGGCCAGAGGTTTAACACGCACCCGCAGGCGGTTCAAGCGGGGTGGGTATCGGCTATCACCACCTGATTGCGACCCGCGTCCTTGGCCAGGTATAGGGCCCGGTCAGCGGCGCGAATCAGGCTGGAGCTGTCGAAGTCATCGCCCCGTTCGCTGCTGGCGATACCGATGCTGACGGTAATCGAGCGCTGCCTGGCGCCAGGGCCCTGGCGAAGTTGCAGGTCTTCCACCGCCTGCCGGGCCTCCTCGCCCAGCCGCTCGGCGTCCTTTGCCGAGCAGTTGTACCAGACCAGTATGAACTCCTCACCGCCGTAGCGCCCGGCTTTATCGAGCGGCCGCCGTATCGAGCCCTGCAGGGCGGTGGCGACGCTGCGCAGGCATTGGTCGCCCTGCACGTGGCCGTAGTAGTCGTTGTAGTCCTTGAAGCGATCGACATCGGCCATGGCCACCGCCAGGTGGACGCCGTCGCGCTTGGCCTGGCTGCAGGTTTTCTCCAGGTCCAGGGCGAAGGCGCGCCGGTTCAACAGCCCGGTGAGGCTGTCGAACAGGGCCATTTCGCTCAGCAGCTGACGGCTCAGGAAGTTCTCACGGCTGGTGTACTCCAGGAAGTAGGCGCCCACCAGCCCGAGCATATTGAAGGCTACGATGATGAAACAGTTGAAGCCCAGGTTCGGCAGTGGGTAGGGAAACAAGAGCTGGGACATGGGGTAGGCAATGCTGATCACGGCGCCGGTCAGGGCGGCGTGAAAAAACCGCAGCCCGGCCAGAAAGTAACAGAAGGCCAGGATGATCAGCTGGGTGCCAATCGGCGTGTAGTAGTCGCCCTGGCTGATGAGCCCGAGCATGATGGGTGTGCTGGCGCCATAGAGTATCAGCGCGGCCATGACGGCTGCTTCCAGCCAGCGGGTGTAGTTCAGGTAGACCGGCAACGCCAACAGGCACAGTGACAGCACTTGCACAAGGCGCGGCAGCGCGACCGCCGAGAATACTTCCTCAGAGAGGCGGAAGTAGTCCGCCAGCCCGAAGATCAGGGTGAGAAAGATGGCAAACGGTATCACCCGCCGCAGCTGCGCGGGGTTGTTCTCCAGGTAGAACTGGCGGAAGCCCTTTTCCAGGTCGGGAATGAAGTGAAGCGAGCGAAAGCCCAACGCAAACTGCGTGGAGTACAGTGAGCGATCTTCCCTGAGTATCTCGTTGACGGTTGACTGTGCTGACGCGATATCGCGGTTGTCCTGCACATGCGCCTCCGCAGGCGGCCACCCCGTAAAACAGTATTACAGGCTTTCGTAGAATTGTCGCACGCCGGGGTCGTCGGGCATCAACTCCACCAGTTTGCCGGCGTAGCGCCGGGCGTCTTCATCGCGACCTGCGGTCTTGGAGTAGGTGGCCAGCGCCAGCAGCAGATCGGGGTTGGCAGGCGCCTCGCGTAACAGGGATCGGAGCTGCGTCAGTGCTGCCTCCGGCTGGCCGCCGTCGTGCAGCGCCACGCCGTACACGTAGCGGAAGCGAACGCCCGTGGTTTCCAGCTCGGCCGCGCGGCCCAGGTATTCCAGCGCCGTGTCCGCTTGCCCGGCACGGGTCTCCAGCAGGCCCAGGGCGTGCCAGGCTGCGGCTTCTTCCGGCGCGACCTCGGTCGCTTCCAACAGGCTCTGGCGGCCGGCATCGTCGCGGCCTGCCATGCGGTACAGGTCGGCCAGGTTCATGTAGGCCGCGACCAACTGTGGGTTCATGTCGATGGCGTTGCGGTAGGCCAGCTCCGCCGGCTCCATCAGGCCGCGGGAGACAAAGAACAGACCCATCTCCAGTTGGCCCTCCGGGGTATCTGCCTGCCGGCCCATAGTCTCCAGGTATTCATCAAATAGACTCTGCAGTCGCCGGGCGTCCTCGCTGGCCAGCTGGTCCAGCGGCACTTCGGCCAGCAGGCGCGCCACCTCCAGCCGCACCGTGGTGACGTCGTCCTCGATCAGGGGTGCCAGCACACCGTAGCGGTGTTGCAGGGGCAGCATGCGCAGGGTGCCGGCGGCGCTCCAGCGCAGCATCGGGTCCTCGCTGTCCAACAGGCGAACCGCGGTCTCCAGGGCGTCGCGATTGCTGAAGCTCGCCAGCTCATTGACCGCGGTGGCACGCAGGATGGAACTGGCCTGCGGGTCGCGGGCCAATGCCACCAGCCCGGGCACAGCGCGGCCATCGCCGCTGCGGGCCAGCGCCAGGCTGCGGGCCGGGTGACTGCCGCCATCATTGAAACGCACACCCCACTTGCGCAGGTTGCTGACAGCCCATTCGGCATCGCGGTCGACATGGCACTGGTTGCAGGCGTTGGGAGTACCCAGGGCAACGCTGAGATCCGGGCGCGGGATGCGCATACTGTGGTCGCGGCGGCCATCGATCACCATGTAGTACTGCTCCGGCATGTGGCAGTTGGCGCAGGCCGCACCCGGACTGCCCGCCGGGTGGCGGTGATGATCGGGAGTATCAAAACTGGCGGGCTTGTGGCACTGCGCACACACACCGTTGCCGGGGGCTCGCAGCTGGTTGCTGTGGGGCTCGTGGCAGTTGGAGCACACCACACCGGCCTGGTGCATCTTGCTCTGCACAAAGGAGCCGTAGACGTAGACCTCATCGAGAATCTGGCCGTCGGCATGGTACAGCGGCTCGAGCAGCAGGGCCGGGCGGTGGGTGTCCAGCAGCGGCCGCCCGTGCTGGTAGTCGCCGAGGGTGCCGCGCCGCGCGTGGCAGCGGCCGCAGCTCTCCACCTGCTGCGAATAGCGCAGCGGGTCGCGGCGGGTGGCGATGTCACTGCCCTGGGGCCAGGCCCAGGCACCACGCTCGGCCAGGCTTAGCGGGAAGCCGCCATTGTCTGCCCCGGCCAGACCGCCGGAACGCGCGAGTTTCACATGCTTGGCGCCTGCCCCATGACAGGCCTCGCAGGCCACGTTGATCTCGGACCAGGTGGTGCGATAGCTGCGGCTCTGTGGGTTGTAGTTCTTTTTCAGGTCGGTGCTATGGCACTCGGCGCACTGCAGGTTCCAGTTCTGGTAGGGTCCGGTCCAGTGCAGCGGGTCGCCGGCGGCGATCTGCTGATCCGGGTAGAGATGGAACCAGCGCTGGCCGCCGGCGTCTGCGGGTCGCGTATCCCAGGCGATACCTAGCGATTGCAGGCGTCCGCCGGGAAAGGCGATCAGGTACTGCTGTAGCGGCTCCACGCCGAACACGTAGGCGACCGGGTAGTCGGTGAGCTTGCCGTCGGGGCCCTCGGTGTTGACCCAGAAGCCATCGCCCTTGCGATAGAAACGGCTGGGCTCGCCCGCGTACTCAAAGCGGGTGTCGTTGAAGTCACCGAGCACCGTTGCCTCACTGGCTACCTGCATGGCGAGGTCGTGGTGAGAGCCGCGCCAGGCCTGGTAGGCCTCTGCGTGGCAGTCCTTGCAGGCCTCGGCGCCTACATAGTCAGGGTTTGCCTGGTAGGCCGGTTCCAGGGCCAGCGCCGGCAGGCAGGAAAACAGCAGGAGAAGAATCGACAGTCGCATGTTGGGAGCTCGGTTACTACCACTACGGTACACGACCGGCGGCGGTAGACCAATCTCAGGACGTGCCGGCGGCCTGCAGGTAGTTCTCCACCATGTCCAATAGCATGGTGTAAGTGCCGTGCAGCATCTCCTCGAGCTGGGCTTCATCCATGCTGGCGTCGGTGGCGGTGCAGGTGCAGGACCAGTGCGCCAGGCAACTGGCGTCATCGACGGCTTCAATGCGGGCACTGGCAATGTAGTCTGTTACCGGCAGGGGGATGCCCCGGGGAATGCTGTAGCTGAAGCTCATGGTGGCTGGGTCCTGGGACTCCAGCACCTCGTCGATCGGGTCCATGCCGTCCATATGCAGGCGGCGGGTCATGCCGATCCCTGCGCCAATGACTTCCACCTGCTTGACGCCCGCCCAGGCCATATTGCCGAAGTCCTCCAGCAGTGCCCAGACGGCAGCCGCAGGGAAGGGGAGTTCACGTTCGAAAGAGATACCGGCCATCGCTGTGTCCTGCCAATGTTGCAGTCGGCAGTATAAGGCAGGGGCGGCGTGAACTATCAGGCCGTGAGCGGCAGGGCGCAGTAGGGGGCGTCGTTTTCCAGCGCAGTTCGCGGAGTCATACTGCTTTGCCAGAGTCGCTGACTGAGACTGGCCGCCGGCTCCCGGCAGCCATTGTGCAGCCACTCAGCGAGGCCTGCAGCGACGTCGGCAAAGTGAATCGCGGGTGCCCGCGGGGTATTGCGAAGCCAGCCGGCCAGGCGCACATCGTCGAGGTCTTCCATAGCGGTGGCGTAGCCCAGTTCGGTCATTGCCAGCGCGTTGGACAGCTGTTCGGTCTGCCCGGCCAGAGGCTTGGTCAGGGCCGGCTTGCCCAGCTCGAGGCATTCAGAGAGCAGCTCAAATCCGGAATTGCAGATGACGCCGCGGCAGTTGTGCAGATCCTGCTTGAACGCGGTGATGCTGGTTGGGTGCAGTCGCACGTTGCCGGCCTGCTGCTGCGGCAAGCCGGGTGCGTACTGCAGAAACTGGAAGTCACTGTGGCCCTGCAGCCAGCGGGTGACGCGGGCCTGGTCTTCAAAAGGCAGGTAGACCAGATAGTGTGCGCCCTCGCGGGTGTCTGCATCGCCCAGGTCGAGAATCGGCGGCAGCGTATGGGGGTCGTAGCCATACCAGTGCAGGCCCAACCCGGTTTTCACCGGCGCGAAGTTGCGCATGATGAAGCGCGACAGCCAGTGGTCGCCGGTGGCCGGCGCGTGGCCACCAAACGCATACTGGTGGCCGATACCAATGGTGTGTACGCCGCGCAGGCGCCCGGCCCAGGCGGTGACGGGTTCAAAGTCTGTCACCACCAGATCGTAATCCCTGACGTTGAGCTGCCAGACATCGCGCAGGAACTGCGGCGCACTATTGTCGATGGCAGTTCGCAGATGCTGGACGCGGCCGTTGCGCGTGGTGAAGGTGAGTCCGCGGCGGTGCTGGAAATCGCCGAAGGGCTCCATATCAAACAGCTTCTCCCGCTCGCGGCCGGAAAACAGCCAGTCGACCTGAACCGGGTAGTGCTCCAGGGCCTCGGCCATGGCCCGTGCGCGACTGATATGGCCCTGGCCGGTAGCCTGAACCCCGTAAAGAATCTTCATATCAGTAGAGTCCGAGGAGTGAACTGGCGAACAGCGCGATCAGCGTGCCCATGCTGGCGCCGGCCACGATGTCACCGGGAAAGTGCACGCCCAGCAGTACCCGCGACATGCCGACCGAGACCGCCCAAATCAGCAGCGGGGCCGCGGCCGCGCCGTAGATCACACACAGGCAGGTGACCAGCAGGAAAGCGGCAGAGCTGTGGCCGGACGGGAAGCTGAACTGGTCCG
>JANQIO010000203.1 GCA_028282105.1 Halieaceae bacterium | reverse complement strand
GCCTGCTCACCGTCTTTCACCACCACCTTCTGCTCACCCTTGCCCAGCGCCAGGATGGCGCCCATGGGTGGGTTCACGATGGCGGTAAAGTTGCTGACGCCCAGCATCCCCAGGTTCGACACGGTAAAGGAACCGCCGGTGATATCTTCCTTCTCCAGCTTGCCGCTCTTGGTCTTTTCCGCCAGGGCGCTGGTGGCAGTCGCGACTTCTGCGGGGCTCATGGCATCCACGCCACGTACCGTGGCCGGGTAGAGGCCGTCGTCGGTCGCAATCGCCACGGAGACATTAGCGCGCTTGAACTGGTGGATGTCATCGCCCACCAGGTTGACGTTGACCCGCGGCTCCTTCATCAGGGCCTGGCCCACGCACCAGACGATCAGGTCGTTGACGGACACCTTCACGTCCCCGCTGTCGTTGAGGCTGGCACGGTGGCTCAGCAGACCGTCGATCTCGTACTCCACGGTCAAGTAAAAGTGCGGGATGGTCTGCTTGGCCTCGGTAAGACGTTTGGCGATGGTCTTGCGGGTGGCGGTGAACGGAATGATCTCCACGTCCTCGTCGGCCCCACCGTCGCCACCGGCGGCGGCGCGCACATCGTCCTCGGTAATCCGCCCGCGGCGACCGGTACCCTCCACCGTATTCAGGTCCACACCCAGTTCGTCGGCCAGCCGGCGCACTGAAGGTGAGGAACGGGTGTAGGCATCGTTGCCGCCCGCGGCCGGGGCCGGGGCCGGCGCCGGTTCCTCAGCCGCTTCTTCGCCGGCATAGCTGGCGACAAAGGCGTCGATTTCATCGTCGCTGACGTCTTCCGGCGCGATGATACCCAGCAGGGCACCCACCGGGTGGGCGTCACCTTCCTCGGCGATCACCTTGCGCAGAATGCCGTCTACCGGTGAGTCCCAGACGTTGACGATCTTGTCGGACTCCATTTCAAACACCTCGTCGCCCTTGGCGATGGCATCGCCCTCGGACTTGTTCCAGGTGTTGATGGTGCCCTCCACCATCTCGATGCCCCACTTGGGCACGGCGATCGGGTAGATCTTGCTCATATCAGGCCAGGGTCTCCTTGATGGCCGCGGTGATTTTGGCGGCGTCCGGCAGGTAGGCGGCTTCCAGCTCCGGCGAGAAAGGCGTGGGGCTGTGCGGAGCGCAGACCTGCTTGATCGGGCCTTTGAGGCTTTTGAAGGCCTTGTCTGCGGCCAGTGCGGCCACGTCAGCAGTCAGGCCACAGCGCGGCGGAGCCTCGTCCACCACCACCAGGCGACCGGTGGCCTCGACCGACTCGAGGATGGCACCGGTGTCCAGCGGTGAGCTGGTGCGCGGGTCGATCAGGTCACAGCTGATGCCTTCGTCTGCCAGGGCGTCGATGACAGCGGCCGCCTTGGGCACCATCTGGCCGAAGGCGACCACGGTGACGTCGTCGCCTTCGCGCACGAAGTTGGCCTCGCCGAAGGGGATGGTATACATCTCGTCCGGCACCTCGGCGGTTTCCTGGTACAGCACCTTGGGCTCGAAGAACAGCACCGGGTCATCATCCTGGATGGCGGTCAACATCAGACCCTTGGCGTCGTAAGCGTTGGAGGGGATTACCACTTTCAGGCCCGGGAATGAGGTCATCACCTGGTACATGGCCTGGCTGTGCTGACCGGCGGCGCTGAAGCCGCCGCCGGAGGCGAAGCGGATCACCGCCGGGCACTTGGACTTGCCACCGAACATGTAGCGGAACTTGCCCATCTGGTTGACGATCTGGTCCATGCAGACGCCGATAAAGTCGGCAAACATGATTTCCGCCACCGGGCGCATGCCCACCAGGGCCGCGCCGGCCGCGGCGCCGACAATGGCTGACTCAGAGATGGGGGTGTCGATACAGCGGTCAGGCCACTTCTTATAGATGCCGCCGGTCACGCCGAACACGCCGCCGACACTGCCGGGGTCGCCGTCGGAGCCCATACCGCCGGCTACGTCTTCACCGATCACAAAGACCGAGTCGTCCTCGGCCATGGCCTGGTGCAGGGCTTCGTTGATCGCATCGCGCATGGTTTTCTCTGGCATGATCGTGTCCTCCTGCTCAGGCGTAGTTGATGTAAACGTCTT
>JANQIO010000172.1 GCA_028282105.1 Halieaceae bacterium | reverse complement strand
CGCTGCCTGGATCATGTGGCGCAGGAAGGGGGCACCCGCGTACTTCCGGCGCCACATGATCCAGGCAGCGGTCGAGGAGTTCCCCCATATCCCGGTGGTGATGCACCAGGATCACGGTGTCAGCCCCGCGGTTTGCCAGCGCTCCATCCAGCTCGGTTTCACCTCGGTGATGATGGACGGCTCGCTGGGTGAAGACGGCAAGACCCCCATGGATTACGACTACAACGCCAGTGTGACCCGCACCGCGGTAGACATGGCCCACGCCTGTGGCGTGTCGGTGGAGGGCGAGCTGGGTTGCCTGGGATCACTGGAGACGGGTGAAGCCGGCGAAGAGGACGGCATCGGCGCCGAGGGCAAGCTCACCCACGACCAGTTGCTGACCGACCCCGAAGAGGCCGCCCAGTTCGTCGCCGCCACTGACGTGGATGCGCTGGCGATTGCCTGTGGCACCAGCCACGGTGCCTACAAGTTCAGCCGCCCGCCCACCGGCGACATTCTCGCCATAGAACGCATCAAGGAGATCAATCACCGCATTCCCAATACCCACCTGGTGATGCACGGCTCTTCCTCGGTGCCCCAGGACTGGCTGGCCATCATCAATGAGTACGGCGGTGATATCCCGGAAACCTATGGGGTGCCAGTGGAACAGATCCAGGAAGGGATCCGCCATGGCGTCCGCAAGGTCAATATCGACACCGACCTGCGGCTGGCCTCTACCGGTGCGATTCGTCGCTTCCTGGCAGAGAATCGGGCGGAATTCGACCCCCGCAAGTACCTCAAGGAAACCATCAAGGCTATGAAGGACATCTGCGTGGCGCGCTACGAGGCCTTCGGCACCGCCGGCAACGCCGACAAGATCAGGCCCATTGCCCTGACGGATATGGTGCAACGCTACAGCGCCGGCGAGCTGAAGCAGGTCGTCAAACCCGCCTGAGATGGACCTCGTAACAGCCTTCCTGACGATCCTCTTTGTCATGGATCCGATCGGGAATGTTCCGATCTTCCTGAGTGTGCTCAAGGATGTGCCAGAACAGCGGCGCATGCGCGTGATTGTGCGCGAGCTGTTGTTCGCCTTGCTGATTCTCATTCTGTTCCTGTTTGGCGGCGCCTGGTTCCTGGACCTGTTGCAGCTCAAACAGGAGTCCATCAGCATCGCCGGCGGCATCATTCTGTTCATCATCGGCCTGCGCATGATCTTCCCGATGGGCGGCCTGAACATGGACGACCTGCCGGAGGGAGAGCCCTTCCTGGTACCGCTGGCTACCCCCTGCGTGGCCGGCCCTTCAACCCTGGCCGTGGTCATGTTGTTCGTGCACAAGAACCCCGACCAGACCCTGCAGTTCGGGCTGGCCCTGTTCGGGGCCTGGCTGGTCTCATCGTTGATCCTGGCATCCTCACCACTGCTGTTCCGGGTGCTGGGCAGGCGCGGGCTGATTGCCGCGGAACGGCTGATGGGTATGCTGCTGGTTATCATTTCGGTGCAGATGTTCTTTGACGGCATCAATCGCTTTCTGGCCAGCGGATGACGGGACCTGTCGAGGCCTTTCATGCCCTGGCGGAGCACTTGCCCGCCTTCAGTGCCGCTCAGCAGTTGCCCGATGCGACGGCCTACTTCGACTACTACGGCCTGGACTTCAGCGCTGAATTCCCTGAGCTCCAGCACCGCCTGGGCTATGTCCAATCCGGCGATCACCGCCTGGCCCTGCAGACCTGGGTACAACCGGGCGCCACCAGCACCGTGTACCTGGTGCACGGCTACTTTGATCATGTCGGACTTTACTCCCATCTGGTGCGCTACGGGCTTGATCGCGGCAGCAACGTGGTGGCCTTTGACCTGCCCGGTCACGGGCTGTCTACCGGACCGCGGGCCGAGATCAGTGATTTCGCCGAGTACCGCCAGGCAATTCTCGATGTACTGGCCGCCACGGGCTCGTTGCCGGGCCCGCGCCAGGTGCTGGCTCAGAGCACCGGTGGTGCGGCCGTCATGGATTTCCTGCAGTGCGCGGACGCACCACAGACCTTTGATGCGGTGGTGTTGCTGGCGCCGCTGGTTTGGCCGCACGGCTGGCGGCGTATCCACCTCAGTTACCTGCTGCTACACCGCTTTGTCGACTCGGTGCCCCGTGAGTTTGCGGAAAACTCCCAGGACCCCGAATTCCTGGAATTCCTGCCCACCGATCCCCTCCAGCACGACAGGATTCCAGTGTGCTGGGTGGGGGCGCTGAAGGATTGGTTGGAGGCATTCCTTGCGAGGCCGCCCTGCGCGGCACCGGTGCTGATACTGCAGGGTGACAATGACGGCACGGTGGATTGGCGCCGCAATCTGCCGGTGCTGGAGAAGCAGTTCCCGGCAGCCCAGGTGGAAATACTGCCGACCGGCATGCACCACCTGGTGAATGAGTCGGCCGCGGTGCGTGAAGATATGCTAGCGCGGATTTCGCGTTACCTGGACGCCTAGCCCGGATTCCTAGATACGCTGGCTCAGCTTGGCGTACCAGAAGCGGCCGCGCAGCTCATGGCTGCGGCCATCGAAATTGTCATTGAAGGCCGAGGCGGCAAAGGGTGGGTCCTTGTCCAGCACGTTGTCGATGCCCACCGAGACCCGTAGCCCCCGTAACACGTTCAACACATAGCTGAACTGCACATCCTGCACCACCCAGGAATTGATGTTACGGCGCGACATGGTGCCTGGCACCTCTTCGCGCATATCGCTGATGAAGTGCAGGTCGTAGTTGCCGCGCCAGCGCTGTCGCGCCCACTGGATACCGAAGGTGCCCTTCCATTCCGGCAGACCGCCGAGGCCTTCAGATTCCGGGTCGATGAAGTTGCCGGCAAAGCCAAAGGTGTTGGAAGTGCGGTCCAACTGGATGGTGTATTCCTTCATGTAGGCGACATCCAGCGCCGTGGACCACTGCCCCCATTCGCGGGTTGGCAGCCGGTAGTTGAGGCTCAGGTCAATGCCCTGTACCCGGCGCTCGCCGACGTTGAGGTTGATAGCGGACACCTGTTGCAGGTTGCCGAGGTCATCGCGAATGACCTGGTCCTCAAACAGGCCGCGGGCGGCGTTCTGGTTGACGATGAACTGGGCGCTGGAGCCGACCACGTTCTCGGTGTCGATATCGAAGTAATCCACAGAGGCGTAGAGACCCGGCAGGTAGTCAGGTGTCCATACCAGGCCGAGCCCCCAGCTCACCGACTTCTCCTCCTCCAGGTCCTCGTTGCCGCCAGTGATAGTGAGGAACTGATTGCGGCTCGGGTCGGCCCGGGTTTCGCAGCCCTGCAGGTTGCCGACATTCTCCGGGATGGTGCAGGGGTCGGAGATAAACGCCTGTGACTCGGTGGCGCCCTGGTAGAGTTCGTTCAGGGTTGGGGCGCGGAAGCCCTGGGCGTAGGTGGTGCGGAACATCCAGCTGTTGTTGAACTGCGCCCGTAGCCCCACCTTGGGGTTGGTGGTCTGGCCGAAGTCGCTGTAGTGGGAGTAGCGCAGCGCCAGTTCCAGGTCCAGCTGCTGCGCCTTGTCGGCGTTGCGATACAGCGGCGCCACACTCTCGAAATAGACTTCCGCCACGCGGCGGTCTCCGCGGGTGCGCTCAAAGTTACTGCCGCCGATGGTGCCGACGTTGCCAATCCGCGCATCCGGCTTTTTCTTGGTGAACTCATCGCGGTATTCGGCGCCGGTAGCAAATTCGACGGTGCCGTGGGGTAGATCAAACAGCTTGGTGAATGCTGTAAAGCTGGTGCTGACCAGTTCGCTCTCGCCCCTCACCTCAGCCGGCACCCTCAGATAGTCGAGCTGTTCACTGTTTATGCTGCCGGGCCGGCCGAACAGGTTGATAGGGACGCAGCCATCGATCTCCAGTCCCTGGCAGTTGTCCGCCGGGCCCACACCGCGGCGCAGGTTGTCGCTGCTGATGACGCCGTTGATGGACTCCCGCGCCTCGCTCCTGCTCCAGTCGACACTCCACTCCCAGTCCCAGCGCCCGGATATCCCTTCCAGCAGAGCGCTGATGCGATAGACGTCGGATTTGTTCTGCTGCTGTCGTGGCGGCAACTCGATCAGGCGGCGCCTGACGTCCTCGAGATCGACGCCGAAAGGGTTGTAGGTATTGTCCGCAGCGACGGTGATGGGATGCTGCTCAAAGGCCGTGAAAATTGGCGTCGGCGCAAGCTGGGCGCGGGCATTGGTGCTGATGTAGCTCAGCTCCAGTTTGCCGGTGACCAGTTCACTGAAGTCGTAGCTGGCCGACAGGTAGGCCGAGGCGCGCTCCGATGGCACCAGCGACGAGGTGAAGTCCGGGAAGTTGAACAGGTCCTCCTGGTTCACCGGGCGATAGTCGCCGGTTCCGGAGTCGCGAATCAGGGTTTGGCCGTCCGGCAGGGTAACCCTGGCATTCGGAGTGGCGCTGGAGCGCAGGTCGGCACCGCCGCGGGAACGCCCGTCGGCGGACTCCGACACCGGGCGGTCGCGGGCGGCGATCTCATCCTGGTCGAAGTAGCTGGCCGAGAAGAACAGCGAACCATTGCGGAAACCGGTGCCGTACTGCAGGGTGGTTGTGGTGGTCTGGCCGTCACCCTGCTGGGCCTCGCCGAGGTACTGCTCAAGCAGCAGTCCGTAGAAGTCCTCCTTCATGATGATATTGACCACGCCGGCGATGGCATCGGAACCGTAAATCGCCGAGGCGCCATCCTTCAGCACTTCGATGCGCTGCACCGCCGCCGGGGAAATGGTGTTCAGGTCTACCGACTCCCCGGCCAGCCCGTCGTTGGCCACCCGGCGGCCGTTGATCAGCACCAGGGTGCTGGAAGCGGGCAGGCCGCGCAGGGTGACCGTGGCGGTGCCGTCCCCACCATTGCTGATGGCGGTGCTGGTGGCATTGCCCGACACCGCGGGGTGGTAGCGGAGAATCTCCCCCAGGGTCTGGGCCCCGGTCAGCTCGATATCCGGGGAGGAGATCACGTCTACCGGCGCCGAGCCCTGCAGGGTGCTGCGCTTGATGCGCGAGCCCGTCACCCGGTTGCCGTATACGTAGAGCTCCTCGATGCCCGGAACGTACAGGGGGTGCGCCACCAGTAGCTGCTCATTTTCCAGGCAGCTATCTGTGGCGCGGCAGCTGCCGTCGTAGATGGCCACAATGCGGTTATCAATCAGCCGCCAGGTAAAGTCTGTGCCGGCCAGCAGGCTGTCCAGGGCTGCGTCAGGTGTCATCAGGCCCAGCACCCGGGAGGCCTGAATGCCACGAATTTCCGGATCAGAAAAGACGATCGCCAGTCCGCTCTGGTGGCTGAACTGTATGAGGGATTCGGACAGCGCCTGCCCCGCCAGATCGAAGTTGTACCGGGCCTGGGCCAGCACCATGCCAGGGAGGCACCACAGCACCAGGAGAATGCGAGCGAGCCGCGCTGCGATCGAGGGATGCGCCCGTGCGTTCACAGGCGAGACGTTAGCTTATAGGGGCGCCCTGATCAACTGAACGCTGCCGTCGTCCAGGGTGACACTGCGCACACCGACCGTGTGTTCCAGCGCCAGCAGGATGCTGTCGAGATCCTCCAACTGGAACACGCCGGACACGGTGGTCTGGGTGAGGTCCGGCTCGGCGACAAAGATCCGGTTGGGGTGATAGCGGGACAGCTCGGTGACCAAAGCACCCAGCGGCATATCGTGGGCCACCAGCTTGCCATCACGCCAGGCCAGCAGGCTTTCCGCGTCAACGGCGTCGGCGGCTGACAGGCCGGCTTTGTTGCCGCGCATGCGCTGGTCGCTGTACAGCAATTCGCTGTGGGCGGCACGCGTATCAGGGGCATTGAGCTCGGTCACCCTCACCACCCCTTCGGTGACGGTGATCTCGCTGTGCTCGCCGGTCAGCAGGATGTTGAAGGCGGTGCCCAGCGCCCGCACCTCGGTATTGCCCGCGGTGACCAGGAAAGGCCGGCTGGTATCGTGCTGCACGGTGAAGAAGGCCTCACCCCTGGCAAGGGTAAGTTGGCGCTCACTATTGCTGTACGCCACCAGCAGTCTCGAGTCTGTGTTCAGTTTGACGGTGGAACCGTCGGCCAGGGTGACCGCGAGCTGTTCGCCGAGGCGGGTGCGGTACTCCTGGCTGTCGGGACCCAGCCCCAGCCCGGGAGACAGCAATACCGCCAATACCAGGGATGCAGCCAGCGCCAGGCCGGTTCCCAACCAGCGGCGGCGGCCGTACTGGGCCGGGCCGTCGGGGTATTGTGCGGACGCGCCGCGGTATGCCGGGTCGCTCTCTGCCTGGCTCGCATCGCGATAGCTGAGGATTTCAAGGTCTTCCCACATTGCCAGCATGGCATCCATGGCCTGGCGGTGGGCGGGGCTGGCGGCCAGCCACAGGGCAAACTGCTCGCGGTCGGCATCGCTGACGTTGTCGGCCCGCAGGCGAACAATCCACTGGCAGGCCTGGTCTTGCATGGCACCGCTCAGCTCGCTGGCTGTGGTTTGCGACATTGTTCGCCGTTTCTCCCTTGCTTGCTGGAAGTCACCCGGTTTCGATCTTTATGTAACGAAAATCACTCACCAGATGCTGGTAAACAAGCTTTACATGCTATTCGCATGATTGTTTATGACACTTAAACGTTACAGCTGCACAATCCCTCAATACAGATTTGTGGATATTCAGGGATTTTGAGACCCAGGTCCCTGTTCCTCCTGCTCGCCTTCTGCATAGTAAACCGAAAGTGCCTTCCGGCATTCCTTTAGCGCCTGCAGAATGTACTTCTCGACACTGGAGACCGAGACTCCCAGCTCCCGGGCAATATCTCCGTAGGACAGGCCGGAGCTGCGGTGCAGGAGGAAGGCCTGGCGGCATTTCTCCGGCAGCCTGTCCACCGCCTCGTAAATGCGCGCGAGCTTTTCCCGGCTGGCGAGAATCTGTTCCGGCGACGCACTGTCGACGGAACCCTCGACCACATCGCCTTCACCGATATCGCGAATTTCGGCCTTCAGGAAGCGAAAGTGCAGGCTGCGTCGCCGCAGCTGGTCTACGGCCAGGTTTGATGCCACCTGGAACAGGAAGGCCCGGGCATTGTCGAGCTGGTCCGGGTGCTCCAGGCGGTACAGCCGTATAAATGTTTCCTGGGCCACCTCCGCCGCGTCGGCTGGGTTGTCCAGCTTACGGGTGAGAAAGCGCTCCAGGGCGGGTCCGTAGCGCTCGGCCAGTTCGCTCAGGAAACGTGCCTTCTCGTCCTCCACGACCAGCGCGCCTCAGTAGAGATGGCAGGCAATCATGCGCTGCTCGTCGATGAATTTCGGCACCGGTGTCTCTTCTCTGCAGCGGGTGCTGGCTTCCGGGCAGCGATCGGCGAAACGGCAGCCCGGCCCTGGATTGATCGGCGACGGAATCTCGCCCTGGGGTGGCTGGTGTGCGCGGGCTTTTTCCTGGCGCGGGTCAGCCATGGGGTTGGAGGCGATCAACATGCGCGTATAGGGGTGCTTGGGCTTGAAGTAAACCTCTTCCGAGGGGCCCTCCTCTACCACCGAGCCCAGGTACATCACCGCCATGCGATCGCAGAGGTAGCGCACCATCGACAGGTCGTGGGCGATGAACAACAGAGTGAGGCCAAGGCTGTCCTTGAGCTCCTGCAGCAGGTTGATCACCTGGGCCTGGACTGACACGTCGAGAGCGGAAATAGGTTCGTCGCAGACCACGAAGCGGGGCTTGACGATCAGGGCGCGGGCAATGCCGATGCGCTGGCGCTGGCCGCCGGAAAACTCGTGGGGGTAGCGGTTGGCGTGATCCCGCTTCAACCCAACCCGCTCCAGCCACTGGGCCACCAGCTCGCGGTAGTCGCTCTTGCCGCCTCCCGCCTGCAGGCGCAGGGGCTCGGAAATGATCTCCTGGATGGTCATTCTCGGGTTCAGGGAGGTGTAGGGATCCTGGAAGATCATCTGGATATTGGTGGACAGGCGCTGGAAGTCCTCCCGCGAATAGCGCTCGGGCAGCGGTTTGCCGCGGAACAGGATGTCGCCGCTGGTCTTTGACTGCAGGCCCGCCAGGGTCTTGCCGAGGGTGGACTTGCCACAGCCGCTCTCGCCTACCAGACCGAGAATTTCGTTCTCCGCGATGTTCAGGGAGACGCCGTCGACGGCATGCACTACACGGTTGTGGCCGATGTCGAAGTGAGTCTTGAGATTGCGCACTTCAACCAGCATGGCTGTCCTCCGCTGCGATTGCCGGCGCCTCTTCATGCAGGCGCCAGCAGCTGGCGTAGTGGGCGTCTCCGACCCGGTACTGGCCGGGATCCCTGTGCTTGCAAATCTGCATGGCGTGCGGACAGCGCGGGTGATAGGCGCAGCCCGGCGGCGGCGCAAACAGGTCCGGGGGGCTGCCGGGAATGGCTTCCAGCCGGTCCTTGCCGTGCTGGTGCATGTCGGGCATGGCCTGCTTCAATCCCTGGGTGTAGGGGTGGGCTGCCCGGTAGAAGATATCGTCAACAGAGCCGTACTCGACCACCTCACCCGCATACATCACCGCCACGCGATCGGCCATGCGGGCCACTACGCCGAGGTCATGGGTGATCAACACAATGGCCATATGGTCTTCGCGCTGGATCTCCCGCATCAGCTCCAGCACCTGGTCCTGGATGGTGACATCCAGCGCGGTGGTGGGCTCATCGGCAATCAGCAGCTTGGGCGTACAGGCCAGGCTCATGGAGATCATCACCCTTTGCAGCATGCCGCCGGAAAACTCAAAGGGAAACTGTTTCGCCCGCTGCGCCGCCTCCGGAATGCGCGTTCGCTCCAGCAGCCGTACCGCTTCTTTCAGGGCTGCGTCGCGGGTGATGCCACGGTGCACGACCAGGGTCTCGGCGATCTGGTCCCCCACCCGCATGGTGGGGTTCAGGGATGTCATGGGATCCTGGAAGATCATGCCCATGTCGGCGCCGCGCACCGCGTTGAGCTGCGCCTGGTCAAGCCCGATCAGTTCCTGGCCCAGCAGTTTTGCCGAGCCGCCGACAACCCGCCCGGGCGGCATGGGAATCAGGCCCATCAACGCCTGTACGGTCACCGACTTGCCGCAGCCGGACTCCCCCACCACGGCCAGGGTCTCGCCGGCATGCACGTCATAGGACACGCCGCGCACGGCGCGCACCACCCCGCCGAAGGTGTCGAACTCGACCTCCAGATCCTTCACGCTCAGCACCGGCACGCCTGGCTCACTCATGTGCCGCTCCTCATGCGCGCATCCATGGCATCGCGTAGTCCGTCCCCCAGCAGGTTGAAGGCCAGCACCGTGCTGCTGATAAACAGCGCCGGGAACAGCAGCTCATGGGGGTGGGAGAGCATGGTGCGAATCCCGTCATTGCACATGGAGCCCCATGACGGCGTGGGCGGCACCACACCCATGCCGATAAATGACAGAAAGGCTTCGGTAAAGATTGCGGTGGGGATGGCAAAGGTCAGCGACACCAGCAGCACGCCCATCACATTGGGCAAGATGTGGCGCAGCACAAGATAGGGCGCCGAGGCTCCCATCATGCGCGCGGCGGCGATGTAGGCTTCCTCGCGAATCTGCAGCACCTGACCCCGCACCAGGCGGGCGGTGGCAGGCCAGCTCAGCAGTACCAGCGCCAGCAACATCGGCCCGATACCGCTTTCCCCCGGACCCAGGCCAAAGGCGATTTTGAACAGGATCATGAACAGCAGGAATGGCAGGGCAATAACGAAGTCGGCGAAGCGCATCATGACGTCATCAAGGCGGCCACCGCTGTAACCGGCCAGTCCGCCGTAGGCCAGGCCCATGGACACAAAAATAAGCGGTGCGCAGATGCCGATGAACAAAGAAGTGCGAGCCCCCCACATCAGGCGTGCCAGCATGTCGCGACCCAGGTAGTCGGTGCCCAGGGGGTGGGATTCGAGTCGAATGGAGCTGCCTACCACCGACTCCGGCGTGGCGTCGCTGCCAAGCAGGCCGCGGTACTGGGCCTCTGAGAACAGAATGGCTTGCGCCACCTGTACCGGCAGCGTGGTGTAGGCGCGAGCTTCCTCGCCGTCGTAAACGCCCACTACCGAGTAATAGTACTGGCGGGTTTCCAGCCGCAGCAGGTCACGGTAGCTCACCTCATGAGGCATCAGCTTGACCAGCGGCAGGCCGAGATCATCGGCATCGCGAGGCGGATACTCATGGCGGTAAAGCTGGTAGGCCTCGACCCCTGGCAGCGGGTCCCAGGCCAGGCTTACCCCTTCCGAATGCGGGGTGCCAAGCAGCCGCAGCTTGTTCGGCGCACTGTCACGGCTGGCCGCCGCGCTACTGATAGCGGTGTGGGTTAGCGATGTGGTCGGCGCGCTGTCGGCAACGACCAGCGCCGTGCGCCCCAGGCTGGGCGGTTGCGACACTTGCTCCAGATCCTGTAGTGCGGGATCCACACGCCAGACCAGCGGTCCCGCGAGGGTGAACAAGAGCAGGCCGACGACTATATATAGTGACGCCAGCGCGCGCCGGTTGCTTTGCAGACGGCGCCACACGTCCTGCCAGTAGGACAGAGAGGGACGGTCAATGCGATCCCCTTCGCGGGCAGCGTCCAGCGGTTGAAAGTCAGCGGCGGTGGGCGTGTAACTGCTCATCAGGACAAGCTCTTGTTGACCTGGATGCGCGGGTCGATAAAGCCGTAAGCAATATCCACGGCAATCACCATCAGTACCAGGAAGGCGCCGTAGAACACCGTGGTGCCCATGATCACGGTGTAGTCGAGCTGCTGCACCGCCTGTACAAAGTAGCGTCCCAGGCCGGGGATGGCGAACACCAGCTCCACCACGAAGCCACCGGTCGTGATGGCAGCAATCGCCGGGCCCAGCACCGTGACCACCGGCAGAATGGCGTTGCGCAGCTGATGGCGGAAAAAGATGCGCTGCGGCGTGAGGCCCTTGGCACGGGCGGTGCGAATGTAATCCGTCTCTGCGACTTCCAGCATTGAGGAACGCATCAGGCGAGTGAGGTAAGCCATGGTGCCCAGGCCCAGTACCAGCGAGGGCACCAGCATATGCGACAGGCTTCCCCAACCGGCCACGGGCAGCAGGCTGAAGCCCACCAGCCGGTTGAGCTGCAGGATGGCCAGCTGGCCCAGCCCGGCAAACACGAAACTGGGCACCGAGACCGCGACAATCACCAGCAGCATGATCAGGTAGTCCGGCAGGCGGCCGCGGAACAGGGCGGTCAGCGCGCCGAAGACTATGCCGCCGCCGGCGGCAAACAGTAGCGCCAGCACGCCCAGTGTGGCCGATACCGGGAAGTGCTCGGCGATGATGTCGTTGACGCGGCGGTTCTGCTGCGTGAAAGAAATGCCAAAGTCGCCCTGCAACATGTTGCCCAGGAAGATCAGGTACTGCTGGGGTACCGGCTTGTCGAGGCCGTAGGCGCGCTCGAGGTTGGCCCGGATTTCCGGGGTGACAGCCTTGTCGTTGAGTAGCGGGTCACCGGGCACCGCATGCATGCCGAAGAAGGTGGCGGTGGCAATGAACCAGATGGTGATCACCCCCGACAGCAGGCGCCTGGCGATGTAGCTGCCCATCAGTCTGCCGACTCCGGGGCCCTGGGGGATTCGACGATATACGCGTAGTTGTAATTCGGATCGCCGCCAATGTGGTAGCGCCGCACGCCGGCGACACGCTTGTCCAGGGCGTAGATATAGCCGCGCTCGTACTGGGGCACAACCACCACCTGTTCATAGATGATGTCCTGGATGCGCGAAAAGATGGCGTTGCGCCGGCGTTGATCGGTGGTCTGTTGGGCTTCACGGATCAAGGCGTCGTACTCCGGGTTGGAGTAGCGGCCACGGTTGTTCAGATTCCAGGACACGAACAGGTCGGCGAAGGTCATGGGATCGTTGTAGTCCGGGCCCCAGCCCGCCGCCACGATGTCGAAGTCGCCGGCGCTCATCTTCGCCAGGCGCTGTTTGAAGATCTGCTTGTCCAGCCGTACTTCCAGGCCCAGGGTGCGCGCCATCACGTTCTGGAAGTACTCGGCCTGGCTGCTGGCGTTGGCGGTGTCGTCCAACAGCAAGCTGAGGGGCGGTACTTCTTCCACCCCCAGTTCCTGCTTGGCCAGTTCCAGGTAGCGACGGCCGCGCTCGATACTGAGTTCCGGTTTGTGCGGCGGGTATTGGACATTCAGGCTCTGGCCCTCGTCGCCGGTCAGCCAGGCGGGGAACAGGGTGTAAGCCGGCAGGTTGCCGGGCACACCGATCACCTTGTAAGTCAGTTCCGAGACGTCGTAGACGCTTTGGATAGCCCGCCGCAGGTTGCGGTTGCCGGTGGGGCGACCCTCCCGGTGATTGAAACCCAGGTAGAACACGGTGCCGTCGCTGAATGAGCGCAGCTTCTGGTGTTGCTGCAGTGCCATTTTCATGGCGGACAGCTGTAGCTGGTCGGCGAGGGCAATCTTGTCGTCCAGGTAAAGATTGAAGCGGGCATTGGGGTCGCGGGTGATATAGGGCACGTTGATCGCATCCAGCGGGATGGCGTCGCGGTTCCAGTAATAGGGGTTCTTCTCCATGCGCATGGAGGCGTCGTGGACCCACTCGGTGAGAATGAAGGGCCCATTGGAGATCATGTTTTCCGCATCGGCCGCGTAGCGGCCTCCCTGGGCGCGATAAAAATCCTCGCGCACGGGGCGAAAGGTAATAAACGATACCAGGTCGAGGAAGTAGGCGGTCGGTGACACCAGGTGTACGACCAGCGTGTGGTCGTCGATCGCTTCCACGCCCAGCGCCTCCGGCGGCATGTCTCCAGCGAGTATCGCCTCTCCGTTGGGAAGCATGCGCATCAGGAAACCATACTCCGCCGCGTTCTCGGGGTTGGCGACCTGCCGCCAGGCGAACACGAAATCGTGGGCGGTGACGGGCTCGCCATCACTCCAGCGCGCGTCGCGCCGCAGCCAGAAGGTGGCTTTCTCGTCGCTGAGCTCCCAGCGCTCGGCCACGCCACCCACCAGCCGATTGTTCACATCGCGGGTCAGCAGCCCCTCGGTAATGTGATCCAGCACCGTGAAGCTAACCGTGTCCGTGGCGCGGATGGTGGTCAGCCACTGGGGTTCCTGGGTGATGGCGATTGAAATTTCGTTGTTGCCGCGGTCTACCGCGGGTGTGGCGGCATTGCCGGCCAGCGCCAGGGCCCAGCCCAGGACGGCCGCAACAATTAGCAGGGTGGAACGCATGGTGGGGCGGGGCGTACGGCCCCTCTGCCAGGTACAGTGGTCGGAGCAGCCGCGGGTCATATCACTGCGCGTACAGGGTCTCTACGCCAGCGGGAGTGCCTAGCAGCAACACGTCCGCGGGCCGGTGTGCAAACAGGCCGTTGGTCACCACGCCGACAATGCCATCGATCCTGCGTTCTGTTTCCAGCGGTGCCGCTACCGGGAAGTTGTACACATCGAGAATGATGTTGCCGTTGTCTGTGGTTACGCCGTCGCGATAGACCGGGTCGCCGCCCAGCTTTACCAGCTCCCGGGCGACGTGGCTGCGGGCCATGGGGATCACTTCCACCGGCAGCGGGAAATCTCCCAGCGTGTGCACCAGCTTGGATTCGTCACAAATGCAGATGAACTCCGCCGCCACCGCGGCGACGATTTTTTCCCGGGTCAGCGCGCCGCCGCCGCCCTTGATGAGTTGCAGAGCCCGGTTGCTTTCATCGGCGCCGTCTATATAGAAGCTGACCTGATCGACGCTGTTGAGGTCGTAGACCGGCAGCCCGTTGTCACGAAGGCGCTGGGCCGAGGCTTCGGAGCTTGCCACGGTGGCTTCCACTTCGGCGCGGATACCTGCCAGGGCGTCGATGAAGTAGTTGGCCGTTGAACCGGTGCCAATGCCGATGACGCTATCGTCCTCAAGCTTGGGGCGGATGTACTCCAGTGCCGCCGCGGCCACCGCCTGCTTCATCTCATCCTGGTTCAAAACTGCCAGCCCCGTTGCGAACAAAGCGGCATTATAGGCACTGGCCCGGTTGATCTACAGGGCCGGGCTGCAAATAGCAGCGCGCTCCATTAGTATGGCCTGTCGTTAACTAAACC
>JANQIO010000145.1 GCA_028282105.1 Halieaceae bacterium | reverse complement strand
TGCCGCCCGCTGCCGGGGTGGTGAAATTGGTAGACACAGGAGACTTAAAATCTCCCGGCCTTTGGGCCGTGCGGGTTCAAGTCCCGCCCTCGGCACCAGTCTTTCCACGACGCTAAATTTGCCGGCAACTGCGCCAGACGGTGACCTTGCCGCCACCGCGCAGGCTGGTCTTGTCAGCGGACGTCGCCGACAGGTAGCGGCCGTTCAGTTCCAGCCCGATCTCGTTATTCTTCAGTACAGTGGGGTGGTAGACCGTCTGCCGGTCCTCTGAGCGGATGATATGGCGGCAGCCCACTTTAAAAGCATTGCGACCTTCGAGGCGTTCGTAACCCTTTTCCTTCAATTTGTTGTTGCCCAGTTTGTTCTGGGCGATGGCGGCGGGGGCGCTGGCGACCAGCGCAGCAGTGAGTGTGAGGGCGATAATGCGACGCATGAGCATGGCTCCTTGAAAATCTCGATTCCAGATGCTGGCAATCAGGGGGGCGATTGCCACCGCGTTAAACTCGGCGTAACCCTTGAGGTGGCAGCCGCCACTGACCCGCGGCTTCACCGGCGGGCGGTGGGCGGTGGGCGGTGGCCTGGTCCAGCCGGCCTCTTCGAGGCCGCCAGCGTTGGTTAGCGCCAGGCTAAGCAATAGTCGCCGTGTGCGCACAGCGGACCTCGGTAGGGTATGTTCTCAGTGTAGACCCCGCGGTGTCGCGGGTAGCTCGAATTATCCCGACAAATTCCATAATATCGGTAGCTGACACCCTGGGGAGACCTGTTTTGATTCACCGTATCTTGCGCGCGCTGTCGATGATGGCGGTCGTTGTTGTGGGTCATAGCGCTGTCGCCCAGGAAACCAGCTCCGGTCTGCCCAGCGCGGCCGATCTGAAATCTGCCGCGGAGGCGGCGGCTGCGAACCAGGAACTCAGTGAAGAGCAGCGCACCCGGTTTGCGGATATCTATTCGCGCATTGATGCCCAACTCAAGCGTGCGGCTGATGCAGCGGACAAGGCCGCCGGCTACCAGAAGGCGCTCAATTCCGCGGCCGGCGAAGCCAAAACCATCCGTGCGCAGCTGGAGGACGACCAGGCCGCCGCAGAGGACGCCAGCTACGATTTGCCCCGTCGCATCAGCCTCGAGGAAGCGGAGCAGCTGGTACAAACGGAGCGTGCTGCCCTCAAGAACCTCGAGGACCGCTCCGAGCGGATTTCCAACAGCCTGAACACGGAAGGCGACCGACCTGAAGCGCTGCGCAAGGAGCTCGCCGATAGCCAGGCCTTGGTCGAGCGGCTCAATGCCCAATCGGTTGGCACCGAGAATGCCTCGGCTGCCCAGATTCAGGCGGAGAAGTGGCTGCTGGCAGCGCAGCTGAGGGCTGCGCAGGCGGTCAACTCGCGGCTAGAAGCAGAACAGGTCAGTCGCCCCATGCGCATGGACCTGCTGCAGGCCCAGCGGGACCGGACGTCCTTTGATCTGCGCGAGCAGCGGGAAAAACTCAAGGCCTTCGACCAACAGGTGCTGGCCCTGAGGGCGGAGCAGGCGCGCAAAGCCCTGGATGAGGTGGCTTCGGTGCAGGAATCCGTTGCCGGCGCGCACCCCGCGATTCAGCAACTGGCAGAGGCCAACACGCTGCTGTCTGCGGAAATTACCAGTCGCACGGCGGCACTGGAACAGCTGCGCCTGCAGGAGGATGTCGCCACCGAAACGGCGATTCGCTTCGAAACCGATCTCGAGAATATCAAGCGCAAGCTGGCCGTGCTGGGCATGAGCGAGGCTCTGGGTAAAGTGCTGCGCGAACAGCAGATACGCCTTCCCAACCCACTGTATGGCCGCGCCGACGTGTCCCGGCGGGAAAAGCTGATGGCGGAGGCCAGCCTGAAGCAGCTCACCTATGAGGATGAGCGGCGTGCCCTGCAATCGCTGAGCGAGTATGTCGATGAGAGCCTGATTGCTGTAGATCCGGCCGACGCCGAGCGCATCCGCGACGATATGCTCGACCTGGCGCGGACCCGGCGCGACCTGGTCAAGAATGCACTGGACGTGGAGACCACCTATCTGCGGGCACTCGGAGATCTGGATTTCGCCGTGCGTCGGGTGGAGACGTCTGCGCTCACCTACCGCGACTTCATATCTGAACGCCTGCTGTGGATTCGCAGCGCGCCGGCATTCTCCTTCGATACCCTGAAGCCGCTGCCGGGCGAAATTGTCGACCTGCTGTCGCCGGTCAACTGGTGGAATGTCCTCGCAGCCTTGCCGCGGGCCATGCTCGGTTCCGTGCTATACCCGGTGATGCTGCTGCTGTTTGCGGTGCTGCTGCGCTACCACCGTCGCCTGCTGGATATGCTGGAGCACACCGGGGACAAGGTCGGCCAGGTGGCGACGGACAGTTACCGGTCGACCCTGGAAGGGCTGGGCATCAGCGCATTGCTGGCGGCGACCTGGCCGCTGCTGGTGGGTACTCTTGGACTGGCACTGGAAGCGGTGGACTTCGAGGGCCGCATGGAGCGCAGCGTCGGCTTTGCCCTGCATCGCTCCGCAACTTACTTTTTCGGCCTGGAGTTCCTGCGTTACCTGCTGGTGCCACAGGGCCTGGTGCGCCGACATTTCCGCTGGGCGAGCGACAGTGTGGCGCGCATCTCCCGCAAGGTCTGGCAGTTGGAGGTTGTGTTTGTGCCGATGGTGGTGGTGGCCATCGTCGCCAATCGCTCGGCGCCCCAGGAAGGCATATCGGTGCTCACCAGTATCGCGCTGATTGCCGCACTGATTGCGCTGTCGCGCTTCTTCATGCTGACCCCGAGTTTTGCCCAGGGCGAATTGAAACACTTCATATCCATGCGCAGCGCCCAGCGACAATCGCTGCTTGGGCGGGTTATTCGCTATTTCATGACGGCCCTGCCGTTAGCGCTGGTGGTGTGCATTCTGCTTGGTTTCACCCATACGGCCACCGAGTTCCTGTCCTCGCTGGTCGGCACCCTGGCGCTGTTTACCGCGCTGTTGCTCCTGCACGAATTGGGTGTGCGCTGGCTGCGCATCATGCGTTTGCGCCTGATCGAAAGTGAGCGACGCAAAGCGGAGCAGGCGGCCCGTGAAGCTGCGGAAAACCCCGACGCAGAAACGGTACCGCTGGAGGATTTCGATAAACAGAACCCCGACGAACTGGACAGCGAGGGCCGCAATCTTCTCAACACCGCCCTGGTCATCATTGCCATTGTCGGGACATGGGGTGTCTGGAATGACCTGCTACCTGCGCTGGGCATTCTCGATTCCATCGCCCTGTGGAATACCACGGAGTTGGTGGATGGCGTAGAAACCCTGCAGCCCGTTACCCCCTTGGACATCGTGCAGGTGTTACTGGTCGTTTTTGCGGGTTACGTGGCCGTGCAACGCCTGCCGGCGCTGCTTGACCTGTTCCTGCGGCAGAAAATGGAGCTGGCGTCCGGTACGGTCTACGCCAGTGTCACCCTGGGGCGCTATGCGCTGATCACCACCTTTGTGTTTGTGGTGCTGGGAATGCTGGGTGCTAACTGGAGCCAGATTCAGTGGGCGGTGGCGGGTCTTGGCGTCGGTATCGGCTTTGGTCTGCAGGAAATCGTCGCCAATTTTATCTGCGGCATCATCCTGCTGTTTGAACAGCCCATCCGTGTCGGCGATACCGTGACGGTAGGGGAGACTTCCGGGATCGTAACCAAGATTCGTATGCGCGCGACCACGGTTCGCGATTGGGACGGGCGTGAACTGCTGGTGCCCAATAAGGAGTTTATTACCGGGCGGCTGTTGAACTGGTCGCTGTCGGACCAGCAGACCCGCCTGCTGATTGAACTGGGCGTGGCCTATGGCAGCGACGTACCGCAAGCCATGAAGCTGGCCCTGCAGGCCGCCCATGAGCACGACAATGTGCTGGCCGACCCGGAGCCGTTTATCACCTTTGACGCCTTTGGTGATAATGCCCTGTTGCTGACCCTGCGCTGCTACCTCCCGTCTCTGGACCGGCGCCTGACTACTGGCAGTGAGCTGCGCAACAGTATCAACGACAAGTTCAATGACGCCGGTATCGTTATCGCCTTCCCGCAGCGCGATGTGCATATCAACGGCCTCGGGCCAATCGACGTCAATATCCACAACATGAACCAACTGGCGGCGGATTAGCCGCCACAGCACCGGAGTACCTGATGAAGCAAGCCCTGCTGACCATGCTGGAAATGCAGCACCGCATGAATTCCCGCGTACACGAGAACTGGAATGCGCAAGGCTTTGAATGGTATCGGGCGGTGTGGATCGAGTGCGGCGAACTGATGGATCACTACGGCTACAAGTGGTGGAAAAAGCAGGCGCCGGAAATGGAGCAGGTGACCCTGGAGGTCATCGATATCTGGCACTTTGGCATGAGCGCACTGTTCGCTGAGGGCGATGGCCCGGAGCAGGTCGCCGACCGGATTCTCGCCCAGCTCGAAGATTACCAGCCCTCGGGCGCTGAACTGCGCGAGGCCACGGAAGCGCTGGCGCTGGACAGCCTGGCGACGCACAGCTTTTCAGCACGCTGCTTCTGGGACCTGATGGCGGCTATTGAGCTGGATTTCGACGGCCTGTACCGGGCCTATGTCGGCAAGAACGTTCTCAACTTCTTCCGCCAGGATCACGGCTACAAGGACGGCACCTACACCAAGACCTGGCAGGGACGGGAGGACAACGAACACCTGGTCGAACTGGCCGAATCCCTCGACAGCCATGCCGACGACTACGCAGACCAACTCTACCTGGCCCTCGGTCAGCGCTATGCAGAGTCAGGCGGCTGATGGCTGATCCCGACAAGCTGTCGACCTCGGCCCTGGCGCGCAAGCTGGGGCTGCCGGTGCAACAGTTGTTTGCCACCCTGAAAGACTATGGCTGGATTCAGCGCCACCAGGATAGCTGGCTGCTCACCAACAAGGGGGAGTTCGAGGGCGGCGGTTACGTGGACAGCCAGCGCTACGGCCGCTACATCGTCTGGCCCGACAGCCTGGTGGAGCACCCGATGCTCAGCGCAATCGAATCCAACCAGCGGGTCAGCGCCTCGGGCATGCGCCGCTACTACCCCAGGCTCCATCCTCGGCAGATCAACCGGGCCCTGGCAGAGCTGGGACTGCAGGTACACAGCGTGCTGGGCTGGGAGCTGACGGAGCAGGGCAGGAAGCTGGGCGGCCAGCAGGAGGAAAGCGATAACAGCGGCGCCTATTACGTCACCTGGCCCCACGAGATTGTCGACCACCCGGTGATACACCGGGAGCTGGAGGCCCAGGCGGATGCCGGCGCGCCGGCAAACCCGGAGCCGGCCGATGACCTGTTTGCCAACGCTGCGCTGACGGAGCTGGTCGGTATCGACGGCCACGCCCTGGAAACTGCCCTGGAGCTCAAGGTCTGCAACTGGTTGTACCTAGCGCAGCTGGCGCACGCGCATCAGCGGGCGCTGCCGGTGGAAGAGGTGCTGTACGCCGACTTTTATCTGCCCGCCGCCAGAGTGTATATCGAGTGCTGGGACGACGAGGTCCCGCCTGAGCGCCTGGGTCTCAAGCTCAAGAAGAAGGATGTCTACCGGGAAGCCGGCCTGAGGCTCATCGAAATCAACGAGAAAGACGCCGACCGCCTGGACGAGGTGCTGGGGCGACCGCTGATGGACTACGGTATTCGCGTCTAGCGGCGAGCCAGCCGCACCCCACACTCCATATGGTCCGTGTAAGGAAACTGGTCAAACAGGGCCAGCGCCTCGACCTGGTGGCTCACCGTCAGTGGGCGCAGGTTTTCCGCCAGTGTCAGCGGGTTGCAGGAGACATACAAAACGTTGTCAAAGCCGGCGGCCAGCGTGAGCGTCGCCGGGTCCAGGCCCGCCCGCGGTGGATCGACGAACAGTGTGCTAAAGCGATAGTCCGCCAGCGACCGCGGCAGGTTCTTGAGGCGACGGAACTCCCTGTCACCCCTGAGCGCTGCCGACATTTCCTCCGCGGACAGTCGCGCCAGCGCCAGGTTATCGACGCCGTTGCTGGCCTGGTTGTGCAAAGCGGCCTCGATGGATCGCTTCGACAGCTCGGTGGCCAGTACCTCATCAAACTGTGTGGCCAGCGGCAAGGTGAAGTTGCCGTTGCCGCAATACAATTCCAGCAGATCGCCGCCCAGACCCTGCGCCTGGGCGCAGGCCCAGTTGATCATCTCGCAATTCACCCTGCCATTGGGCTGGGTAAAGCCCTGCTCGTACTGGCGATAGCTGAACTCGCCGGATTCGAGTGGCAGCACTTCTTCCACCCAGTCCTGGCTGAGGACCAGCTTCTGTTTGCGCGAGCGACCAATCACATGAGCATCGAGTGCCTGTTCCAGCGCCCGGGCTTCCGTTTCCCAGTCCGCCTCGAGCGGACGGTGATACACCAGGGTGACCAGCAGCTGGCCGCTCAGGGTCGTCAGGAACTCCACCTGGAAGAGCTTGCGGCGCAATACCGGGTTCGGCAGCAACAGGTCGCGAAGCCGCGGCATAGCGGCCTGGATGCGCGGCGACGCGATCGGGAAATGCTCCACCCGTAAGGGGGTCTTCGGGTCGGCCCGGTCGAACATGG
>JANQIO010000024.1 GCA_028282105.1 Halieaceae bacterium | reverse complement strand
TTGCTGCCTTTGCCTTCTTGGCCGCCTCTGCTTTTCCCGCTGCTTTCTGCTCGTCAGCCCTGATTACAGAACTTCGGGAGCCAGGGAAACAATCTTCATGAACTGCTCGCTGCGCAGCTCACGGGTTACCGGGCCGAAGATACGCGTGCCAATCGGAGCGTTCTGCGCATTCAGCAGAACAGCCGCGTTATCGTCGAACTTGATCAGCGAGCCGTCGTTGCGGCGAACGCCCTTGCGGGTGCGCACTACAACCGCGTTCATGACCTGGCCCTTCTTGACCTTGCCGCGCGGAATCGCTTCTTTGACAGTCACCTTGATGAGGTCGCCCACGCCGGCATAACGACGCTTGGAACCACCCAGCACCTTGATGCACATCACGCGACGGGCCCCGCTGTTGTCAGCCACGTCCAGATAGGTTTGTGTTTGAATCATCTCTTAAACTCCAGCTAATCCAGCCTCAGTTCAGCGCGCCGGGGCGCTGCCTATCCTCAGACCTGGACGGCACTCTCTTCAACGCGCAGCAGCTTCCAGCTCTTCAACTTGGAAATGGGGCGCGTTTCCTGGACGGTAACCACATCTCCCATACCGCACTCATTGTTCTCGTCATGAGCGTGGATCTTGGAGGAACGAGTGATGTACTTGCCATACACCGGGTGCTTGACCCGACGTTCGATCAGTACGGTAACCGTCTTGTCCATCTTGTTGCTTACTACACGACCGGTCGCGGTACGCGCAGTCTTCTGTTCTGCCGTCATCGTTTACTCCCCTGCCTTCTCGGTGAGCACAGTCTTCACGCGAGCGATGTCACGCTGGTTCTGCTTCAGCAGATGGCTCTGGCCCAGCTGGCCAGTGCTCTTCTGCATGCGCAGCTTGAACTGCTCTTCACGCAAGACCAGCAGGTCCTTGTTCAGGTCCTCTACGGACTTTTCACGCAATTCAGTAGCTTTCATTACATTACCGACCGTTTTACAAATTTCGTTTCAACGGGGATCTTCGCGGCGGCCAGCGTGAATGCTTCACGGGCCAGCTCTTCGGAAACGCCCTGTACTTCGTACAGCACCTTGCCCGGCTGGATCTGGGCCACCCAGTACTCCACGTTACCCTTACCTTTACCCTGGCGAACTTCCAGCGGCTTGGTGGTAATGGGCTTGTCCGGGAACACGCGAATCCAGATCTTGCCGCCACGCTTGATGTGACGGGTCATGGCACGACGTGCTGCTTCAATCTGGCGCGCGGTGATGCGACCACGACCTACAGCCTTGAGGCCGTATTCGCCGAAGCTCACCTTGCTGCCGCGATGTGCCAGGCCACGGTTACGGCCCTTCTGCATCTTGCGAAATTTCGTACGCTTTGGTTGTAGCATCTGCGTAAACCCTAATTAATTAGTAGCTGTCTTCTTGGCGCCGGTGTCAGCAGCTTCTTCGCCGCCGATGACTTCGCCTTTGAAAATCCAAACCTTCACACCCAGGATGCCGTAGGTGGTGCTGGCCTCGTAGGTCGCGTAATCGATATCAGCGCGCAGGGTGTGCAGCGGCACACGGCCTTCGCGGTACCACTCGGTGCGCGCGATCTCGGCGCCGCCGAGGCGACCGGACACCTGCACCTTGATGCCTTCTGCGCCCTGACGCATGGCATTCTGCACCACCCGCTTCATGGCGCGGCGGAACATCACGCGACGCTCCAGCTGCTGGGCCACATTCTGGGCAACCAGGCGAGCGTCCAGGTCGGGCTTGCGAATCTCTTCGATGTTGATGTGCACGGGCACGCCCATCTTCTCGCTGAGCACGGCGCGCAGCTTGTCCACGTCCTCACCCTTCTTGCCGATCACGATGCCGGGACGGGCGGTGTGAATAGTGATGCGTGCAGTCTGCGCCGGGCGCTCGATAACGACGCGGCTGACAGACGCGTGGTCGAGCTTCTTCTCGATGTACTCGCGAACTTCCAGATCCGTAATCAGGTTCTTGGAGTAGTTCTTGTTGTCGGCATACCAGACTGAGCTGTGCTCTTTGACGATGCCCAGGCGGATGCCTACCGGATGTACTTTCTGTCCCATGAGCTTAACCTTCCCCGTCTGCTACTTTTACGGTGATATGACAGGTGCGCTTGAGAATGCGATCCGCACGGCCCTTGGCACGGGGACGCAGTCGCTTCATCGTCATACCCTCGTCTACGTAGATGCTGGAGATCTTCAGTTCGTCGACATCAGCACCTTCATTGTTCTCGGCATTGGCAATCGCCGAGTCCAGGACTTTCTTGATAATGTGGGCGGCTTTCTTGTTGCTGTAGGTCAGCAGGTCGAGAGCGTCCTCGACACCCTTGCCGCGCACCTGGTCCGCGACCAGGCGAGCTTTCTGGGCTGAAATGCGCGCACCTTTCAATTTGGCTGCAACTTCCATCTCTAAACCTCTCTAGCGCCTTAGCGCGCCTTCTTGTCCGCGGCGTGGCCACGGAACGTACGCGTTACGGCGAACTCGCCCAGCTTGTGGCCGACCATGTCCTCGTTAATCAGAACGGGGACGTGCTGGCGGCCGTTGTGCACCGCGATGGTCAGACCGACCATATCCGGAGAGACCATGGAACGGCGTGACCAGGTCTTGATGGGACGACGGTCGTTGCTCTCAACCGCGGCCTCGACCTTCTTCATCAGGTGCAGGTCAATAAAAGGACCTTTCTTCAGTGAACGGGGCACTTTCTATTCCTCACTCTAATCCGGTTACTTCTTGCGACGGCGGCGGACAATCAGGTCATCCGTACGCTTGTTCTTGCGGGTCTTGTAACCCTTGGTCGGCGTACCCCAGGGGGACACCGGGTGACGACCACCCGAAGTACGGCCTTCACCACCACCATGTGGGTGGTCTACCGGGTTCATGGCAACACCGCGAACCGTCGGACGAACACCGCGCCAGCGCGCAGCGCCGGCCTTGCCCAGCTTGCGCAGGCTGTGTTCGCTGTTGGATACCTCACCCAGGCTGGCGCGACAGTCAGACAGCACCTTGCGCATCTCGCCGGAGCGCAGGCGCAGGGTGGCGTAGCGACCTTCGCGAGCCACCAGCTGGCAGGCGGCGCCGGCGGAGCGGGCCATCTGCGCACCCTTGCCGGGCTTCAGCTCGATGCAGTGCACGACGCTACCGACCGGGATGTTGCGCAGCGGCAGGGCGTTGCCTACCTTGATCGGCGCATTGTCGCCAGACTGCACGGTGTCACCGGCAGCAATGCCCTTGGGGGCGATAATGTAGCGGCGCTCACCGTCGGCATACTTCAACAATGCGATGTGTGCAGTGCGGTTGGGGTCGTATTCCAGGCGCTCAACTTCGGCAACGATACCGTCCTTGTTACGCTTGAAATCAATCTTGCGGTAGTGCTGCTTGTGACCACCGCCCACGTGACGCGTGGTAATACGGCCGTTGTTGTTACGGCCACCGTTCTTGGACTGCTTCTCCAGCAGGGCCTTGTGAGGCGCACCCTTGTGCAGGCCTTCACCCACCACGTTGACCACGTGGCGGCGACCGGCTGAAGTGGGCTTTCTCTTAACAATTGCCATGGAAACCTACTCCTTCCTCACTCGGCCGCAGCAAAGTCAATGTCCTGACCCTGCTCCAGCTTGACGTATGCCTTCTTCCAGCTCGGTTTCTTGCTGTAGCCGAAACGGTTGCGCTTGACCTTGCCCTTGACCTTGAGGGTCTGGACGTCGGCTACATCCACCTTGAAAAGCTGCTCAACGGCCTTCTTGACCTCCAGCTTGGTGGCGTCGACCGCAACACGGAAGACGTACTGATTGTTCATATCTGCGACCACGGCCGCTTTCTCGGAAACGTGCGGGCCTAACAGCACCTGAAATACGCGCTCCTGGTTCATCCCAGCATCTCCTCAAATTTCTTCACGGCATCCACAGTCACCATGACCTTGTCATAGGCGATCAGGGATACCGGATCCACGCCCTCAACATCGCGCACGTCGACCTTGTGCAGGTTGCGCGCCGCCAGGTACAGGTTTTCACCGACCTGATCGGACACGATCAGGACGTTGTCCAGGCCGTAATCCTGCAGCTGCTTGACCAGCAGCTTGGTTTTGGGCTCTTCAACTTCCAGGCTCTCGACCACCACCAGGCGATCCTGGCGAGCCAGCTCGGAGATGATGGAGCGCAGGGCCGCGCGGTACATCTTGCGATTGACCTTCTGGCTGTGATCCTGCGGCTTGGCGGCAAAGGTCACACCACCGCTGCGCCAGATCGGCGAACGGATGGTACCGGCGCGAGCGCGGCCGGTGCCCTTTTGGCGCCAGGGCTTCTTGCCACCACCGCTGACGGCGGCACGGTTTTTCTGTGCGCGCGTACCCTGGCGACCGCCAGCGAGGTACGCGGTAACAACCTGGTGAACCAGGTCTTCGTTGAACTCACGCGCAAAGGCCACGTCGGAAACTGATACTTTTCCGGGCTTGGCCTTGCCGGGCTTCACGATACTCAATTCCACGGTTAAGACTCCCTGACCTTATGCCTTGACTGCCGGACGGACGACAACGTCACCACCGGGTGCACCGGGAACGGCGCCCTTAACCAGCAGCAGGTTGCGCTCGGCGTCGACACGCACGATTTCCAGACCCTGAGTGGTGACATTCTCAGCACCCATATGGCCGGCCATTTTCTTGCCTTTGAAGACCCGGCCTGGCGTCTGGCACTGGCCGATGGAGCCCGGGGCGCGGTGCGCCAGCGAGTTGCCGTGGGTGGCGTCCTGGGTCTTGAAGTTCCAGCGCTTCACTGCGCCCTGGAAGCCCTTGCCCTTGGATTTGCCGGCCACGTCGACCTTCTGGCCAGCCTCGAAGGCCTCCACGGTCAGGACGGCGCCAACTTCGGGGGCCTCGTCTTCTGCTTCCAGGCGGAATTCCCACAGGCCACGACCAGCTTCAACGCCAGCCTTGGCGAAGTGGCCTGCTTCGGACTTGCTAATGCGGTTCGCGCGGCGGCTGCCTGCGGTCACCTGGATCGCGCGATAGCCATCGCTATCGGAATCCTTAACCTGCGTAACGCGATTGGGTTCAACCTCAATCACCGTTACCGGGATGGAAGAGCCGTCTTCGGTAAAGACGCGAGTCATACCGGACTTACGGCCGACTAAGCCAATAGTCATTGTTCTAACCTCTCAGTGTACGGGGCTCACACCCTCTATGGCCGCTCATCGCTGAGCGTTACACACCCGGGGTCATGTCTTTCGACTGATAACCCCGAGTCGGTCTCGGTTGTTTGTTAACCTAGACTGATCTGTACTTCGACACCTGCTGCCAAATCCAATTTCATCAGCGCATCCACCGTCTTTTCGGTGGGCTCGACGATATCCAGAAGGCGTTTGTGGGTGCGGATTTCATACTGGTCACGCGCGTCTTTGTTGACGTGCGGAGAAATCAGTACCGTGTAGCGCTCTTTGCGAGTAGGAAGGGGAATAGGACCCTTGACCTGTGCACCTGTACGACGCGCGGTTTCAACGATCTCCTGGGTAGACGTATCTATCAGGCGATGATCGAATGCTTTGAGACGAATACGAATCCTTTGATTCTGCATTTGATCAAACTCCAATAAAGAGTAAAAAACCAGAGGCCCGCACAGGGACCCCCCGAAAAAGGAGTGCGCATTCTAATGACCGACCTACCCCCTGTCAAACGCTTTTCCCATTAAATTCATAAACATGGCGCAGAGGGCCTGCAGGCTGTCGCCCGCGGCATGGGAAGGTCATATGCGGCCAGATCAGCAGTTCAGGGCAGCACCGGGACAGCGCATGCGATCAAACATCAGCCTGGAGATGGCATCCACGACCTCCGGCCGCTTCGGATGCACATGCTTGCCGGGCGTATAGAGAATTTCCACCGGGCCACTCACCGAATCTTCCAGGGCTTCGATGGCCGACCGGGGCAGCGAGCTTTCCCGCTCGGCGTGCACCAGAATCAGCGGTCGTGGCGCCAGTTTCGGCACCCAGGCCTCCGGGCCAAGGTGCGGCGCGCCCGCCACGCCCGCCAGGTAGTTGGACACTGCCAGCCGCACTGGGGTAACCGGAATCCGCTTGCCCAGCCCGTAGTCGAACACCTCGGCTGGCGCGCCGCCGCCGTGTATCAGCCACAGGCGCTCAATGCGCGCGTCGAGCACCGCGGGTACCGACGCCAGGTAGGCGCCGAAGCTGATGCCGGCCAACTCAACCCGCCCAGGGTTAATGCCAGCCTCCGGGCTCAGCAGGTAATCCAGCGCCAGCAGGGCTACCGCCGGGGTATCGAAAATGCCCTGCTGAATCCGCGGCAGGGCCATGAATACCTGTGCCAGGCTGCGGTGAGGCACGGTGCCGAAGGGGTAGGAGATGGCGGCGACGGTCGCACCGCGAGTATCGGGGATTACGTCCACCGCGGCGCGGCCGGTTTCCTGGCCACCCATCACCATCAACAGGGGCCGGTGATCAAGTTCGCGGGCGGGGCGACGCACCGCGATGTCTGCCACCAGTCCGCTGTCGGAGAACAGCCGAAACTCCCGCACCTGGTCGCCCCTGAGGTGATACTCGCTCACGGGCTCGACCTTCGTTAACTGGCCCTTGCGCGCAAGGTGCTCAGGCGGCTGCTGGGCCGCCTGCCACAGCCAGGTCGCAAAGAAGCCAATTACCAGCACACAAGCGGCCAGCACCCATGCCAGCCAGCGCAATACTCGAGTCGCCATACGCCACATCACCTCCTGCGCAGACACGCGCCCTATTCTAGCGCGCCTGGGATCCATTTATCGGGCACTTGCATTGAAAAAGGGAATAACGTCGAATAGCGCCCCCGACGTCACAGAATCCACCATGCAACGAACACCCAGCGTGACACCGGAAGACCACGCCCGCGTCAGTGAACTGCTGGGCCGCGAAGCCCGTGGCCTGCGCGCCATCCCGGTGCGGGACGCCAATCATGAACCGGTGGTCATCCGGGTAGCCTCTCTGGTCGACGACAAACCCTTCCCCACCCTGTTCTGGCTGGTAGACCCCTCGCTCAACTACCGCATCGACCGACTGGAGGCTGGCGGCATCATCGCCGAATGGCAGGCTCGCATTGATGCTGAGGACGGCTTGCGCGAGAGCATGGCAGAAGATCATGTTGCCCACATTGCCCTGCGCAACTCCCTGATGACCGAGACCGACCGGGCAAGGCTGCAGAGCCTGGGTTTCTACGACGCTCTCCAGCAGCGCGGCATCGGCGGCATAGAGAAACCTGACCGGATTCGCTGTCTGCACACCTGGTACGCGGCGCACATGATTGCCCCCAACACCATTGGCAGGCTGGTCGACGAGTACTGGGGCAGCCGGCGAAACCCGTAGCCCGGTGGACCTCCAGCCGCGAGAAGCCGCTTAACCACACGCTCCGTGCGGCTTTTGTACCCCGCACAGCTTTGAGCCGCATCAATTTCCCGACTGCCTGCAGGGTCTACACTGCCTACTACCCTTTCCCCCGACTGCGGGCGGCGCCCGCCCTGCCATCAGGAGCTTGCTGTGGAAGAAACCTGGTACGCGCACTCGACCGACAAGGTCATGGAACTGTTGGACACCGGCGCAGCCGGACTCACCGACCCGGATGCCGAACAGCGCCTGGCCGAGTATGGCCCCAACGAGATCGAGTTCAAAAAGACACCGGCCTGGCTGCGCCTGCTGAGACAGTTCATGGACCCCATGGTCATTATCCTGCTGGTGACCGCCACCATCACCGGGGTGCTGTCGGCGCTGGGCAGCCATATGCTGCCGGACACCATCGTGATTCTCAGCGTCGTAATACTGAATGCCATCCTCGGCTTCGTGCAGGAAGGCAAGGCAGAGGGCGCACTGGATGCACTGCGCAATATGATGGTCCAGGAGGCGTTGGTATTGCGCGCCGGCGACCAGCGCCGCATTGCCGCACGCGACCTGGTACCGGGTGACCTGGTGGTACTGGAGAGCGGCGACCGCATCCCCGCCGACCTGCGCTTTATCGAGACCAGTGACCTGCATGTGGACGAGTCTTCACTGACCGGCGAGTCGATTCCTGTGGTCAAGAAGATCGAGGCCCTGGAGGGCCAGAACCTCGTGCCGGGCGACCAGAAGAACATGGGCTTTTCCGGCACCTACATTACCCGCGGCACCGCCCGGGGCCTGGTGGTGGGTACGGGTGCCAACACTGTTTTCGGGCGTATTGCCGACCTGGTGAAATCCGCCGATCAGGGTCTGACGCCGCTGCAGCGCAAGATGAAAGAGTTCGTGCGCACGCTCATCATCGCCATTCTGGTGGTGGGCGGCTTCAACTTCGGCCTCGGCATTTACCTGGGCTACGCCATTTCTTACAGCTTCCTGGGCGCGGTATCCCTGGTGGTGGCCTCTATCCCCGAGATGTTGCCCGCTCTGGTCACTTCCATCCTGGCACTGTCGGGCACGGTCATGGCGGGCCGCAAGGCGCTGATCCGCAAGCTGCCCGCCGCGGAAACCCTGGGGGCCACCTCAGTGATCTGCTCGGACAAGACAGGCACCCTGACCGAAAACCGCATGACGGTGACTCGCGTCTACGCCGGCGGTGAGGTTTTCGGCGTCACCGGCGTAGGCTACGACATAGAGGGTGAGTTCCAGCACGGCGGCCAGGCGGTACCACCCAGGCAGCAGCCCGCACTGATGAAACTGCTGGAGTCCGGCTTCCACTGCAACAACGCCCACCTCAGCGGCAAGGGCGGCACTGGCGACCCAACGGAACTGGCCCTGCGCATTTCAGGCGCCAAGGCCGAACTGGTAGTCGATGGCATCCATCGGCTTGTCGAGATCCCCTTCGATTCCACGGCCAAGTACATGGCAGTCCTGGTGGATATGCCGGACGGTCGCTTTGTGCTGGTCAAGGGCGCGCCGGAGCGCGTCATCGCCATGTGCACCAACACCCTGGATGCGGACGGCAACCCTGTGGCTTTCGAGCCCCAGCGGGCGCTCGACACCGCCAGGGACTTTGCCATGGACGCCCTGCGCACCCTGGCCTTCGCCGTGAAGCCGGTGGCCCCCGACAACGATGGCCTCACCCACGACGACCTCAAGGACCTCTGCTTCGTGGGCCTGCAGGGGATGATAGACCCGCCCCGCGAATCCGCAATACAGGCTGTCTCCCAGTGCAAGCAGGCCGGCATTCGTACCGTCATGATTACCGGCGATCACCCGGATACCGCCCAGGCGGTGGCGCGGCAACTGGGTATAGACGCCGAGCGCGCCATGACTGGCAATGAACTGTCGGAGTTGGATGAGGCGGGCTACCGGGAAGTAGCGCGAGAAGTTTCCGTTTTTGCACGAGTGGCGCCGGAGCATAAGAAAGCCATTGCCGAGGCCCTGCAGCAATTGGACAAGGTGGTGGCCATGACGGGCGACGGCGTCAACGATGCACCGGCCCTCAAAGCCGCAGACATTGGCGTCGCCATGGGCAAATCTGGCACCGAGGTGGCGCGAGAGTCCTCGGACATGGTGTTGGCGGATGACAACTTCGCCACTATCGTGGCCGCGGTGGAGGAAGGCCGGCACGCCTGGAATAACCTCCGCAAGGCGATTCTCTATACCCTGCCGACCAATGCCGCCCAGGCGCTTTTGATCATGGGTGCGGTATTCATGGCGGCGTTTATACCGCTGTTCAGTGTGCGCTTCGTGCTGGAGCCGGTGCAGATTCTCTGGGTCAACCTGTTGGATTCCGTGCTGCTGACCATGCCGCTGATGATGGAGAAGAAGGAACGCGGTCTGCTGCAGCAGCCGCCACGCCCTGCCGGTGCACAGATTATTGACGCCCTGTTCCTGCAACGCGTGATCCTACTGGGCCTGGCGATCTCCATGCCCGGTTTCTATATCTATTATCACTACGGCGCCGCCGCTGTAGTGAACGGTGAACTGGTGGATGCACTGTTGCTCACCCAGGCGCAGACGGCGGCCTTCTGGGCCATCCTGTTTGCCCACTTCGGCTACGTACTCTCGGCACGCTCTGTCTACGATTCGGCGTTTACCTTCAGCCCCTTCTCCAACCGCTGGCTACTGGGCGGCATCGTCCTAAGCCTGGTAATCCGCTTCGTACCGACCCTGGTGCCTGAGGCCGCCGCGTTGTTCCGGACGGCAGCGTTCCCGGTGGAGTGGTGGCCGCTGATCCTGGCCTGCTTCTTCCCCAGCTTCATCGCCATCGAGGCTGACAAGCTGGTGCGCAAGCTGCGCAACGGTGCCAGGGAACCTGCTGCAGTGCCGGCTTGAGGGCGTATTCAACAGGAGCTCCGCTGGCCAGGCGCGAACTGGATCTACCCCGTTCACGGACACGTGAGAATCACGGCGTTCGTATCAAATTCGACCGGGTAATCCCATGAAGCCGCACACGGGATACCTGGGGTGTTTCCGGGACACGCTACAAGCCTGACATCCCTGTCTCGCTCGGATGCGGCCATCCATGGCCGCATACGGTCCCGGAAACACCCCAGGCACCCCGCGCGCTCCCATTCCTGTTTCCCAAAGCTCAAGCTTCGCAATTGCTGTACTGGACTCTCACTCTGATTCAGGGCGTGAGCTGGTTCTACCCCCTCCCCGGACCGTCAACGGCCATGGATGGCCGTTGCCGAGCGAGCCATGGACGGCATGCTTGTAGCGTGTCCGGGGAGGGGGTAGATCCAGTTCGCGGCCGCGCTACGGAGTGATAAAACAAAAAAAGCCCCGCGATTGCGGGGCTTTTTGGTTGGTATTTTCCCGCGCTCCGTAGAGGTTTGGGAGGGGGACGGAGCTGAAGATCTGTCCTGCCTGGTCCCTTGCTTCGTCGAGGCCTGGGAGGGGGACAGAGCTGAAGACCTGTCCCCGTAAGTCTCGCAGCCGTTGAGGCTGCGTGACTTACCCGGTCGTTACTTACTCGATGATCTTTGCCACGACGCCGGCGCCGACCGTGCGGCCGCCTTCGCGGAGCGCAAAGC
>JANQIO010000072.1 GCA_028282105.1 Halieaceae bacterium | reverse complement strand
CATCATGTCCACCACCTCGCCACAGCGCCGGATCGGCACCACGCGAGCGTCGTACAGCCAGTCCGCCCGGCGCAGCACCCGCTCTGCCCCCACCACTTCCAGCGGCACAAAATCCTCGCCCTCTATGAGGAACGGCAGTTGCTCACGGATGGTCGATTCCCGGGTGATGATGTGCAGGCGGTTAGCCGCCCGGAACAGTGAGTTGTCCTGGCTGGGATCCGAGGTATCGAAGATAGGCTCGCGGCGCATCAGCAGGCTGCCCACTTCGCCGCCTTCCGTGAGTTGCCCCCCGGTGCCGGGAGGAATGGACTCCAGCAGGCCGGCCCTTGCTTCTTCCGCCCACGGCAGATCCTGGCAGGCCTGCTCGGCATGGGTCTGGGTGGCTGCAAACACACCCAGCAGAGCGACCATTAGTCCCAGTGACCATTGGCTGTTAGAGGCACGTATCATTGCGAAACTGGCTCCAGCTTGTGCGGAACCCATCGAGCTTGAACCAGCGGGCGCGACGTTTCCCAGACGCTCCCATCCCCACGGCCATGTTCCGCCAGCCTTCTACGTTAACGCGCTTTACCCGCCGGTGTAATCAATTTACGTCGAATTAGCACTGCAAAGATACCGTACTCTCGCCGGGTGGGGCCTGGCGGATACGCTATTCGAAAAAGCAGAGCTTGTTGCCGTCCAGGTCCCTGGCATAGGCCGCGTAGCGCCCTGAACGGATGCCGGGTGGGCCTTCATCTTCGCCACCGAGTCGCAGGGCCAGGGCGTGTAGTCGGTCCACTTCCGCGGGGGAACTGACATTAAACCCCGCCATACTGCCGTTGCCGCGATTGGCAGGCTGCTGATCGAAGGGTTCCGCCAGTGCGAACATGAAGTCGCCGTCGGACCAGAGTGTCATACGGCCTTCATCGTGGAGCTTGCCGATGTCGCTGCCGGCAAACAGCGCGTCGTAGAATGCCACCGCGCGGGGCATGTCGTTGGTGCCGAAAACGAAGTACTTGAGCTGCATGTGCGATCCGCCGTGTGGTACTCGCCTGGGGGAGTGATTGCGTGCTGACACCGGATTGTAAAGCTTGGGGGATACAGAATGTCACGCCCTGACAGCGGCTTTGGGCCACCAACCCCGGACCCACTCCTGGGCACTATCGGTCAGGGGTGAAACATCCGGTGCCATGGCACTGCAGTGTGTTGAAATCGAGAATCTGGGCATACCCCAGCTCGCCCGTGGGCAATGGGGCACCCTTTGCGACATAAAAGATCAGGGTATGCGGCTCTCGCAGGCTTTGGGGAATCTGCATGGGTCCATTGATGACAAAGGCTGGCCGCGTCAGCCCTTCCGGACTGGGCATATGCCTGACGGCGAGGCGATTGGCCTCGTCGAAGTGCACGGCCTGCGCCCAGTCGCGCAGGTGCTTGTGGTTGGCCCACTCCAGCGTTCCTGCCCGTAGCAGTTTGGCGACATCGCTAGCAACGGGGATGCGTTTGATCTGATTGTTATTGATGAGGTGATCCCTGGACGCGGCGTAGCGCTTGGCTGTGGCAGATTGCGGACCCATTGCCTGACGCTGGGGCGGAGGTTGCGGAAGCGCTTCGCGGGTGAGCGGAACCTCCGCGCTGCGAGACGCGGGGTCGATCTGCTGCACGGGTTCCCGGTACCACCACAGCAGGCAGGAGAGTGACAGCGCGGCGATAAAAAGAAACTTGTCCACATTCACTCCCAGAAGACCAGGTTGAAGCAGAGCGACTTGCCGCCACCTACCAGCGTAATCGAATCACCGGTGACCTTGTGCGTAAGACGCCCGGGTGTGGCCACGATATCTTCTCGCCTGATTTCCCGGCCAAAGACGATGAATTTCGAAAAACGCCATTTGGGATCCCAGTAGAACCGGTTCATCCCGGCGAGATCCTGGTCCGTGACCACTGTGTTGTGGCAGGTGGCGTCAAGCGTGTCGGTGCCCCAGCCAGCGGTATAGATGACAATATCCGAGCCGTAACCCACATCGATTTTGTCGTCGCCCGGCCCGCCGTAGAAGATGTCTGAGCCCCAACTGTCTTCCACTGTGTCATCGCCCCAATCCAGGTAGTGGAAATGATTACCCCAGGAGCACTCTACCTCGTCGTCCTGGATGGTGCCGAGCACGACCCCGGCCACAGTCCGTCCGTAGGAAGAACACTTGTACTTGCCCAGCCTGGTGACCTTCTGCACCGGGTACTCCAGATGCCAGAAGTAGGGCAGCCAGTCGTCCGGGTGAGAACCTTTGAATCGCTCTTCGGATGGCACCGCCACTGGAATCAGCTTCTTTCCCGCGTAGAGTTCCAACATGTCGATCGCCGCCGCAGGTGATTCGAGGGCGACGGTCTGGGCGGCAAAGTCCCGCTCCTGGTAGGTCACGGCGTAGTCCTTCTCAATAACATAGCCGTGGATGTCAGCCTGCGCGGTCTTGTAGAGCCAGGCCACCTCCAGCGCCTGGAGTCTGTCCCTGTCCACGGCAAAGGGGGCAAACGGGATACTGGTGACTTCATCAATCACGGGCAGGGTCTTCAGTATGACGCTGGTGGTGAAAGGCGTTCCCAGCAGCGTCTGCGTCGCAGCCGCCCACTGGCGAATCGCAAAATCTCTGCGTTCCGCCCCACGCTTTTGTGAGCGACGCGCACAGAGTTTGTACAGGTCCAACTTCTCTATTTGCACGTTTGCAATGGTAGACGGCGCCATTGAGGCCAACAGCCGCCGGAAGCGGGAGCCTGTCAGGCTTTGATCCGACAGCGTGAGTTGCGCCACGGACGAATCGACCAGAATGCGCTCCAACTTCGCACCTGGGGCCACTTCAATCACGAAGCGCGCACTCGGCCTGGCCGAGGAGTTCCGCAGGCCGGAGATCAATAACCACTGCGGACGGTCTGATGGCAGCACTTGCAGCCGGCGTGGCATCAGCGATACCAGGTTTTGGTCAAATACATGCAGCGCAATGGGGTGACTGTCGGCGTCGGCGTGTCGATAGCGAACTTCTGAGGCGCCCCCGGCCAGCGCGCGCAGGTCTGTCACCTCTGAGGCGGGGCGCAGATCCTCTGAATAGTCGATGTAGTTCGATGCATCGGCCCTATCCCTGAACGCTGTTCCATTGGGTTTGCAGTTGTAATCTTCAGGCGGTGCGAAGGTAGGGAGTTCGGCGGTATACACCTCGATGCCTTCGGGCTTTGGCTCGGTCGTAAGCAGGAAAACGGTCAGGGCGGCCAGGCACAGAGATGTCAGGCCTAGCGCGATGGTGGCGACGCGAAACAGCTTGCCTCGTCGGGGGCTGGCGGAGGAGGGCCCCTCGGCCAGTTCACTAATTCGTGGTTGGAAGCCATTGCGCGTCAGCACATCCCGGAAGCGCCCCGCGCGCTCCGCATCGACACGCCTGGCGATGCTGATCGGCAGTGCTCCCAGTGCCCTGGCGGCACGTTTTTCGTCAACCTTGGTCAATGCCGCCAGGCGTCGCGTTGCCTGGGCGGAGTCCGTGCCTTCGGCAAGCCCGATGATCTCTACCCGGTAGGCGGGCTGGGCGGTATCAGCCTGCAAATCGACTTCAGGGTAGCCTTCTGGGTCACCTCCGCTGCGCGCCAGCCTGAACACGGCAAACAGGGCGAGGAGCGCAAACGCCGCGGTGGCGGAATAAAACAGCTCCGGTGAATCTTCTCGAGACAGCCCGCCCCGCGATGGGAAAAAGGCCTCGCTGACAAACGCCGAGCCGATCATGGATACCGACAGCAGCAGCGTTACCCATAGCTCCCAGCGGTTGCCGCTGTCGTGTTCGCGTTTGTCGTCCATGATTTCTCCAGTACTCGTCCGTGTGCCGGCAATTGGAGACCAAGTTTCTCTACTTTATTCCCTATTTCGTGGCTTTGCATCAAGCCGGTTACGCGAAAGATGTGACCGGCCTCGACTTTGCGGGGGCTATTTGGAGGCAAAAAAAAGGGCGACAGATAATCTGCCGCCCCGGTTTTGAGACTGAGGTGCCGTGCTGGCTAGAAACTATAGCTGGCGCGCACCCCTGCGGTTCTGGGGCGTGAGGGCCCGAACACGTACTGCGGATAGGGTGAGCCGTCGAAGCCTTCACCGAAGGTGCCGTCTTCCCACTCCTCGTCGAACAGGTTCTCAACGTAACCGCTGATCACCCAGCTATCCTGCTGGTAGCCGATTACCAGGTCGGTCTGGTTGAGGAAGTTGACGTTCTGCTCCGCCAGGTTGGTCGGAATCCAGTCGCCGCGGGCGTCGTCTTCCCAGGTCCAGGCCAGGTTGCCGAACACTTCGCCGCCGTTGTTGCCCACCGGGAAGCTGCCGTTCAGGACGGCAAAGGCCGTGAACTCCGGCGTCAGCGGGATGGACTCACCTTCACAGGCATCTTCGGTGGCGCCCAGGTCCAGGGCTGCGCCACAGAATGCCTGTACGTCGTTACCCTCGGAATCAAACCAGGAGCCGCCGACACGCAGCGTTACGTTGTCGGTCAGCGAGGCGAACATCTCGATCTCGCTGCCCCAGCCGTCCAGGGTACCTACGTTACCAGCGGTCGTGATAAAGCCCGGGCCATTGGGGTTGGTGGCGGTGAAGAAGGACTGCAGGTCTTCGTACTCGTAGTAGAAGGCCGTGGCAGAGAGCTGCATGCGGCCGTCCAGCAGTCGGCCCTTGTAGCCCACTTCAAAGGAGGTGACGGTCTCGGGCTCGAAGTCTGCCGGGCGGTCACGTCCGCGCAGCGCTTCATCTTCTACAGCGATACCGGTTTGCCGGTTCTCAAAGCCGTAGGTGTCGTAGCCGCCGGGCTTGTAGCCAGTGGCGATAGAGCCGAACAGCAGGGTGTTATCGTTGGGACGGTAGTTGGCCACCAGACGGTAGGTGACCTCGTCCCAGTCCTGGGTGTCTGACAGCGCGCCGTCAGGTGTCGGGACTACGCCCTGCACGCCGCCTGAGAAGTTGGAGCCACCGATATCCGCCAGGCGTTCATTGGAGTACTGCTTCTCATCCCAGGAGTAGCGAACCCCCACGGCGACGTCGAAGGTTTCAGTGAAGTCGTAGCCTACTTCCACATAGGCGGAGTAGCCCTTGTAGGAGCCTGAGGTTTCGTTGCGGTCGTTGATCAGGCCGTTGGTCGAGGGCGTGAACGACGTGCCAAGGTAGTCCTCGTAGTAGGCGGCACAGCCGCGGTAGGCGTCACCGGCATACAGATAGTAGTTCAGGTACAGGTCGCAGTAGACGTCTTCGCTCTGGATGTTGGTGAACGTGGTGTCGATATCCTCTTCGTAATAAGAGGCACCCGCATACCAGTTCAGGGGACCGTCGCCGGAAGAGGTCAGGCGGAACTCCTGCTCGAAGTAATCACCTTCCTGGAGCTGGTCGTACTCAAACAGCGTGATGGGCAGGCCGTCGAAGTCTTCGCCGTACTCGTAGTCGTGATCCTTGTAGCCGGTTACCGAGCTGAAGGTCGCCCAGCCCAGGTCGTAGTCGATCAACAGGCCAACCGAGTAGACCTCGGTCTGGTCGCGGGAGCCGACCTGGTCGTTGATATTGACGTTGGTGTCGTTACCCACGTTCCACGGCTCGCCGCCGTTCAGGAACAGGGACTTGCCACTGTTGAAGTTCACACCTTCGCCGGTCACGCGGTAGATACTGCCGGCCTGGTCGCGGTCGTCATACTGCAGGATCAGGTCGGCGGTCAGCTTGTCGGTTTCGTAGCGGAAGCTGACGCGGAAGGAGTCGTTGTCATGCTCGATCAGGTCATCACCGTTGAAGATGTTGTCGACGTAGCCGTCTTCCTCGGTGTGGAAGTAGGCGACGCGCATTGCCAGGTTGTCGGTCAGCGGAACGTTTGCCGCGCCTTCGAACACAAACACGCCGCGCTCACCGATATCGACTTCGGCAAAGCCGGAGGTCTCATCCGTGCTGGCCTTGGCGGTGATCACGTTGACCGCGCCACTCACGGCGTTGCGCGCAAACAGGAAGCCCTGGGGGCCGCGCAGGATTTCGGTGCGCTCCACGTCAAACAGCCCTGAGACACCGGCGCCGGTGCGGCCCTGATAGAGGCCGTTCACATACATGCCGATAGAGGGGTCTGCGCCGTTCCCGAACAGGTTGGTGCGAATACCGCGAATGGCCACGGTATCCAGGAAGGAGTCCTTGGAGTTACCAGTGATGCCAGGCGTGAAGGAGATAAGATCCTTGATGTCGTTGAGGTTGAGCATCCGGGTCTCAGCACCGGACATCGCCGTCATGGCCACAGAGACATCGAGCACCGACTCAGCACGCTTGGTGGCGGTGACCACGATTTCCTCAAGCTGTTGCTGGGCCTGGACCGAGGTGGCCGAGGTGCCAGCCAGCAGCGCTACTGAAACCGCGCGCGCTATTTTCGAACGAGGGCTGGCAGGCCGGTTTGCAGCGCCGCCCCTCCTGTTGTGAAGCCGGGTGGATTGCTGGTTATTGGCCATCTGGTGTCCCCTTTGTGTTGGCTTTTAGCTTTCTATTAGTACCTACGCTCGAAAGCTAGACCTAGTTTTGGGTAATAGCTATCCCGGAAATTAGGAATATTGGCGTATTGTTTCGTTTCAGCCTATACGCTCGGAGTGGAAAACGCGATAAAGCGGTATTCCTGAGCGTTATGCACCGATTGGGGGCTGAAAATACGCCAACTGCACTGAAACCGGGCTCGGCGCGGCTACAGTTCCAGTGGCACGCCGGCCTGCTCCAGGGCCTCCCGCATCGGTTGTAGCTGCTGTTCGTAGCGGCGCCAGCGGCCCACTGAGCGGGTATGGGCCGGTTGCCTCACCTGCACGGAACTGGCGGTGGTCACCGCGCCGGACTGCTCGTGGAAGGCCAGGCAGGCGTCCTCCCAGGGCAGCTCCAGGAATTCGATAAGCGCCCGGGCATTCGGTTCCAGGTTGGCCGCCGTGTCCTCGTAGGAGATATCAAGGAAGCGATCGCCGAAGCGCTCCCGCCAGGTCTGCATCATCTTGAAATAGCGGGCGTGGTGGCGCGCCATTTCCTGCTGGTCGTAGGAGTGCGCATAAGCGTCGGCGAATAGCTGTTTGAAGCTGGCAAAGCAGGCATCCATCGGGCTGCGCCGCAGGTGTACGATCTTCGCCTTGGGCAGGGCCTTGAGGATGATGGGCAGGTACAGGTAGTTGGGCGGTAACTTGTCCACGAAGCGCGGTGTATCGCCGCGCAGCTTGGCAATGGTTTGCAGGTAGGCGCCGCCGAGCTTGGCCGGGTCGACCGCGGCGCCAATCTCCGCGAGTTTGGGGGATTGCGGTGTGGGCTCCTGGTAGTTGCCCAGGCGCCGCAGGCAGTGGCCCATCTGTCGCAATTCTCCTGCTGAGTGCACCTGGGAGTGGGCGACGATGATGCGCTCCACCAGTGTGGTGCCGGTCCTGGGCTGGCCTACCACAAAGATGGGTGAGGGGTCGTCGTTGCCGGCCGGGCCGGCGTCGAGCCACTCCCGGGTGAAGGTCTGCTCGAAGGCCTCGTACATTTCGATTTCCCTGGCTTCGTCGAAATCCAGGGTGGAACGCCGCGCTTTCGCACCTTGCTCAAAGGCGCTGAAGGCACTGTCCCACTCCTCCAGGTCTTCCAGCTCTTTGCCCATGCCATAGCAGAGGAAGGCGAGGGCGCGGGGATTTCTGGTCCTGGCCACCAGGCCTTCCAACAGGTCTACGTGGCTGCGGTCCCTGGCCTTGCGCATGCCGGAGATCAGCCAGTGCGCATTGGGGTGTTCCGGCGCGTTTTCCAGTACCCGCTGCAGCAGGACCTCGGCATCTTCCAGGCGATCCAGGAAAATATGGTTGTTCGCCTGGTTGATCTGGAAATGGATGCTGTCCGGCTCCTTCGCCAGCGCCTTTGCATACCAGCGCCCGGCCTCCTCATGTTCGCCCAGTTGTCCGTGCACGTTACCAATCAGGTCCAGCACCAGCGGGTTGCCGTCAGCGTGTTTGACGGCCTCGGTGCGCGCCAGGTCAGCGCGCCCCGCCTGACCAGCGCGGACGAACAGGTTGGCGAGATTGGCCCAGGCTGCGCCGTGTTTCGGGTCCAGCTTGGTCACCGAGCCGAAGGCGCGGATGGCGTTGCCGGTTTGCTTGACTTCCAGCGCGATTAAGCCAACGAGGAAATGTCCTTCCACCAGGTCTGGTTTGGCGCTTAGCAGTTTCTGGCAGCAGGCGGATGCCTCGTTGATGCGGCCTGCATTGAGATGGGCAAAGCCTTCCCGCAGTGCGTCTCGCATCCACGGTTGAACCGGTGGGGATTTCTTATTCATGCCTGTCAGTGCTGGAGGTCGATAGGGTGCAGATTAACACTAGCCAGACCATCAGGCGCCACCTGCCGGGCCCGAAGACTTCCTCCTGGCGGTGCAGCGCACGCCCTTGCGGTCGCAATCTGGTCTTCACTCATCGTATCAAAATGCGCCAAGTAATTGATTTTATTGTTATAAATCGCGGGTTATTCTTGCCCATTGATTCTCGTGGTAGAAAAGAGTCAATGCGACCCAACCTGGAGAATCCCCTTGGCCAAGTCAGCCAGAGAACACCTTGCCTCAGACAAGAAACCCAAGACCGTCGTGCTGGAGGGCGATTTTGCCGGCGTGAAAAAGGGGCAAACCCTGTTCGTCGCCACCCCGGCCATCGTCGATGCCTATATCAGGAAGATCCCCCATGGCGAGACGCGTACTATCGTGAGAATGCGACGGGAACTGGCGAGGAAGCACAAGTGCGACGCCACCTGCCCGGTGTCCACAGCGGTGTTTATCCGCATCTCCGCGCAGGCGGCTATCGATGAAATGGAAGAAGGCAAGCCGGCCAGCGAGGTGACACCGTTCTGGCGACTTCTGACCAGCACCGACAAAATAGCCAAGCGACTATCCGTTGATCCCGCGTGGATTGATCGGCAACGGGAATTGGAACAAAGCTGATTGGCGCGCGGCTAATCCAGCGTGCAGATGCCAAAGTAGCTGTAAAGATTGTTTATCTCATGCACATCAGCTTCCTGGCTGATATCGCAGCGCATCTTTAACGGCCGCCCCGAAGACTCGCTGTTCTCCTCGTAGTCCCCTTTCTGGAAGCTCCAGGCGGTATAGCTCTCGCCTTCCACCGCTATGGTGATGGTCTGGAAGATCTCCGGGCTGTGCGGCACCAGCGACTACAGCGTCGACTTAACGGTGCGGGCCCCGAAACTGAAAGCGCCTGAAGAGTCTGTCGTTGTGGTGTCTTCGAACGACTGGTCTGTCCACTCACAGGTCCTGGTCACCCTGGCGCCGGGAATGGGTGTGCCAGCATTGAGCACCGTGCCCGCTACCGGGGAGAACAGTACCTTGTCCCTTGCAGTTGCGCTCATGCAAATACTCCCCTGGGAGATAACCAACAGTGCGGTGAAAAGGTAAGACCGGCCGCCGCGACGGACGCGCCGCAACAGTCCTCCTGCAGACCGCCATTCACTGTAATACACAGCCGTGCACCATCAACGTAGCAAGGGGTCAGACTCCTTGATCATAGCAATTGAGTTAGCTGCCTTTCACGAGTGTCCGGAGTTTGGAGAGCCACAATAGCTAAAGAGGTACCGTAGAGGGGTGGACGCTAGTCTACTCGTTTACTCGTCGCTTGGTTGTCGGCTTTGGATCAGTATCGGCCAAATTGGTGGCCGCGTCTGCTACAGGGCCTTAGCCGGTTCCCGCAGCGGAAACTTCTGGATTTTACCGGTCGAGGTCTTGGGCAGTTCGCCGTAGACGAACGTCTTGGGCAGTTTAAAACCGGCCAGGTATTCACTGCAAAGCCTTGCGCTCCGGTGGCAGTCTACTTAACTGATAGCCCAGAACTTGCGCTAGCACACTTAGTAGTTAAGTTAACTGTCCCCCGAATTCCCAGAAGCGACAGCCTTACCTTGTTGTTTGGATGGCTCATGAACGATGCCGCCTCCGCTGCTGCTCGGTTCTTTGACTGAAACTGCTCCATCTTCGGCGACACGTACTTGGATTTGCTCTACCTCAATATGCTTCTGCTCTAGTGCACTTTTTGTGACGTCAAAATTCAGAAATGCGGCACAGGGAAAGCCTTCCCTGCAAACCGCAATGAACTGGCCCTGCTGAAGTTCAATGTCGCCAGCATCTAGCGGCGGATACTTGTTTAGGACCGCTTGAACGCCAATTTGGATGATACGTTCCTGCTTTATCAGCGGTTCCCCGGCGAGACCATTGAAGGAAAATAATGAAAGGAGCAGGAGTGAGATACTCCGCACATAGTCCATATAACGCCGCAAGTTGGGGCGCCCAGCCCGGAGCGCAGCGGAAGGTTGGGTGTCCCAGCGAAGCGACAGCATTGCCTTGTTATGTGTACTTGTGGGTCTTGTTGTATTTGGGGGCATGCTTTCGAATCAACACCTTCTCTAAGGCTGAGTACTCGGCTTCGTCGTCAATACGAACATAGCTCCAGGAGGTGAAGACCTTCTCCGATTCCTTCCGAGTGTGCTCGGCGACGCGAAGCAGGCAATTCCAGCCCTTCCCGATATAGACAAGCTCCTCACCATCAAAAAGAAAATATATGCCCGGGCCATTCCCATCAAGTTCCTTGCGGGCAGCGAAGAGCTCCGCAACATCAATCTTCAAGCCGGCAGCACCGAGTACACCTAACGCCGTGCGCTGGGGCGACCGAACTGCCGCAAAGCGGCAGGTAGGGAGTCCCAGCGAAGCGCCAGCCGCACCTTGTTATGTGGTTGGCCTTTTTTGGAGCGTGCAACGTTACCCAAAGTGAGTCTCAAACAAGCTTTCTGGCTTGATTGTGGCTTCGGCCCAACTTGAATTAACTGTGGTATAGAAATACTCCTCGAAACCTGCAGACTCAGAAAGACTTCTGATCCACTCTTCCACTTCGCCATGCCTCTGATCATAGGTTCCGGTTGTACAAAAGACTTTGAATTCCTCCGGTCCACCATCGGTCTTTGATACAGAAATCTTTAGGTAATCAGTACTCAAATTTTTCACCTAAGGGTAATTCGTTTTACGGATGAAGCCACATAACGCTTCAAGCTGGGGCGGCCGTTAAGCCGTCCCGGCGCGAAGCGGCCTTGCAGCCTTGACTGGTTATGTGTCCGTTGTCTGATCATAGCCTCTTTGCTCCTCTGCAGCTCGGGTCAATCTCAAACTGTGAGTATGGGATAGAGAAGGATCGAGCAGTCGCTACGATAGAGCCTGTGTCGGTGCGATCGAAGGTGATGGAGCTTAACGGGGCGCGCTCTAACGGATTGTCCATCATTACGTGGCTCATGGCTTTGAGACACTCGATATCCGTTTGTGAGATGGATGGGTCGTACTCATAAGAGATGTCAGCTACTAGTCGATAGGCCGTGAAGCAGGCAACTATTCCTAGCGGCGCGAACAATCTCCTATTCACGCTCTAGGACACATAACGCCGCAAGCTGGGGCGCCCAGCCTGGAGCGCAGCGGAAGGTTGGGTGTCCCAGCGAAGCGACAGCATTGTCTTGTTAGGAGGCATTAACCTGAACCCCGGATAGCTAAAGGCATAGTAACAATGCAGAACATTCCGAGAATTAGCAGTACTTGCGTAGTTATGGCGAGCCTGCTCAGGGCTGAGTCCTCCAGAGTTCGATGCCGTTGCAAAAAGAGCCAGCCAAAGAAGCGAAGCTGGTCAGGTGCGGAGTACCAGAATCGTTTGCCGCCAAGACTGTCATACAGTGTCTCGTGTTGATTCTTGATGTGATTGATTAAGCGCCGTAGGTAAACAAAGTAGGTTGCGATCGCTAGTAGCATCACGATGCTTATGTTGTAGCTATAAGTCATGCAAGGCCTCCTAACGCCGCAAGCTGGGGCCCCCAGCCTGGAGCGCAGAGGAAGGTTGGGTGTCCCAGCGAAGCGACAGCCTTGCCTTGTTACTTGTCTTCATAGCGCTAGCTGTGCCTTTAGGATGGCAGGACCGCAAACATTCTGAACAAAAACATCGAAACTACGTCTCTGAGTAAGATTTTTATAGGTTTCTGATCCCATTGAGTAGAAATCAGGATGAGAAATCTCATCACCTACTTCAGGTTCGGATGAGTCCATAAGGTCGAAGATGAGATACGCATTCTCATCCTCGAACTTAGCTGCGTAGCGGCCGATTGTGGTGTTTATGTGTGAGATCGTCGCTTTCAAATGAGCCCTCCAGAAGACATGTAACGCTTCAAGCTGGGGCAGCCGGTAGGCTGTCCCGGCGCGAAGCGGCCTTGCAGCCTTGACTTGTTATGAGTTGCGCTCATTATTTCTCAGCCCATCCATAGACGATGAGGTGATTTACGATTGCGTGAGACTCTTGCGCCCCTTGAAGCTCGCTAGATAGCTCATTGCCACCCCAGTCTGGAGTCATAAAGTGATCATGGGAATGCCCGGACTTTTCAGCTTCCGCTGCTATAGCTTCCAATCTCGCAGCCAACCAACGCAGTTCCTCGGGGGTTCCATGCATGAAAACCTGCTCGGCGTTGCTGTCTTTCTCTATCGATATCATGAGGCACCCAGCGACTCATAACGCTTCAAGCTGGGGCGGCCGTCAGGCCGTCCCGGCGCGAAGCGGCCTTGCAGCCTTGACTTGTTAAGTGGCCGCTACTTGGCACGCAACCTCCCGAAAACCTGTAAGTAACCACTGGCTAGCACGA
>JANQIO010000065.1 GCA_028282105.1 Halieaceae bacterium | reverse complement strand
ACCTTCCCGAGGAGTTGCGCGCCAGGGTGGAAAACCTCATCGCCATTCACTCGGCGGAACTGGGGTACGCCCCCGACGGGGTATACGGCGACAGTGAGGAAAACAAGAAGCGCAGCATGGTCATTTTGCCCAGCGAGAAGGCTCGCGAAAAGCGCGAGCATCCCCTGGTAAAAACCCACCATGAAACGGGTAAAAAAGCGCTGTTCTCCTCCCTGGCCTACATCCAGGGCTTTGTAGGCATGGAGAAGGCAGATGCCGACGCACTGCTGCTGGAACTGTATGCCCACCAATCCAACGAAGCCTTCGTTTATCGTCACAAGTGGGAAAAGGACATGCTGGTGCTCTGGGATAACCGGTCAGTCCTGCATTCCGCAACCGGCGGATATGATGGCTACGACCGCTTGCTACACAGAACGACGATTGCCGATAGCCTTCGCTAGCCATCGCTTTGCCATGGTCTGAGATGACTGTCAGTTGCGCCGCATTTCAGGAGCGGAGGCTATGACGCTGGACCCATCGTTTACGCGTGATCTGGCGGAGGCTGTCCGGTCGCACGAAACCCTCCCGGAGTTTCCCCAGGGAATCTCGGTGGAGGAGGCCTATGCCGCGCTGCCGGAGATCGCCGACCTGGTGTGTGATGGCCAGGTTGCCGGGTTGAAGGCAGGGTTGACGAATGCCGAAGTGCAACAGCTTTTCGGCCTAGACGGCGCGCTGCTGGGTTTCCTGTACGATTGGGGAAGCGTTCAGGCGGGTGAAACTCTTCAGCACCGAGAGCATGCGCAGATTGAGTGCGAACTCGGTATTTCGCTGGACTCCTCAGGAAAGCCGGTAGCTTTTGGCCCCAGCCTCGAGTTTGTTCATCTATCGTTCTCCCGGCCAGAGGATTTCACCCCGGCCAATCTGGTGCTTTCCAGCCTCGGGGCTGACCGTTACCTGTGTGGCGACTTTGTAGACTGGGAAATGGGCGCGCTTGAGCAGTTGTCTGAAACAATGATCCGCCTGGAATGCGATGGGCGGACCCTGCTGGAAGTTTCGGCCTGCGATTCGCTGGGCGGGCCGGAGACTGCGGTAGACTGGTGCCTGGGCGAAGCCAGGCACCGTGGTCTGAATCTCGTTCAGGGTGGCTTGTTGCTTACGGGTACCTGCGGGCGCGGCATTGCCTTTCAGACAGGCAGATATGTAGCGGATTACGGCAGCTTCGGTCGCATAGAGTTCCAGATTTCGGGCCCCTAGTGCGGCGGTTCCCCGCTGCCCGAGCCCATACCCCGGGTCCAGAGATATCGATGGCTCGCAGCGCAGGGCGGCTTGCTGCTTTGGCTGCTAATGAGGAACCGGAGTGCGTAACAACACCCGCGATGTGATCTACACTCTCCCTGGCGCCAAACGCCGAGCTCATCAGCTGGTGTTTGCTTTGGACGGTTTATGGATACTCAAATTGCTGTAGACGATCTCTCGGATGGCGGTGTGGTGGATTTGCTCAGGCTCCACCGCGAGGAGATGTACAAATATTCTCCACCAGAGAGTATTCACGCGCTGGATATGAGCGAGCTAGAGGATGCCAGCATCACGTTTTGGAGTGCCCGAAGGGAAGGCCGGGTCATGGCCTGTGGGGCGCTCAAGGAACTCGCACCTGCAGCCGGTGAGATCAAGTCAATGAAAACGCACCCCGAGTACCTGCGGCAAGGGCTTGGGCGGCAGCTTCTGGAAGTCATACTGAATGAGGCCGGCAGTAGGGGCTATCACGCGGTCAGCCTGGAGACCGGAACCCACAGCGCATTCGACCCGGCGGTCACGCTGTATAAGCGCTATGGGTTCACGGAATGTCCTCCGTTCGGAGAGTACTCGCTTGATCCCTACAGCCGGTTCTACACCAGGAAGCTGGACGACCAGGTCCCTGCCCGACCTGGGCCTGGGTGTCTGCAAGGTAGGCCGTAGCCACGGCGCTACCGGATTCCTGTGAGTCGGTCTCCAGCCGTCAACGGGCGTTCATCGTCGATGACAGACAAACCTCAGCCCCTTTCCTATTCCGCCTTGACGATCAACGGCCCAAGCTGGATCAGCTTTGCGCGCATGGCGGCCACGTCGCCGTCTTTCAACGCGGTCCAGCTTCGCTCAAGCTCAGTCCACTCGGCGTGGAGCTTATCGTAGACTTCGACGTATTGGTCGGCCGGTTGGAAATCGGCGATTGCTACCGTCGAGGCGAGATAAGCCAGCTTCTCCATCAGCATGCCGGGCAGGCGGATCACGTCCTGGCCCTTGCCGGTGTGCTTGAGCTGCAGTATCTGGTTCTCGACGCCGGTAATACGCTTGTCCAAGGCCTCCAACTCGCCGCGCATGTCTTCGTCCACCATGGGCATCAGGTCGCGGAGCTGCCTGCGGAGTCGTTCGGCCTCGTTGACAGCGATGGACATCGACTCAAAGTCCGCTCGGATCTTGTCGAGCAGGGCTTTTTGCGCACGGATATCTTCGATGCTTCCTGTTGAGTTGGGGTCTTTCTTGAGTTCAAAGCTCTGCGTCTGCTCAAAGTCACCGGACTTCAGGGTGACGGAGTAGACGCCCGGGCTAGCCAATACGGACAGCGGCTTGACCAGCGACTCGCGCGTTCCATCGTCCTTCATTGGGAACCAGTCGGCGTAGATGGGTTTGGTGCGAAGCACCAGTTCGGTAGTCGGGTCCTCCTTGAAATCCCACCAGACCCGGTTCATACCGGCGACGCCTTCGTGCTCGATGGTCCGAACGGTGTCGCCAGCGGCGTTGGCAATAACGAGAGATACCTTTTGATCCTCATCGGGTTCTTCCGACTGCCAGAAGTGGAGCGAGGTGCCTGCCGGCGGGTCATCACCGAAGGACGCTTCCTTGAAGAACTGCATGACAGCCGACACCGGGTGCAGGCGGTAGGCGTCCTTCGGGTCGAACAGGTGCAACTCGGAGGAGGCGACGTCGCTGCTGAACTGCTGGATGGGAGTGAGGTCGTCCAGAATCCAGATGCCGCGACCGTAGGTGCCCACGACCAGGTCGTTGAAGTGCTCCGGGATGTCCATCCAGTACATGGGGCTGGAAGGCAGGTTGGTCATCAGCGATTGCCAGCGCTTGCCCTGGTCGAAAGAGAAGTAAAGCGCGTTTTCCGTGCCCAGGTAGATCAGGTTCGGGTTGATCGGATCTTCCTTGACCATCCGCGCGTAGCTCAGGGGGCTGTCTTCAATGCCCGCGGTGATTTTCTTCCAGGATTTCCCGTAGTTGGTGGTCTTGTAGACGTAGGGTTCGAAGTCGCCCATTTCATGGGCGTCCACGGTCAGGTAGGCGGTGCCCTCATCGTGCTGGGAGGCTTCGATATTGCGAACGGCGCCGTAGCTGGGGATGCCCGGAATCTTCCGGGTGACATTGGTCCAGTTAGCGCCGCCGTCCTGGCTCACATGCACCTGCCCGTCATTGGTGCCCGCCCACAGCAGGCCCTGTTTCAGTGGCGATTCATCGAGGGCGTAGACCACGTTGGCGTACTCCACGCCGATGTTGTCGCCCGTAAGTCCGCCAGAAAACTGCTGCTTGCTGACGTCATTGAGACTGAGGTCGGGACTGATGATCTCCCAGCTCTGGCCGCCATTGTTGGTGCGGTGCACGTATTGGCTGGCGACGTACACCGTGTTGTTGTCGTGCGGAGATATCAGCAGTGGGAAGGTCCACTGGAAACGATACTTGACGTCCGCGGCGGGCGTGCCGGCGGTGAGCTCTGGCCAGACTTCCACCTGCCGGAACTGGCCGTTGCGCTGATCATAGCGAACGACAACGCCGCCCAGGGCCCCATACCCAGAGGCGCTGGACCAGATGATGTTTGGATCCGTCGGGTCGGCGGTGGCGAACCCGCTCTCGCCGCCGCCCACGTCATGCCAGAGGCCGGTGCCAATAAAAGAGCCAAAGAAGGTTTGGCTGCGGCTGCGGCTGGGACCTTTCATGGAAGGCCCATCCTGGCGGTTGGTCAGTACGTTGTAGGGCACCTCCGTGTCGGTGGTCACGTGGTAGAGCTGGGCCACCGGCAACTGTACGCGGTGCCAGGATTGGCCACGGTTGTGGCTGATCGACAGTCCACCATCACCGACCACGATTTGCCGGTCGCCGTTGGTCGGGTCCACCCACATTTCGTGGTGGTCCCAGTTTGGGCCGCTTCCGGGCTTGGCGACGGTCGTGGTTTTGCCGCCATCGATGCTGGTCGCGTAGGCCGCAGAGAAGAAATAGATTTCGTTGGGATTGTCCGGTGACGCGGTGCTGCGCGTGTAGTAGGCGCCGCGGCCCGACAGGTCGCGGTCTGAGTTGACCAGGGTGAAAGTCTCACCGCGGTCTTCAGAGCGCCACAGCTCGCCGGTGTTGGTATCTTCTCCATCCAGCGGGATGCCGTCGCCGGTCTCTATCAGAGCATAGAGTCGGCCCTGCTGTGCCGCGGTCATGGCCAGGGAGATTTTTCCCACCTCGCCTTCAGGCAGACCATCACTTTCCAGCTTATTCCAGGTCGCGCCCGCATCGAGAGATTTGTAGATGCCACCGCCCGGCCCGCCGCTTTTCCTGGTCCAGGGCCGCATCTCGAGGGACCACATACCCGCGAACAGTATGCGCGGATTGAAGGGATCCATGATCAGGTCTGAAGCGCCGGTGTCCTCATCCACGTGCAGAACCTGGGTCCAACTGGCACCGCCGTCGGTGCTCTTGTAGATGCCACGCTCTTTCTGTGGGGTGTAGCCGTGCCCCAGCGCTGCCACGTAGACCACCTCGGGGTTGTTGGGATGCACCACAATGCGGCTGATGCGCCCGGTGTTTTCCAGCCCCATATGCGACCAGTTGTCGCCGCCATCGGTCGATCGCCAAACACCATTACCCAGTGAGACATTGGAGCGAATAAAGGACTCGCCGGTACCGGCATACACAATCTCTGGTTCGCTAGGCGCCAGCGCCAACGCGCCAATGGAGTGTACGCGCTGTCCATCAAACACCGGCTTCCAGTTCAGGCCGCCGTCGGTGGACTTCCAGATACCACCGGAAGCCGCGCCCACGTAGTAGGTCATTGGATCACCAGGGACACCGGTCACCGAGATAAGGCGATTGCCAATGGGGCCAATATGACGGAACTGTAACTGCTCCATCTGCTCGGTGGTCAGGGTCTGCGCGAAGCCTGTGGAACACAGGACGCAGAGAACGACTGGAAGCAAGCGTTTCATTATTGTGTGCATAGCTCTACCTGGGTTAGTAGTGAAGTAGGTGACCGGTGGAAGCCATCACTGGCGTATCCGCGGCGGGCGCAAGGGTCCAGGGACACCGCAATGCTAGTTAATCATCGGCGATTCAGCCACTTTCGGGGCATTTTTCATTGGCCGCTCCGTTCGGCTTGCTCGAACCACTCAATGACCTGCTGCAGGTAGGCATCGCCGTACAGATCAGTGAATTCTCGCGTGGCGCTATCACCCGGGTTGCGAAGCGCGGTGATTCGAGCGCGAGCATACTCCGGTGTGAGGTCAATCCGGCAACGCTGCGTGATGGCATGGCGCCATTCTTCGTAGCTTTGGAAGTAGAAGCCGCGGGTATCGGTCATCGATCGAGTGCACCTCATGTGTTGCGGTTGTCTTACTGGAGCCAGCTAGCAATTATCCGCCAGGCGCGCAGAGTGCCGCGATGAGAAACTGCGAATTGCGCGCACTCCGGCAAGCGGGGCATTTTGCTGTGGTTTATCTTGTCGCCACAAAATGCAACGATATAACATTACATATTATCACTGCGATATCCAAGTGCTGATTCAGTGCGGGAGGCCGCCGCCTGTCTGCATGAACACGGTACGGGTTTTAAGCCACCTACAAACCTGGTGGCACGCTGCGCCCGAGAGGGGCGGGGCGCTGGCGACTATCGACTGGGTCGTCGGCGGCATCGCAGTGTCTTGGATGGTAGGCAAGGCGGTATACAAGACGGTAGAGGAGGAGCCAGATGCCGGCAAAGACTGAGGGTTCAAAGCAGAAGGCTGCGGCCAGGGCGCCTGGCAAGGCCAGCACATTCGATCTCAGCATTTATGGTGTTGCGCCCTATAAGCCCAAGAGAAACGAAAAATATATGAGCGAAGCTCAGCTCCAGCACTTTCGGACGATTCTCGAAAACTGGAAAAAGGAGCTGATGGAAGAGGTGGATCGTACGATTCATCACCTTCGGGACGAAGCCGGCAATCTCCCGGATTCAAACGACCGGGCGAGTTTGGAAACCGAGTTCGGCTTGGAACTGAAAACCCGCGACAGGGAGCGCAAGTTGCTGCGCAAAATCGACGCCGCCCTCGAGCGCATCAACCAGGGCACCTATGGCTATTGCGAGAAAACCGGCGAGGAAATCGGGCTGGGTCGACTGGAGGCACGGCCGATTGCCACCATGTCTGTAGAAGCGCAAGAGCGCTACGAACAGACCGAGCGGCACTTCGGCGATCACTAGCCCCGCCGGCGGCGCCTGGATGGCGCTGCTCGGCATGCCGGAGCGACCCGCCCCGGCGTTTCGCCTAGGGATTTTCTGCAAGAAAAGTCGCCAGCGCGTCTTTCCAGAAGCGAGCGGCGGTATGCGTGCCGTGCCCCCGCGTCTCTTCACTCGCCGGAATAAGGACAAACCTGGCCTTCGGCATCTGCGCCGCCAGAGCTTCAGGCTTGCCCAGGCCGGGAGGATTGATGAAATCGTCGGCGGAGTTGATCCACAGCACTGGCACCTTGATCTCCGCGAGGCGCGGGGCCGGGTTGTAGTCTCTAGAGGCGTCGAACTGGTAGATGGTATCGTTTGGATCGACCGGGCTGCTCAGCGCTTGTTCCATACGTCCATTTAGCGCTTCCTCGGCTTGTTCGCGGGTTGGGTAGACGGCCTGCAGGCGGTATGGATTTGGGCCGGCCAGTGAAAGCGTATAGGTACGGATGGTTTGGCCCATACGCAGTTCAGCGGGCTTATCATAGTTTCCGCCGTTGTAGGCAGGGTCCTGCCTGAAGCCGTCAATCACCATCTTCCGCATCATGCGGTTGCGCCCGGCGATCTCGATGGCATTGCAGGCCAGTGGCACGAAACGACGCACAAAGTCTGGTCGAGAGATGCCCCAGACAAAGCTGTGCATACAGCCCATGGAGGTACCGATGACCAGGCTGAGCTGGTCGACCTGGAGTCCCTCGGTCAGCATCCGGTATTGCGCCAGCACCATATCGTCGTAGTTGTAGCGCGGAAAAGCGGCGCGCATGCCGTCGCTGGGCTTGGAGCTATCCCCATGGCCGAGGTTGTCGGGCGAGATGATGTAGTGCTTTTCAATATCGAGAAGCTGTCCGGGGCCAAACAGTTCATCGCCAAACATCGGCCGTAGCAGCGAGCGGCCGCTACCGCCGGTGCCATGTAACAGCATCACCGCGTTGGTGATCTTGCCTCTACTGTCACGGTGCGGCGTCCCCAGGGTATACACGCTCATGGAGATCGACGGCAGCACGTCGCCGGTATGAAACTCGAAGCTCGACAAGGTGATTTCCTGCCGTATTGCCTTCGCCTGCCAGTCAGTGGCAACTGCGATGCTGCTTGCTGTAAGTCCCAGGAGCGTAACGAGAAGACGCAGTGCCTGCATGGAGAGTACCTTTATCGTTCGCGGCTGCAACGCAGACTACAACCCAATTGTTGAATCAAACAAGCGCTGGGGACGCCTCCGGTCAGGTACAACACTGTAACGCCGACTAGTTTTTTGTTCTGGAGATCAGGTCGACCAGCTCATTGAACTTCTGGCGCTGGTCGTCCGGATCACCGGAGGCGATGGCCCTTTCCACGCAGGTCGAGGCATGGTCCTTGAGCACCGCATCTTCCACCTTGGCCAGTGCTGACTGTATCGCCCGCAACTGCTGCAGCACGTCCATGCAGTAGCGGTCGGATTCGATCATCCTCACTACCCCGCGCACCTGCCCCTCGATGCGCGCCAGGCGCCTGAGTGTCTTGTCTCGTTCCTGGTCCATATCTGCACCTTGACGTATACCCCCCGGGGGTATTTAGTATAGGGCAATGCAAAGCGCTGATCATCTCAATCTGGGCCGCCGGCGATTTCTTCGCCAGGGGGCTTTCACGGTGGCCGCGCTCGGCCTGAACCTGGTGCTCCCGCCCTGGGCGCGCAGTGGTAACTCTGCAAGTCTGGAGGGCATGCGGCCGCTGACGGGCAACGTATTCGACCTCAGCGTCGACAGGGCGCCCTGCAGTATCGACGGGCGCGCCGGCAACGGCATCCTGGTGAACGGCCAGCTCCCCGCGCCGCTGCTGCGCTGGCGCGAGGGTGAGACGGTCACCCTGCGGGTCACCAACCGGTTGCCTGTAGACACCTCGATTCACTGGCACGGCATCCTGCTGCCTTTCCAGATGGATGGGGTGCCGGGAGTCACTTTCCCGGGTATCAAGCCGGGGGAAACCTTTATCTATGAGTTCCCGCTCAAGCAGGCGGGCACCTACTGGTATCACAGCCACTCGGGGCTGCAGGAGCAGAGCGGGCACTACGGCCCGCTGGTCATTGAACCAAAGGGTGCAGACCCGGATTCCGCAGACCGGGAGTACGTGATACTGCTTTCGGACTGGACCTTTGAGGATCCGCATCGGGTCTTTGCCAAGCTCAAGAAGATGCCGGACAACTACAACTTTCAGCAACGCACGGTTGGCGAGTTCTTGCGCGATAGTCGCGAGGCGGGATTTGGCAACACGGTCGACGACCGGCTGATGTGGGGCGCGATGCGCATGAATGCGGCGGATATCGCGGACGTCACCGGTGCCACCTACACCTACCTGATCAATGGGCATGGCCCGCAGGACAACTGGACCGGGCTGTTCAAACCCGGGGAGCGGGTTCGGCTCCGATTCATCAACGCCTCAGCGATGAGCATCTTCAATGTCAGGATCCCCGGCCTGCCCCTGACCGTCGTGCAGGCTGACGGCCTGCCGGTCGATCCCGTAGAAACCGACGAATTCCAGATCGGTGTTGCCGAAACCTTTGACGTTCTCGTTCAGCCCGATGATCGTGCCTACACCCTGATGGCCGAGAGCAACGACCGCTACGGTTACGCCCGTGCGACCCTGGCACCGCGGCAAGGGCTCTCTGCCGAGGTGCCGGCGCTGCGGCCACGGCCCACGCTGACTATGAAAGACATGGCCATGGACCATGGCGAACACGGTGCCACGGACGACAGCAGAATGGACCACAGCGGCATGCATCACGGCAGCATGGATCACGCCGCCATGGGGCATGAAATGGATCACGGTGGAGGTGCAGCGCAACAGGAGCACAAGCACCCCAAAGGCCCCGGTGTGGTAGGCCTTGCCATGAACCCGGTCAACCGATTAAGCGAGCGGCCCCTCGGCCTGCAGGATGCGAATCATCGGGTGCTGGTGTATACCGACCTGCGGGCGCGGGAGAAAAACCCCGACGTGCGCCCACCGCAGCGCGAACTGGAACTGCACCTCACCAGCAATATGGAGCGCTACATGTGGTCCTTCGACGGCCTCAAATTTTCCGAGGTCGACGGGCCCATCAAGCTCTACAGAAATGAGCGGGTGCGTCTCACCCTGGTCAACGACACGATGATGCCGCACCCGATCCATCTTCACGGCATGTTCTTTGAAGTGGTCACCAACGAGGACGACTTCAAACCGCGTAAACACACCATCGTGGTAAAGCCCGGTGAAAAGATGTCGGTGGACATCACGGCGGACGCGGTCGGCGACTGGGCGTTCCACTGCCACCTGCTGTATCACATGCATGCCGGGATGATGCGTGTGGTCTCGGTGATTGACGAGCCCGCCCCGGTATGAAGCCCTTGGGCACTCTGTGCGGCATCGCTTTCGTCCTGTTTGTCAGCGATGCCAGTGCCCAGACCGCGGCGGACGCGTTCTATGATCCCGAGGCCATGGCTGCAGCGCGAGAGGCGCTGAAAGAAGGCCATGGCAATCAGCTCAACAGTCTGGTGATTGCCGAGCGCCTCGAGTACAGCGCGGCAGACAGTGAAGATGCCTATGTCTGGGAAGCCCAGGGCTGGTTGGGCACGGATGCCAACAAGCTCTGGGTGAAAACCGAGGGCGAATACGTGGAGGGCGAAGGCACGGAAGAAGCGGAACTGCAGTTTCTCTACAGCCGCGCTGTGAGCGCGTTCTGGGATATCCAGGCGGGCATCCGGCAGGATCTGGAACCATCCCCCAGTCGAAGCCACCTTGTGTTTGGCGCGCAGGGGCTGGCGCCTTACTGGTTTGAAGTCGATTCTGCGCTGTTCCTCAGTGATGAAGGTAAGCTCTCGGCCCGTCTCGAGGTCGAATACGACTTCCGGCTCACCCAGCGTCTCATCCTGCAGCCGCGGCTCGAGCTCAACTTTGCAGCATCGTCCGACAGGGAAGTGGGCATTGGCAGTGGGTTCTTTGATTGCGTCGCGGAACTGCGCTTGCGTTACGAGATTCGCCGCGAATTCGCACCGTATCTCGGTGTCAGTTGGGGAGGGGATTTCAACGATACCGCAGACCTTGTCGAGGAAGCCGGCGGTGACCCCCGGGAACTCGCCGTGGTGGCAGGTTTTCGGGCCTGGTTCTAGCGTCTGAGCCCTGCATACACCTGATCACCCGAGCCAGGCAACCGCTGCGTGAGGCTCTGGGTTACGTTCTTCCGAGGGCTGTATAGGCTTGCATGCAGTAATGCCCACGCCGCCCTCAAGCGGACGATCCGTTAGGGTAGTTTTACCTGCAAATAAGATTGATTTTCATTTGCAACTGCACTAACGTTCTAATTCCCTGAAAAATACCGGAGTATTCCCCGCAATGAAGCGTCATTCCCTCTACCTGGCTGCCCTGGGCACCGCCGTATTGCCCGCTATAGCCAGTGCCCAGACCGCCTCAACTGAGGGCAGGGCCCAGGAAGAAGTGGTGGTGAGAGGAAAGTACCTGCAGTCGGAGCGGGTCAACGCCCTGCGTACGCCCACCCCGATTCTCGATGTGCCCCAGAGTCTCTCCATCGTTACCCTGGAGCAGATGCAGCGCCAGGCTTTTGTGACTATTGGTGACCTGATCAACTACACCCCGGGCGTCAACAATTCCCAGGGTGAGGCGCACCGCGATGCCATTGTTTTCCGGGGTATACGCTCTACCGCTGATTTCTACATCGACGGCACCCGGGACGACGTTCAGTACTTCCGGCCCCTGTATAACCTCGAGCAGATCGAAATCCTGCGCGGCCCCAACGCCCTGCTGTTCGGCCGTGGCGGCGCCGGCGGGGTTCTCAACCGGGTGACCAAGAAGGGCGTGGTGGGCAACAACTTCAACACCTTCCGCGCGTCGATGGATTCCTTCGGTGAGTACAACGTACAGTTCGACAGCAACTATTCAGTCAATGAAGACACCGCCTTCCGCTTCAATGCCTACTACGAAGGCCTGGACAGTGAGCGTGACTTTGCCGACGGTGAGCGCTGGGGCGTCAACCCCACCGCGAAATTTGTGCTGGGCGACTCCACGGTGCTCGATGTGTCCTACGAGTACATCGACCACAGCCAGTTTATCGATCGCGGCATCGTCACCGGCGCAGACGGTGAGCCGGTCGAGCGCTTTGACGACATCGTCTTCGGGGACCGCGAACTGAACGACGCGACCCTCGAGGCGCACCTTTTCCGCGCCAGCCTGCAGCACGAGTTCTCCGATGCTGTGAAGGGCAACGTCAGCGCCTTCTACGGTGACTATGACAAGCTCTACGAGAACTTCTACGCGTCAGCTTACGACGAGGAAAATTCGCCGGATGAGGTCACGCTCGACGGCTACCTGGACACCACGGACCGGCAAAACCTCATTTTCACCGGCAATCTGGTGGGTCAGTTCGATACCGGCAGCGTCGGGCACACGCTGCTATTCGGGGCAGAGTACATCGACACCTCCTCCGACCAGGACCGCTACAACGCTTTTTGGGACAGCACCCAAGACGACAACGAGATCTTCTCCATCTCGCGGCCGCTCAACCTGCGCAATGGGGTAGGGGTCAACGCCGCCGGCCAGGTGGTTACCAACGACTTCACAGCGGACCTGAATGACGACACCCGGGTGGATCTCGAGGTCTACTCCTTCTTTATCCAGGACGAGATCGCGCTCACCGAGCAGTTCTCCCTGGTGGTCGGCGCCCGTTACGACAATTTCGATATCGAAGTCTTCAACGTGCCGGCCGGCGAAACCCGCAATCGCAATGACGACGAGATTACGCCGCGCGGCGGCCTGATCTACAAACCCCGGGAGAACATTTCCCTGTACGCCAGCTACAGCGAAACCTTCCTGCCGCGCAGTGGCGAGCAGTACGCCAATATCAACGGCGATGCCGACGACCTGGATCCGGACGAATTCGAGAGTCGGGAGATCGGCATGAAATGGGACTTCGAATCCGGTTTGAGCCTGACCATGGCCTATTTTGAGAACGAGCAGACGCGCGCAGACATCGACAACGACACCGGAGAGAACTTTGAGGTGCGTGGTCTTGAGGTGGATGGCTTTGAGGTGCAGATCGAAGGCCAGTTGGGTGACAACCTCTACGTCCGCGGCGGTTACAGCTATTTCGACGGTGAGACCGGTGGCGGTGACGAGCCCCGCGAACTGCCTGAAAACATGGCCTCGATCTGGGGGGTGTATCAGCTCAACAGCCAGTGGGGTTTTGGTCTCGGCGCCACCTACCAGGATGAATCGCTGATCACCGACGGCGGTACCGCGGTGCTGCCCAGCTACACCCGCGTCGATGCGGCGGTGTATTACGAGTTGTCCAACAATCTGCGCATGCAGCTCAACGTCGAAAACCTGTTCGATGAGCGGTACTTTCCCACCTCACACAGTACCCACCAGGCGACTGTCGGCGAGGAACTCAACGCGCGGCTCACCATCAGCGGCAGTTTCTAAACACGGCTTCTATAGCCTGGCCACCTTGGTACCATAGGCGTCCCACGAATTCAGCGGTTCAGCCGCTGCTGAAAAACTTGAGGCGCACTTGGCCAGGCTATTTGTAGATAATCTGACGGTAATGGACTTCTCGTTCCTGGATCGGGAGCGCGGTGTGGTCGGTGAATCCTGGATCGTGGATATCGAACTGACCGGCGAGCTGGATGAACAGGGCATGGTGTTCGACTTCGGCCATGTCAAAAAGCAGATCAAGCAGTTCATCGACGCGCAGGCCGACCATCGCCTGCTGGTGCCGGCGGCCTCATCGGCCTGCAGCACCCGCATTGCCGGTGAGCAACTGTCGGTGGATTTTCAGTTGAGCTCTGGCGCCGAGATTCGCCACGAGTCGCCGCGTGATGCGGTGCTGCTGCTGGCGGCGGAAGCGGTGGACCCTTTGCAGCTCGCCCAGGATTTGCAGACCCAGTTGAAGAGCATACTGCCGGAGAACGTCGAGGACGTGCTCATCAAGCTGCGTCCGGAAGCGATTGATGGCGCCTATTTTCATTACACCCATGGCCTGCAGAAGCACCAGGGCCAGTGCCAGCGGATAGCTCACGGTCACCGTTCCCGCATCGAAATCCTCATTGACGGGCAGCGCAACGCCGAGCTGGAGGCGCTGTGGGCGGACCGCCTCACTGATATCTATATCGCGACGGACAGTCATATCGTTGAGGAGTTTGAGCACCAGGGCATTCCGCACCTGAAGCTGGCCTACACCGCGGCCCAGGGCGACTTTGTCATCAGCCTGCCCAGTGAACAGGTGTTTGTTGTGCCGCAGGTCAGCACGGTGGAAAACATTGCCATCCACCTGGCCGAGCGCGTCGCCAGCGATACGCCAGGCGACGTTTTGGTGAAGGCCTTCGAGGGGGTGGGGAAGGGCGCCTTCGGCACCGGCGGCTGATGCCGGGACAACACCAAGAATGGCTATCGAGCCACGCCACAGCCGTCCGCTTCCCCCGTGCTGGACAACGCGCTGCCAGGGCATACCAATGTCTGCCTGGGCGCCCTGCTTGCTGACATGACAGGAGTGAGCCGGGCCTTTACCGGCGCAGATGGCGGTCAGGTATAGGGAGAAAATCGATGTCCCAGTACACGCTTCGCGAACGCCGTGACCGCGCCTTTGGCGCAGGTGCACCCTTGTTTTACAAGTCACCCCTGCACATCGTGCGAGGCGAGGGTGTCTACCTGTTTGATGACAGCGGGCGCCGCTTTGTGGATATGTATAACAACGTGCCCTGTGTCGGTCACGCGAACCCGCACGTGGTTGAGGCGATTCATCGGCAGGCGCAGACGCTCAATGTGCATAGCCGCTATTTGCACGAGGGCGTGGTGGCCTACGCGGAGCGCATGATTGCCCGGCATGCGCCAGGCCTGAATCGCATTGTCTTCGCCTGCACCGGCACCGAAGCGAATGAAATCGCCATCGCAGCCGCGCGGGCGGCCACGGGCAGGCGGTCGATCATTTGCATGGACAAGGCCTACCACGGCAACTCCGACCTGGTGGACAAACTCACCTTCGCAGGCGAGCGGGATGACCCCGATATCTCTCCGGTGCGCTTTCCTGATGCCTATCGGGCGCCGGAGCAGGGGCTGTCGGATGAGGACATTGCCGAGCACTACCTGGAGGATGTGAAACGCGCCGTCGACGCCCTGCAGGCTGCGGGCAACCCTGTTGCCTGCTTCATTCTATGTCCGATCTTTGCCAATGAGGGTGGCACAAGGATTGCGCAAGCTTACGTGCCACGCGCCGCTGAAATTGTCAGGGCCGCGGGGGGACTGGTGATTTCCGACGAAGTCCAGTCGGGCTTTTGCCGCACCGGCCAGTGGTGGGGCTACGACAGCGTCGGCTTCACGCCGGATATCGTCACCATGGGCAAGCCGATGGGCAATGGCATTCCGCTCTCAGCGGCCATCGCGGATGTCGATATCATCGAGCGCTTTCGCCGTCTGAGCGGGTATTTCAATACCTTCGCCTCCAGCCCGGTACAGGCGGCTGCCGGTAGTGCGGTGCTCGATGTCATCGAGCGCGAGGGCCTGGAAGCGCAGGTGGCTGAGGTGGGTGCACGGCTAGTCGAACAGCTCAGGGCCATAGAACACCCGTCCATAGGCGAGGTGCGCGGCGACGGTTTGTTTATTGGTGTGGAGTGGGTCGCGAACCGGGAGACGGGAGCGCCCGATGCAGACGGTGCCCAGCAGGTGGTCGACGCGCTCAAGGATCGCGGTTTTCTCATTGGCGCCGCAGGCGCCTATGACAACGTGCTCAAGCTGCGGCCACCGCTGGTGTTCGAGCATCAGCACGCAGAGCAGTTTATGGCGGCGTTCCGCGACGTGGTGAGTGGGTGACCCCCGTGCCCGCTTACGACGATGCGATGCTGTGCGAGACGGCGGCGGCTGCGCTGTCCGACTGGGGTTTGTCGGCAGAAGGAATCTCAGTCTTCTCTCATTCCGAGAACATCGTGCTGCGAGTGGAGGCGGCCGGTGATACCTATGCACTCCGGCTTCATCGCCCGGGCTATCACAGCCTGGAAGAGCTGAACGCCGAGATCATGTGGCACGACATGGTCAGGACTGCCGGGCTGGAAACACCGGTGGCGGTGCCGGCGAGCAACGGCGAGTACTATTCCCAAGTCCAGATGCCGGGCTCGGAGGAAATGCGATATGTCGGCCTGACCCGGTGGATCAACGGCACCGTGCTGGCCGACTTTATCGAGACGTCGGCCGATGGGACGGCAAAGCGTGGTTATTTTCGCCAGCTTGGCCGCGTGATGGCGACCATGCATCAGCACGCATCGCAGTGGACACCGCCGCCAGGCTTTGTCCGCCATGCGCTTGATGAGCAGGGGCTGATGGGCCCCAGTCCGTTCTGGGGGTGCTTCTGGGAGGCCGCCCCCGCCTCACCGGCGCAAAAGCAGGCGCTGGAGCGTGCGCGTCGCTATTTGCACAGTCTCCTGTCTTCTCTTGAAAAAGACCCTGGTCGGTACGGCGTCATTCACGCTGACCTGCACGCCTCAAATATCATGATCGATAGCGGGCGAGTGATCGTTTTCGATTTCGACGATGCCGGCCACGGCTGGTACCTGTATGACATGGCCACGGCGCTGTTCGATGCCTGGTATGACGACGATGACTTTCTCAATACCTATGAAGGTCTGGTCGAAGGCTACGGCGAGAGGCTGGCGTTTACCGACGAGATGCGGGAGTTGATGCCAAACTTCCTGCTGGCCCGGCTGCTTGCCTATGTGGGCTGGTTGGACAATCGCCCTGAGAATGCAGCCTATGGGGTTCTGCCAGAGCTCATCGCCGAGGCCTGCGAGCGGGCTACCGACATTTGCCGCTAGAACAGCGGCTAAAAAAGCCGCTATTCGCTGACATCGTTGATGTGGGCGTAGCGCGGATCACTGAAATAGCGGAAGCCCTCTTTTCTCCCATCTGAAAGATATGATACAACGTATCATCTCGTATCTGATCTTCTCAGGACCCAGCGCATATGCAAGCGAATACTGGAGCCACGCTCCCCGTCACCGTTCTATCCGGCTTTCTCGGTGCAGGCAAAACCACCGTGTTGAGCCATGTGCTCAACAACCGGCAGGGCAAGAGAGTTGCCGTGATCGTCAACGATATGAGTGAAATCAATATCGACTCGGCGATCGTCAAGAATGAAGTGTCCCTGAATCGCAGTGAAGAAAAGCTCGTGGAAATGAGCAATGGCTGCATTTGCTGCACCCTGCGGGAAGACCTGCTGGAAGAGGTTAACAAGCTCGCGAAGGACGGCCGCTTTGACTACCTGCTGATTGAATCCACCGGCATCTCCGAGCCGCTGCCGGTGGCGGAGACCTTTACGTTCGCCGATGAAGAGGGCGTGTCGCTCTCAGACGTCGCCAACCTGGACACCATGGTGACGGTGGTCGATGCGGTCAACTTCCTGAAAGACTACGAGGAAGCGAAATTCCTGCAGGAGACCGGCGAGTCCCTGGGTGAGGAAGACGAGCGCAGCGTGGCCGACCTGCTGGTCGACCAGGTGGAGTTTGCCGATGTCATTCTGATCAGCAAGACCGACCTGGTCGAGGCCAGGGACGTCGAGCGTTTGACGGCGATTCTGAAAACCCTCAATACCTATGCCCGCATCATCCCCATCGCCGAAGGGCAGGTGGACCTGGACGAGGTGCTGGATACCGGGCTGTTCGATTTCCAGCGCGCGCAGCAGGCGCCGGGCTGGCTCAAGGAGATGCGCGGCGAGCATGTACCAGAGACCGAGGAGTACGGCATCGGCAGCTTCAGCTACAGCGCCCGGCGCCCCTTCAATCCCCGCAAGTTTTACGATTTCCTCCACAGCCCCTCGCACCACGGCAAGTTGCTGCGCTCCAAGGGCTACTTCTGGCTGGCCACCCGCCCGGAGTTTGCCGGGCAGTGGAGCCAGGCAGGCGGCATAGCGCGCTACGGTTTTGCCGGGATGTTCTGGGCGGCGGTGCCCAAGCAGAACTGGCCCGAGGACCCGGAATACCTGGCGTCCATCAAGAAGCTGTGGGTCGAGCCTTTCGGCGACATGCGCCAGGAGTTGGTGTTTATCGGCCAGGGCCTGGATCAGGACGAGATCACGCGTGCGCTGGATGACTGCCTGTTGAGCGAAGACGAGGTGCTGCGCGGCAGGGAGTATTGGAGCACCCTGGAAGATCCGTTCCCGGCCTGGGAGGCGGGCCCGTGACGCAGGCCAGTGCGGGACGCGTAACGGCGCTGGATTTCGGGCGCGCTGGCCGTAGCAAGCAGCGCAGGGCCAGTCAGAGTCAGGACCCCACGGTCTTGACCGATGTGTACGAGGAAGACACCAATATCGTAATCTGGCAGCGCGAGTTGCCGGAGCCGCTGGTGGAAGAGGTGCGAGAGATCCTCGCTTCACCCTACCCACCAGAACTCTCCATGACAGTGTCACCAGAAGCTGCCGAGCGCGCTATCCAGCAGGCCCTCGGCGGTAAAGCGGCGCCATTGCTATGCGAAGATGCCGCCCAGTTGGTGGAAATGCTGTGCTGCCTGTTGGGCATTGAGCGGGTGGGCCTGCGGCTTACGGCTCTCTCCCAGGCGATGTGCCCAAAATTCCACGTCGACCATGTCCCGTGCCGCTTCGTCACGACCTATTGCGGTGTCGCTACCGAATGGCTGCCTCATGGGTCTGTTGATCGCGCCAGGCTGGGCCGGGGCAGCAATGGTCTGCCAGACAGTGAATCCGGACTCTACCGCCGGGAGGCTGACATACAACAGTTGGAGGCGGGCGACGTCGCCCTCCTGAAAGGCGAGCTCTGGGAAGGCAACGAAGAGGCCGGTCTGGTGCACCGTTCACCCGCGGTGCCGGCCGGGGAATCCCGCCTGCTGCTGACGCTTGACGTTGTGGGTGCTTGAAACGTCCTTGTAATACCTCCTGGCGTGTTGTGCCCGTCAGGGCGCAATCTGCTCTTAACATGTACCGCATACTGTCACTATGCGGGATTCTGCTTCATGCCAGTGTCGGCATATGCATTAGGGTTCTGCGACTAGTAGAGTGAAGCTGGCCAGCCAAGACCACTCAAGGTGGCCTGGGTGGCGATTGTCTTTTCACAGCGAGTTTCTACAAGAGGTAAAAGAACCATGCTGACGACAACTATTTTCCCCGGACGTTACCTGCAAGGTGCACATGCTCTCACCGTATTGGGGGAAGAGTGCGAACGACTTGGCGCTCGCCCACTGTTGATTGAAGACCCCTTTGTGCGCTCGGAGCTACACACCCAGCTTGAGGCGGGTTTTGCAAACGCTGGAACGGTGATGTTCGAAGAATTTGGCGGCGAGTGCTCCCAGGCCGAGATCGACCGCCTGACCGCGAGTGCCCGGTCCGGTGCCTGCGACGTTATCGTTGGTGTAGGTGGAGGCAAGGCGCTGGATACCGCCAAGGCTGTCGCCCATGAACTGAAACTTCCTGTAGTCATCGTCCCCACGCTGGCGTCTACAGACGCGCCCTGCAGCGCGCTGTCGGTGATCTACTCAGAAGCCGGCGTGTTCGAAAGCTACCTGGTATTGCCCCGCAACCCGGACGTGGTCGTTGTAGACACGGCGTTGATTGCCGCGGCACCGGTGCGATTTCTGGTGGCGGGCATGGGGGATGCGCTGGCCACCTGGTTTGAGGCAGACTCATGCCGCATTCGCCGCGCGGCGAACATGACCGGGAGACCGGGGAGTATGACGGCGTATTCTCTGGCCCGGTTGTGCTATGACACGCTGCTTGAGTACGGGCCGCTCGCCAAAGCTGCGGTTGAAACACAGAGTGTTACGCCCGCTCTTGAGCACGTGGTTGAGGCTAACACTCTACTGTCTGGTCTGGGTTTCGAGAGCGGTGGGCTGGCCGCCTGTCATGCTATTCACAACGGCCTGACAAGCCTTGAGGCCACTCACGCATATTGGCACGGTGAGAAGGTCGCCATCGGAGTGCTTGCGGCTTTGTTTCTCACCGATAAAAGCCGCGACCTGATCGATGAGGTCTACGGGTTTTGTGAGGCGGTGGGTCTGCCCACCACGTTGGCCGACATTGGCCTCCCGGACCCTACCGATGAGGACCTGGAATTGGTAGCCAGCACGGCTTGCGCACCGGGCGAGACGATCCATAACGAGCCTGCCGAGGTGAAACCCGAAACCGTTCTGTGGGCGTTGAAGACTGCCGATCAAGAAGGCCGCAGGCGCGCAGGCGTAACCGGGTAGGCCTGGACTTAACAGCCAGAGAAGGAGAGCCCCGGCTCTAGAGAGCCGGGGAATCGCCGGGCTTTGCGGGCAAGGCCCTACTCGGCGCCCAGCCCCGCTACCTCTGCATAGCTCAGCTGCAGGGCTTCACAGATCATATTGAAGTAGCCGGCCTCCGCACTGGCCACCTTGTCGTCGGCATGCAGCACCTGGATCAGGGCCTGAACCAGATTGATGCGCTGTTCCTTGGGGAGTTTCGGGCCGATACGGGCGACGTACTTTTCCAACGGGGCGGTTTCGTAGAGCGCAGACTTCGAGGCCACCCGCACGTCTGCGCTGCTGATCTCCTCGCCGAGGTGCTCCTGCAGCACTTTTTGCACGGTTTCCACTTCGGCGGCATCGGTGTAGGCGTCTACATCGGTGGCCCGCGCCAGCACCATCACCAGCAGTTCGCGGTAGACCTCCGGGCTGGGCTCGCTGGGGTCACCACCAAACAGTTGTCGAATATTGAGCAGATCAGACAGCGCCATGGCTTGTTCCTTAAGTTTCCTGGTTATGAATACAGACTGGAGAGGCCATTCTATGGCTCCGCGTCCAGACAGAACAGTACCCGTGTTTGCCCGGAGCCTGCCACTGACGGTGAGCGGTGTACGAGGCCGTTTCCCGACCCCCCGGGCTCACCCTTCATGATGCCCACCCAGAAGGCCTGGAAGTGGGAGGGCTCACCGAAGCGGATAACGGCGTCATTGGGGGCGCCGCGTGCCAGCAGGAAACGGTCTACCTGGTCGTCGCGCAGCCACTCGGTGCCCGGGCCCTGGTAGGTACAGATCATGCGCAGATAACGGGTGTCGACATGAAAGCGCCCGCAGTTGTCGCTGTCAGTCGTTACCAGCTGGAATTTCACATCCCGGTTGCCACTCAGTTTGAAAAACTGCTCGGCCAGCAGGCAGAGGTCAGACACCAGGTGCTCGAATGCCGCCGCTTCCAGCCCTTGCCGCTGCAGCAGGGCGCTAAGGTCTGCCGGGAACGAGTCTGCCGAGGTCCGGTGCCGCAACTTTGGCAAACGCGAGGCAGACAGCGTGCTTACCTCGCGGGCGATGTCCGCTTGGGCCGGGCGCCGCCAGAGGCTGAGGTTGACGTCGGGGGAGGTGATGGCCTCGAGCACCCTGAGCCTGGTCCCCAGCACATGGGGCGAAGAGGCGACCGGGGAAGCGACTGGAGTTGCGGCGGTTTGCATGGCGGGAATTCAAGGATCGGGTCGTGAATGTTATGTTATATCATAGCTATGCTAGGGCGGCTGGCAACTCGATCCGGGCGCCGGTTGCGCTGCAGCGGCTGCTCCATGCAAGTTCATTACCCCGCACGGTGACTGGGTCACAACGCCGGAAAGCCGCGGGCTATGGCGCTGGGGAGCTTGACGCTGCAAAACACTCGAACAATTCTGCTATGGTCGATTTCCGCTACGCCGGACCTCCCTGTGAGTCGACCGGTAGCACGGCAACAGCGTCCCATTCTGGAGTCAGTTATGCCTTGTAAGCGCACAGGAATGCTCGCCACTCTGCTGTTTCGCGGCACCGCGTTGCTGTTACTGCCATTGCAGCTCCATGCCCACCAGGAAACCCGCACCATGGAGGAGACCATCGTCACCGGCCGCCGCCAGGTGCTGGTTGGCGAGGCGCGCAGTGCCTCGGAGGGCATTATCGGGCAGATGGACCTGGCCATTCGACCCCTGCTACGCCCGGGCGACGTGCTGGAAGCGGTGCCGGGACTGATCGTCACCCAGCATAGCGGCTCCGGCAAATCCAACCAGATGTTCCTGCGTGGTTTCAACCTGGACCACGGTACCGACTTCGCCACCTGGATTGATGGTATGCCCGTCAATATGCGCTCCCACGGCCATGGCCAGGGTTACACCGATATCAATTTCCTGATCCCGGAAACCATCGAGCAAATGTCCTTCGTCAAGGGCCCGTACCACGCGGAACTCGGGGATTTCTCTTCTGCCGGCGGAGTGCGAATTGAGACCTTCGACCAGATGCCTGATCAGCGGCTCACCTTTGCGGCCGGTGGCAACGGCTTTGGCCGGGTGTTGGCCATGGGTGGGATGGACCTTGGTGAGATGAGCCTGTCTGGCGCCTTCGAGGGGCAGGTCTACGATGGGCCCTGGCGGGATATCGAAGAGGATGTGGAGAAGATCAACGGCCTGGTGAAGCTGGCCGGCAACGGTGAGCTCAGTAACTGGTCGGCAACGGCGATGTTTTACGACAACAGCTGGAATTCGGCGGACCAGATTCCCGAGCGGGCCGTGGACCAGGGCCTGATCGATGAATTGGGTTCCATCGATGATTCCCTGGGCGGTGATACGCACCGCTACAGCCTGTCCGGGCAGTACACGCTTGAGCGGGAGTCCCACCGTTCCCAATGGAACGCCTACGTGATCGACTACCAGATGAACCTCTGGTCCAACTTCACCTACCTGCTGGACGACCCCGTCAACGGCGATCAATTCCAGCAACGGGACGACCGCACGATCTACGGGGGCAGCTACCAGCGCTTTTGGGTGAGCGGCCAGCAGGATCACTTTCACCATAGCCTTGGGGTTGAGATGCGCTACGACGATGTCGACACGGTGGGGCTGTATCGCTCTCAGCGGCGTCAACGCCTGGGCACCGTGCGGGAAGATAGCCTGGAGCAGGGCAGCCTTGGCCTGTACTACGAACTGTCCTGGCGTTTCGCCGATAACTGGCGCGCCGTGCTCGGCCTGCGCGGCGACTTCTACTGGTTCGACGTCGATGCTGACGCCCCGGCCAATTCCGGTGACGACAGCGACGAGATCTATAGCCCCAAAGCCAGCCTGATTTACGCCTTTTCCGAAACCAGTGAGGCCTACCTCAGCGCCGGCTATGGTTTTCATTCCAACGACGCGCGGGGTGTGGTGCAGACAGTGGACCCGGTGTCCGGCGAGGCTGTCACCCCGGTAGACCCCCTGGTGGAGTCAACCGGCGCCGAGGTGGGCTTCAAGACCCAATGGAAACCGGGCTGGAACAGCTCGTTGGCGCTGTGGTACCTGGAACTGGATTCGGAACTCCTGTTCGTAGGGGATGCGGGCGCCACCGAGCCCAGTCGCGGTAGCGAACGCTGGGGGCTTGAGCTGAACAACTTCTGGGCGCTGAATGATGTCTGGTCGCTGGAGGCGGATTTCGCCTGGACCGATGCCAAATTCAGTGACAGCGCGCCGGAGGGCGACGAGATTCCCGGTGCCCTGGAAACGGTAGTCAGCGGCGCCATCTCGGCCCAGTACCCGAACGGCTGGTTTGGTTCGCTGCGCGCGCGCTACTTCGACGGTGCACCGCTGGTGGAGGACGGCAGCGTGGAGGCCGAAGGCTCAACAATGGTCAACCTGGCGCTGGGCTGGGCAGGCGGTAGCTGGCGGGTGCAGGCCGATGTGCTCAATGTGCTCGACTCCGATGACCACGACATCGACTACTTTTACGGCTCGCGCTTGCCCGGTGAGCCTGAGGCGGGTGTCGAGGATGTGCACTACCACGTATTCGAACCCCGCCAGCTTCGGGTGTCCGTTAGCTACCGGCCCCGCTAGACCGTAGCCACTGCTCTGCGGACGCTGCCTGCTCGCTGTGAAGCGGCGCCGGGCCAGTGCCTGACACAAATCAAAAGTCAGGCAAAAATCCGCTGACAGGTTCTTCTCGTCTGCTTGTCCGAGGTGATGGCAGACGGTGATTCACTTACTCTGGTATCTGGGAAACCCGGAGATGATGCTATGGAAGGAAAACAGTCGATCATCGATACGCTCAATGCCCTGCTGGCCGGAGAGCTGACGGCGATGGACCAGTACTTCATTCATTCGCGGATGTTCGAGGACTGGGGCCTGCACCGGCTGTATGAGCGCATCGATCATGAGATGGATGACGAAAAGCAACACGCCAGTGGCCTGATTCGTCGCATTCTGTTTCTGGAAGGTGTGCCCCTGGTGGGCAACCGTACGCCGCTCAAGGTCGGCTCCACGGTGCCGGAAATGCTGCAGAATGATCTCGAACTGGAACTGGCCGTGGTTGAGGCTGTGAAACAGGCCATCGCCCTCTGTGAGCAGGAGCAGGACTACGTATCCCGGGAACTGCTGGAAGGCATGCTGGCGGATACCGAGGAAGACCACACCTTCTGGCTGGAACAGCAGTTGGAGCTGATCGAGAAAATGGGCCTGGAGAACTACCTGCAGTCGCAGCTTGGCTGAGCACCTGCCCCGAAGGGGTCGAAGTTAAATCGACACCGGCCTGCCGCAAGCCCGCAGGATGATTTCAGGGGCCCTCGTCGTCCCAGTCGAGGTCGTACTCGTCGTCGGCGAAGTCTTCGACCGGCGGGACGCCGCCGTTCAGGAAGGTCTGTCGAGCCTGCAGGTAGGCGCTACGCATAAACACGTATTCGTCTCCGGTGATCAGGTCGTCATAGTCCAGCAGCCCCGCGCGGAAACTGATGGCTTCCACAGTCCAGAATGCGTACGCGGATGTGGTATCCCAGGCCACAGCGGGGATGGACGCATAAGTATCCACGAAGTAACCCGTGGCGCTGCGCACGGTGCGCGGCCCGAAGAAGGGCAGCACGACATAGGGGCCGCTGTCGACGCCCCAGACCATCAGGGTCTGGCCGAAGTCGGCGCGCTGCACTTCGATGCCCATCCTGGTGGCGACGTCGAACAGCCCGAACAGGCCAACCGTGGTGTTGACCATGAAGCGCGCGGTGCTGATGGCGGCGGAGTCAGGCCGGCCCTGCAGCACGGAGTTTAGAAAGCGGTTCACCTCGTAGATGTTGGCCACCGCATTGGCCACGCTACGCTCCGCAGAGTCCGGCATGACTTTGGCATAGCCCGCAGAAACCGGCCGCAGCAGATTGCGGTCGAAAAACCGGTTGAAGCCAAAAATCTTGCGATTGGTGGACTCCCACGGGTCGATCTCCGCCAGGTCCTCCTGCGCAGTGGCCGGGACGGCGGGTAACACCAAGCTGACAATAAGGGGGATGAGAAGGCGCACGGGGCTGCTTAGCCGGGATATGTTCATAATCTGGACAGCTAATACGCTACCACACCGCTGTTACGATACAACTCAATCCGGCCGGCAGTTTGTGTAAAAAATGGTTATGACTAGCCTTGGCGGCGCCCCACACTGCGAATAAGTCGAAGGGTCCTGCAGGGATTAGCGACTTGTTTCGAGCGGTGTGCACTCTAGAGTACGCGTGCAAATTTTTTGCAGCCATTAGTTAGAGTGATGAAAGGACGTACCCCATGACCCAGCAACAATCTCAAGACCTGAAAAGTGATGTGAACGCCGTTGTCGAAGGCCAGCAGAGCGGTTTCCTGCGCCTGCTCGAAGAGCCGATGTACCAGGCTATCTTCGCCTCCGTGACCACCATCAGCCTGTTTGGCTTCGTGGTATCCGGCATCTGGCTGATGGACGTTATCGTCAACTGATTCGCCGCTGTTCTTCCTGTTGCTCACCTTCGTCGCCTGCCCGGCAGAGCCGTCGTCCCGCGATACCAGCCCCGGCAGCCAGGGCAACACCCCGGCCACGGCGGCCGCCTACGCGGCGGCCGCTCAGGCCCTGGGCATCGCAGTGCCATAGCTCGATGCGCAGGCGCGTCATAGGACTACCATCTTCCACGTTAAGATAGTTGAGCCGAATATCGAATCTTGCTCCGGCATTGCTTTCACGTATCTCGCTGCGAACAGGCCCCCCGTCAACAAGATTCGGCCCTTCTACCGCCCCTGCATCGTTGTTTGCGGCAGGTCATCACCGCGTCCCTATGAGCTGATCAGTCGGTCAGTGTGGAGGTAAGAGAACAGCAGGGGCTGCAGTTGGTAGTCTCTGAGCCGCCTTGCGAGGAAATCATGTCCGTGTACCAAGAAACATCGTTAGCCTGAGTGTTTTGGTGGCACTAACTGTTTGCAGCGATCATCTTCGAGTCGGCAAAGAACGGTAACCTTGCCTCCTGGGAGGGTAGAAGAGGAAGATCTCTAGGTAACCAAAGCGATTCCCAGCAGTCGTGTCTTTGCAGGAACTCCTTCAGGGTTTGCTTTGATTCCTCAGGGAGCATCTCGAATTTGTTTCTTAACTCCTGCAAACACCAGATGCGATACCGAGAGTGTCTTGCCCCAAGATAAGATACACCTCCTACCTCCACATCAAATCTATCTGAGCCCGACGCAACAGCCCTGGAATTCGCTCGCAAGTAAGGCAGGTAGGTGCTTCCGATGTCATCAAACAGCGGTCCAAGATCATCCGGGATTCCAGTATCCCAGTGAACTTCACAGTTTCGAATCCTGGTGTTCCACAGTCTGGAAACCCATTCCAACACGGATGGAGCGCGCTGACGAATGATCTCCAGTGGTACCGGGTCAAGCGCAAAGTGCCGGAAAAAGGGCCCCGATAGACCTACATCAGCAAGGCTCGGCCTGGTACCAAACACAAATGGACGTTTTGAGAAAATGGCTTCAAGGTGATCCAGTAGGCGTTTGAACATTGCCTCAATACCTGGCACAGCTTGCGGCGTGATGCCATCGCCTGTGGTGTATCCCCCGCGTTGGCGTCGGGTAATCAAAAAACGCCTCAGAGCAAGAGGGAGCGGGAGGTCCCTCAGTACCTCCTCTGCGAGGTGCCTACCCTGGAGGGCTGCGCCCTGAGGGTAGTGCCAGCGATAGTGCATGGCAGGTCTCCACCACCACTCGTCCGCCCAGTCTTCAAGCAATGCACACAGATAGGCCTGTACTGGGTCATCCGGCGTAATGCGATTCTCAGGGTACTGAGACTCAAACCACTCGATAGTCTTGGTTGTATCAGTCATCCATCGACCATCGCCCAGTTCTACAGCGGGCATCTGCATAACACCGACGAAAGACTTCAGTCGGCGCTCGTCTGACGGAAAGCTCATGCTTCGGAAGGTGTAACGGATCTCGCGAACTCGGAAGTAGTTTTCGATCTTGCCGGTAAAATACGAGATGTTTGAACCATGAACCGTAATAGGCTGTATAGAGGACGTATCGAGCACAATGATCAGCCTGCCGTGTATTCCACGTATCCAAACCCTTCATGAATGTCCATTCGAGTGGCCCTTCGCTAAGGCAAGCGCTGAGCAATCTCCGATTGGATCACAGCGTCTAGTATTGCCTGAACGCATTGTCCCGGCTGTTCCTGTTGGAGAAAATGGGCCGCATTCGTGATTGTTCTATGCGGCATGCCCCGGCAGCCTGGTACGCGATCCAGAAACATCTGGTCTGCTCCGGCAGTAACCGGATCGTTGTCGGAAAATGCTAGTAGGAACGGCTTGTCAAACTTTTCCAACTCAGCCCAGGCGAGGTTGTTTTCAAGTACGTCAGGCTCGTCGTGGAACAAGGGGATCAGACTCGGGAACCTTCTCGCTCCCGGCACATAGCTCTGGTCGGGGAAGGGCGCGGCATAGGCATAGGACTCTTCTGGTGTCAGCGGAACAGTGGAAGCAGTTTGCATCAACTCGGCAATATCCAGGTTCGGAGTCTCTGCACAGAACTTTCTCCAGTACAAAAAACCGGGTACGCCTTCCTTGTCTTCAAACCGCTGACGTAGATCTCCCGCATTCACGACAGGCAAACCTCGATAGGCTTCCTTTAGATGGGTAGAAAACTCCGGAGGAATCGCTCCGGCAGGCAGCCCTCCATTCGCGAGCACAACACCATCAAAGCGCTCACCAAATTCCGCGACCAACCGCAGGCCGATAAGACTGCCCCAGTCTTGAAAGAACACCGTTATTCCCCTTAAGTCCAGTTTAAGTAGCCATTGGCCCATCCAGCTGACGTGGCGAGAGTATGTGTAATCCTCCATGGCCGCTGGCTTGTCCGAGCGGCCAAAACCCACCAGATCGGGTGCGATGACTCTGAACCCCTGCTCGCAGAGGGGTGGGATCATATGCCTATACAAGTAGCTCCATGCAGGCTGGCCGTGCAATAGCAGCACAGGTTTACCGCTCCGCGGACCCTCATCGACGTAGTGGATTCGAAGCCTGCCACCTTCAAGATCATCAACCTCAAGATAGTTGGGCTCAAATGGGTAGTCGGCAAGGTTGTTGAAACGCTCGTCTGGCGTTCTTAGTAGTTCCATCTATTCTCGACATCCTCTCTGAAGCCACCTCTTTGTCTGTACGCAGATTTGCACAGCAAACGGAGGTGGCATTGCCAATACTATTGGCATAGTATGTGCCACCATAATATGTCACAGCATATGCCATTACAATAATACTCTGCATGAGGACATCCAGATGAGACTCCGCAATTCGTCCACCATTGCCTTTCTAATTCTGATTGGGGTCAGCACTGCCGCTGCAGACACGCGGGTGTTGGAGGAGGTGATCGTGACAGCCAACAAGCAGGCCGAGAGTCTGCAGGAAGTGGCGGTGACAGTTAATGCATTTAGCAGTGCAGATATTCTCGAAGCGGGCCTCTACGATGCCACCGATCTCGCGGTGATGACGCCAGCGCTGAATATCAATGTGAATACCAGTCCTTTCAATGCGCGCTTCACCTTGCGGGGCGTTGGGACTGCACAGACCGATCCCGCACTGGAACCTTCTGTTGGTCTGTTTGTAGACGGTATTTACATCGCGCGCACCGGGCTTGGTATGTCGGATTTGACCGATATCGAGCGTATAGAGGTGTTGCAAGGGCCCCAGGGTACGTTGTACGGAAAAAACACCAACGCGGGCGCAATTAGCGTTGTAACAAAGCTCCCCAATCTCGATTCCAGTGAGGGTTTTTTTGAAGCCAGTGCGGGGAACTATGGTATGGGCCGGGTTACCGCATCAGCGTCAGGACCGGTCTCAGACAATGTGGCCTATCGCCTTTCAGGTAGTCTCCATCAGCGAGACGGCTACTTCGAAAACGATGTTGGCGACGACCTGAATGATTCCGACGACTGGAATATACAGGGCAAACTTCTCTGGGACACCTTTGACCGGCTGAGCGTTGTCCTTAGCGCAAGTCACATAGAGCGCGAAACCAGTTGCTGTGGCGCCGATGTTATTCAAGGCGACGCAGTTAATGACGGCCTGGTAGCGAGGGGTCTAAGTGCAGACCAGAATGACCCGTATGACTATGACATTGCGCCCGGTATCGAAAGTGAATTCGATATGGAGTCAGACCTTGTTAGCCTCACCCTTGACTATGATCTGGGTTGGGCGGATCTGACCTCTATCACTGCCTGGAACGATTACGAATACAATGTCGCGTTTGATGTTGATCGCTCACAGCTCGATGTGATGTCCCTGGTGGATGACGAATTCGCCGGCGACAGCTTCTCTCAGGAACTGCGCCTTGCCGCAAGTATCGGAGATTCAGTCGACTATCAACTCGGCGTTTTTTACTACGAGCAGACGACAGAGCGCGGGGGTACGGGTGAACCGTTCTTCTATTTGGGTGAAGACTTCATTGAGATCGCATCCCAGCAGGACCTGGGGTTTGACTTCCCCATCGGCTTCATCGCACAGCCTGGCGACAATCTGTTGGGCCACTTCATTCAGGATACTGAAACCCTGGCATTCTTTGGCCAGGCCACGTGGCACCTGAGTGAGAGCTGGCGACTTACGGGCGGATTGCGTTGGACGGATGAAGAAAAGGAGTCTGATCTTTTCAGCCAAACGAACTCTACCGCTCCATCGGACGCGCTGCTTGGAACTTCATTTCTCGATTCTGTTTCTACACCAATAGATGCGACGCTGAAACGATCAGTAGACAATACTGACTGGTTGCTGCGCGTTGCGTATACGCCCAGCACTGACATCATGCTGTTTGCCAGTGCCGCTACGGGAACAAAGTCCGGGGGATTCAACTCGGTCAACGGAACAGCCGAAGACCGTGAATTTGATGACGAGGAGACGTTAACCTACGAGCTAGGGTTGAAATCAACACTTTTTGAATCGCGCCTGCGCCTAAATGCAACCGCTTTCTACTCTGTGATTGACGAATTTCAGGCACAACAACAGCTTGAGTCTGGTCTCGGCAGCTTTGTTTCCAATGATTCGGAAGTCGAGACCAGTGGTTTGGACCTTCAGTTTGAGGCCGTACCACTTCCCAATCTGACCCTGAGTGGCGGCCTTCTTTACATGCACAAGTACGAAGTGACTGATGGACCAAACGAAGGCCTGGAACTACCGTTTACGGCTGAACTGAGTGCCAATCTCGCAGCCACCTGGGTTTTTCCTCTCAAGGAAGGTGTTGTCTATTGGCGTACCGATTATAGCTATATGGATGACCACAGCACGAACGTGGCTGCCGCAGAAAACCTGAGAGACTCGGATTTCGATGATCGTAATCTACTCAACATGCGATTGGGCTGGCGTAATGATAGCTGGGACTTATCGCTGTGGGGCAAGAATCTGACCGACGATGAATATGCAACGCAAACGGTCGAGCCACTGGCGGTGTCCGGAATGGATGCCTTTTTTCTGGCAGAGCCGCTGACTTATGGTGCAACACTGCGGTATCAAATGTAGGCGCTGGAATTGCGCATAACGTTTTGTAAGCTCGTCCTGCTTTAGTCAAGCTTGCCGCGCGGCCGTCGTGAGGTTTATTTGTCTATAGAGCAGTGCTCTAGTTGGGAACAGACACCCACTCATCCGTGCTGTCAAAGGTGTCGGCCAGCGTCTTGTCAATTGCCACTGGGGCGTCGAGCGTAGCCTGATAGAGGGGGTCCCTGGCGCCTTCCAGGTGGTCATGTAGCAGCGACAACAACTCACCTACTTTTGCGGGATTCGAATCTGCGAGATTCTGGGTTTCTCCCGGGTCTTCAGCAAGATTAAAGAGCCAACGCTTTTGGGGTCTATCGGCAACCTGGAGCTTCCATTGGCCAGATCGCACTGCTTTGTAGTGACCCGCCTGCCAGAACAGAGGCCTATCTACTAGGGCAGGCTGCTGGCCTCCCTCCAAAACAGGCGTGAGATTCACGCCGTCGATTTCCAGATCTTCCGGGAGCTGGATTCCCGTAGCGGCGAGGAGAGTAGGCATTACGTCGATATGAGCGGATGGAGCGTCGATGCTTGTTCCCCGCCGAACTGACGCGGGCCAGCGTACGAGCAGCGGCACCCTTATTCCGCCTTCAAATTGCGTGATCTTCCATCCACGAAATGGAGTATTGATGTCGGGTAGGCCCAGGTATCCCGGGCCTCCATTGTCACTGGTGAACATAACAATCGTGTTGTTTCCAAGGCCATAGGCATCCAGGGCATCTACGACACGGCCTACACTACGATCAAGCGCACGGATCATCGCTGCGTACACTCTTAAACGGTGTGGAGTAATTTCTCCGACGGCCTCATAGTCTTCCCTTGTGGCCTGCAGTGGCGTGTGTACGCCCCAGTGTGCGAGATATAGAAAGAACGGGCGATTGCGATTTGCTTCAATTACCTTGACTGCTTCATCGGTCCAGTAGTCAGTTAAATAGCCACCTGGCTCGAAGGCGTCGTCATTACCTGAGTTGTAGCTGTTCGCGAAGGTCATTCTAGCCCACAGAAAGCGGTCGATTGGGTCGAAATCCAACTTTGCGTTCACCACGTCAGGGTGTTCTTCGGGAAGATAGAGGCCGCTTGTCATCAACAGGCTTTCGTTAAAACCCTGTTCGTGTGGAGCCATGCCGTTTTGCCGTCCAAGATGCCACTTGCCTATGTGGACAGTGTGGTAGCCTGCTTCTCGCATCAGTTCAGCCACGGTCACTTCTTCTGCAGGTAGGCCCTGAAGTTGATAAGGCGGTTTACTGTCTTCCGCTGCAGTATCGAAAAGAACCGGGGGCAGGCCTGTACCAGATCGCTCAGCCAACCTGGACACCATCTTTCCCATACCTGATGGCATGGGGGTGAAGTTGAACCCTGTACGCGTGGGATATCGTCCTGTCATGAGCATGGCACGCGAAGGTGCGCAGGTGCCGGCCCCGGAGTAAGAGTTCACAAAAGAGGCGCCTTCAGCTGCCAGGGCGTCAATATTTGGTGTCCGGACTTTTCCCGATGCAACTCCGCCTCCAAACGTCGAAATATCGTTGTAGCCCAGATCGTCGGCTACTATAAGAACGACGTTTGGCGCCCGTACGTTTACGTCCGTTTCAGCCTCCTCCAGGCCGCGGGCCCATTGCAAGGTTCGAGGTCCGGCTATGGAAAACTCGTTTGCGGAGCGGTGCTTGATGATGCCGAGTAAAAGTTCATCACGTTTGTAGTATGCGACCGCGACCAAACTTAAGCTAACGGACAGAATGATGCCGTATACACGAAAAGGCATAGCTTTCTCACTGCTTTCTCACTGCTATATCACTGGGATATATAATGACATGAAATATGCCAATTTACGACTGCAGATCGTCCTTTAGTAAGCTGTGTAGTAGGCCAATGATCACCGTAACGCTGGTCTTTTTGCTCTGTCGTTGGTGAACTCTCAGGCGGTGCCAAAACTCGAATGATGTGATGGCGTCTATTGCTTCACGTCTTTCCCGGGGTATTGCTTTGAGCTCAGGTAGCCAGTCGTCCAGGTTTTTGCGGAGATTTCTCTGGTTGCCGGCGTAGCTCTTCTGGAGCACCTCCGAACGCCAAAGTTGGGCGTGAGTGCTCAAGAAAATCTTCTTCGTTTCTTCATAGGCGTTTCCATAGATTTTTACAACGCGCTCGATGCGTTCATCCAAGGTTCCGCTACGGTCTCCAACATGAAATACAGCTTCGTAGGAGTCTCGTAAGTGTGAATCAACCGCCGCGAAGAGGGTTTCCATGTCCTCAAAGTGTCGGAAGAAAGAGCGAATGCCTACCCCTGCGCGATCAGAGATTTGTTGCGCCGTAGGCACATATACCCCTTCTTCCATTAACGCCAGTGCGGCATTAATTATCGCAGTGCGGCTTCGTTCGCTACGCAGGCGTCGTCCATCCGCCGTAGCATGCTTTGTTCGGTCTGGCATTTCTATCCTGAGTGTGTCGTGAATCAACAGCAGAAAGCGCTGAATACCTGCAGTGAATATTGCCAGAACGGCCCTATGAAAGCGAAGTTGCGCAGCTTCAGCCGGGTTGCTTCTTCATACCACAGCAAAATGATCACCATTCACCGTTCCAACGGGAGCGGACGAGTGGCTCAGCGACGCGCTGTGTGGAGGGGTTACGGAGTTCAATTCGCGACTGGCGGCGAGCTCGATAGCGGTTGTTGCCTGGGAAGCGGAGGGTAGAGTCTGGACCCAGGGGTCGACTCTGAAACAGGTGCGCCCCTTCAATGGTTAATTTGGAATACCCGTGAGCGCAGCGCGGTGCTGATCCGGTGCACTCGCAAGACAATGAAAATTAGTAAGCAAGAGGCAAGGAACACAAGGAGCCATGCATCGTTCTTCAGGGCGCGTACTATTGAGTTCATTTCGAGCTGTTGGCTCGAGTCATAGCCCAAAGGCATCTCAAGGACCCCAACATTTTTGGCATAGCGTTCATAATCTAGCAGCAGGTCAGCGAGCACTGCGGGAAACCGCGCGCTGAGATCATCGGACTCGCCGGGGTCGTGGGCGATATTAAACAGGCGCCACCGCCCGTCTCCAGCGGGTGGCATGCTACGCGTAATCTTGTATTCGCCCTTGTAAAGCGCTGAGTTGCCCGAAACCTCAATGGCGCGGACGTCACCAGGGCCATAGGCGCTGTGCGTATGACCCAACAGAACGGGTAGGAGACTGCGACCAAACACTGGCTTCTTGGATAGCGGAGCCGGCGCGGCGTCCACCCAGTCCAGCAGGGTCGGGGCGACGTCAGTCACCATGGCCGGCGAATCGATGCGCGACGGCTTGATGCCTGGACCTGCAATGATCAGCGGCGCTCGAACCCCGCCCTCGGTTGCGTAGAACTTGTAAAGTGCGCTGGGCGACGCTGCCGCCAATGCCCACTCAGGACCGATAAATCCCCAGCTCCCGCGTTCACCTATTCGCTCCAGCCCTATGTGATAACCGTTCAATCGCAGCCATAGTAGGGTCGTGAAGTCTGAGTCGCCGCGAGATGGCTCCGGACCGTTATCGGAGGTAATTACGAAGATGGTATTGTCGGCCAAACCAACTGAGTCCAGATATCGCACAAAGCGGCCGATATGATGATCCATGGCTTCGAGCATGGCGGCGTTCACTTCCATTCGTGCCGCATAAAGCTTCTGCTCGTTTTCCTCCAGCGTGTCCCATTCACGCGAGCTTTTTGGGAAGGGAGTGAGGGTGGCACCCTTTGGGATCAGGCCGATGGATTCGGCTCGTCGATGGCGTGATTTCCGCACGGCCTCCCAGCCCTCGTCATACCTACCTTTATACCCCGCAGTGAATTCCTGAGGCGCTTGCACCGGTATATGGATGGCTTGAAAGGGGAGATAGGCAAAGAAAGGGCTTCCCGCATCGTGGGAGCCTACATACTCGATCATTTTGTCGACGATGAACTCCGATGAGTAGAAGTTCGCTGGCAGCGTTGCCTCCTCCCCGTCTTCGAACCAGGGCGCGTCTTTGTAGTAGGGCATGTAGGACTTGTCGTCCCAGTTATCGGCACCGGAGGCGGCCAGCGCGAAGGACCGGTCGAAGCCATGCGCGTGCGGCATGTCCTCCGCTGCTTCGCCGAGGTGCCATTTCCCGCTCATATACGTGCTATATCCGGAGGCGCTCAGGCGCTCGGCGAGCGTTGACACATTGTGGTCCAGTGCCATCGTATATCCAGGCTTCCCCCTGTGTTCCGTTGGGAGTATCTCCGGTATTGTCGCGAACCCAGTCTGGTGATTGTCCAGCCCGGTCAGCAACATTGCGCGCGAGGGTGAGCATAGCGGTGACGTGCGATATTGAGTAAAGAGCGCGCCTCGTGAGGCGATTGTGTCAATGCTTGGTGTCCTGGCCTCGCCGCCGTAGGCACCAAAGTCCATAAGAGCAGCGTCGTCTACAAGGATAAGCACTATGTTCGGAGGCAGGGTTTCTGTGATTGCGACACTCGGTAGCACTAGACAAACTGACGTCAGGAGGGCCTGCAACAGGAGAATAGACTTGCCTCTCGTTGCCCTGGGGTCGTAGTTTCTTGCAGTCATAAGCAAAAGTCATGTAGGCGGTGGCCAGCGAACGCTACCTATTGACATATGATATGTCAATTAAATACGCATCTAGGATACCTGTTCGATAGCAAGTCCGGAGTGGATGACAATGATGCTGGTGGCTTGATAGATAAACTGACTGGATGTGATCCCAGGCTCATAGCCCCGAGCTGGTCTTCACTATATCGCTGGAATTTGCAGGTAAAGAAAATGACACGCCGTCGCGTCCAATGGTGAAGTCCTCAAATACCGATTCCGCTCCATCCAGAAACAGCGACTCCTGCCCCGGGAGAACCAGAGGCGGGACAATGTGGTAGTAAAGCAAGTGGCCCACCCCGGCATTTCGCGCAATCGTTGCTGCTTCGAAGGGGGAAGCGTGATAGCTGGGAATGTCCTCCGTTATCTTTTTCAGGATGGGATTACCGCTGACGCCCGCTACTCTATTCATCATGGAAATCAAGTTTGGAGCAAGAGCATCGTGCACGAGGATATCGACGCCCTTTGAAAAGCGCTCGACGTTACCACTTTTTGCCGTATCACCACTGATCAGAAGTGACCGGTCTTTATAGCTGAATCGATAACCAACAGCGGGTACAACGGGGCGGTGGTCTACGGAAAACGCTTCGATTGTCAGATGCTCTGATCGATAAACGACCCGCAGTTGCCCCTTCTCGGGAGCCAGGAACTGTCTAGCCGTCATACCGGCGCCCGTTGTTGGAGCTACCTGATTGCCATGATGTTCATGTCGGTAGCGCGCATCGTTTGAATACGCCGCATTGAAACCTTTGACGACCTTTTCAACACCCTCCGGTCCATACACGGGCAGGGGGCTCGTGTTTGCTCCACCCGCCCACCGCTGTGTGCTTAGTTCACCGAGCCCGTCTATATGATCGGAATGAAAATGCGTGAGGAAAACCGCTGCGATAGAACCCGGCTGATAGCCCATTCGAATGAGGTTCCGAATGCCATCGGTACCTGCGTCGACGACGAAAAGCTCTGTTCCAGCGATGACGATCGCGCACGGGCCTGAAGCCTGCGGTGCTGGCAACGGCCCTCCTGCTCCGCACAGCGCTATGTGAAGGCCATCAACCAGTTTAGTGGTGGCATCTCGTGAGAGCCGCTGTTGAAGCCCTCTCTCCAGTACGGCAGTGGTGATCTGCTCTCGGTTTAAAGCTATGGATAGCACGATGATCGACATCGCGACGCAGATTGAGAGGACCCTTGGGGAGATTTTCAATGATCTTCGCCGCAAATATCTAAATGGAAAAACCGACAACGCACCATATAATGGCATATACAATGTCATTAATTAAGTCTGGCGGCGCGATTGCTCCAGTAGGATAGAGCATTCCCAAAGAATGGATTACGGTTTGGTCAGATGAGTAGGACAGCTACGATTGCCGTATTAGTAGTCGCTTGTTTGCTGGCATTCTCGGTGAGTGCCTATAGCACTGTTACCGCAACGATCAGGGCATATCTCTATGCCTTCCCACTTGTACTCATGGAGAAAACCCGACAGGAGATGCTGGCAGCGGGTTTAGCCACCAATACGCTCAATCACGCCACAGTTCTCCCATCGCCAGGGAACCGGGCGGTGGTTAGACCCAACAACGATACTCTCTATTCAGTCGCCTGGCTTGATTTGAGTCTGGGCGCGCAGGTTGTATCAGTGCCAAGCACTGGCAAGCGCTACTACGTCGTGCCGTTCTACGACGCATGGACTAACGTTTTCGCGACAATCGGAACCCGGAGTACGGGGAACCAGGCTGGCGAGTACGCGATAGTAGGGCCCGACTGGGCTGGCGAACCGCCGAAGAACATGAAGACGTTTCGAGCTCCAACCAACATGGTCTGGGTGATCGCGCGTCTGCAGATTGATGGGAAATCAGACCTTGAGCCTGTAAAGAGCTTGCAGCAAGGGTTTCGTATTACCTCCCTCGAACGCTGGCAGCGTGGTGAACGATCAAAAGCGGGCGTGATACAAGCAATGAAGGAGAGCGCGGATAAATCGCGCCCCTCCGTGCTCGAGACGGTGAATGGTATGGATGCCCAGGCCTTTTTCTCTCTCTTTAACAAGCTAGTCTACGCGCAGGCTCCAGCAAAGTCGGATGATCCACTACTCGACGCTATTCGAGACTTGGGCGTAGGACCGCGAAAGGAGTTCTCACCAAACATCTTCACTGAGTTCGTAATGAACAGGGCTTTCGATTTGGTGCGCGGGGAGCTATCGCATGTGGCCCAAGAGAGTCGTGCCGGTGATTCCGGTTGGGCGGTAGCGCGAACGTCAATTGGCCGCTACGGAACTGACTACCGAACTCGTGCCTTCGTCGCACTTATAGGGCTTGGTGCGCTCCCGCCGGCCGAGGCGATGTATCCTAATGCAGAGGTTGACAGAGATGGTGAAGCGCTAACGGGCAGCAACAGCTATCGTATTCACTTCAATCGTAATGAGATTCCACCCGTTAGTGCTTTCTGGTCTTTAACCGTCTACGACGAATTGGGGTTCCTGGTAGAGAATCCGATAGGAAGATACGCCATCGGTGATCGCGATGATCTGGAATTCAATGAGGATGGATCCCTGGATATTCTGCTGCAACACAGTAAACCTGCGAGCCGCCTTTCAAACTGGCTGCCTACTCCGAAAGGAAAGTTCGCAGTCACAATGCGTTTATACCTGCCAGGCCAAGCGGCTATAGAGGGTCATTGGCAGCCACCGCCGATTCAGAAGTCACCTTTACGTGAAGAGGGCGTCCCTGGGGGCTCTGCCCACTAACAGTCGATAGGGAGCGTACTGATGATGTGGCTGCTGGTGTGGACAGTGCGTCATATAATGACATAGGCTATGACAATAAATACGGCAATGATGCAGGCGTCGCGGGCAGTACGCCTCCTATGAAGACCGATGCAGGCTGGTAGCTTTAAGATTGTCTTGGGTATGAAGAGTTTGCTGGGAATGAAGAGTGTCCTGGGAATGAAGAGTGTCCTGGGAATGAAGAGCGTCCTCTGAATGAAAGGTGTCGTGGGAATGAAGAATGCCCAGGGAATATCAGGCCAGATCCAGTGCATCTGGGCTTTGCCACTTTTTCTCAATGGAGTCGCGAGATCAAGGGAAGGCCTTCGCACGAAGAACAGGTGCTTTCCGGTTGTCAGCTAGCATCTTCCATTCCTGGGGAGTGCCGCTAGTTGTGCCGCCTACTATCAAGCCAGCGAGCATCGCAAGTGTGTTCACGCGCGCATGGCCGTCAGCATGATCAATCGCTCCTGACGAGAGCGCCTGGAAAAGGGCAGGGCAAGATGTTACTTCTGACTTTGGTTACAGTTGCGCTAGTTGTGGCGAGTCTCTGGATTGCACTGGTGATAGTTGCAAGACAGCAGCCGTCTGCAAAGCTCATGCAAGTTGATGCCGTGTGTTTTGCTGCAGTCCGAAACCCCAATGGACGTGTTGATGATGGCCGTTCTACCTGGTCAAGTAAGCTTGAATTTCAGCTAATAGGACCTGGCAGCGGCTATTGGACGCACTTCTTCTTTTTCAATGACGAAACGGCATGTCGTCAGTTTATCTCAAGCTCCCAACCGGACGACGCGCTTGCCCTGCGACTTGAGCCGCTAGATGTTCCTGCCTTTCTGGTCGGCGTTCTACGAGCACTACGGCTTTTGCATTTTGCAAAGACACCGAGTGGTGAGCTCCCTATGTCGGCTAAAGAGCTCGGAGGTCGTAGCGAGACGCTACCGAGCGATCAGTCCATAGCTTTGCTGCACGAAATGTCCGAGGCATCTAGCCTTGCTATGGTCAACTTCCTGAAGTATCGGAATAGTGTCGACGGTACCCCTGAGGGAGAGTCCGGTCGCGCGGCCTATGCGCGCTATGGCGCCCAGGCAATGCGTGCTGTACACCATGTGGGTGGACAGTTCATATTTGCCGGGCGCGTTACCGGAATACTCGTAGCGCCCTCGAATGAAGCTTTCACTTCCGACTGGGACGATATTGCCATCATGCGCTACCCCGATCCGCTCGCGATTCTCAAAATGGAGCAACTAGGCTTTTACCGCGCTGCCCTATCAGACCGTGAACTCGGTTTGGATCGAACCATCGTATATGCATCGCTAGAGACGCAATACTAGCGCCCAATACAGTGAGCCAGCGTAAATCCACTCACTTCTATGCTGATGCGCCGAACTCAGTGATTGAGACGAACTGCGGGTAAAACGCCACGTAACCTTTAAGTTCTGAGGCAAAAGAAAGTGGTTTTTCGTAACTCCACGCGATCACCTCGCCACTGGCATCTGCGTAGTAGCTCGCATCACCCTTTAGCGGGCAATGGGTAGATTTGCCCTCCACAGGGACCAGGTCGGCAGCAACATCCGCCCTGGGGATATACACCACAGTGTCATAGAGGTCGTGCCCGGCTTCAGTCACTTTTAGCGCACTGAGGCTTTCCGCTAGCGTAACGTTGCCGCGTGCTATCACAATGCGCGCGGACGACTGGCGGACTCGCATGTGATGCCTCGGGTCCTCGGGATTGTGGATGGTTGATTCTGATCGTGTGACGGTTGGATGCACCATAGTCTGTTCTCCTTTGAAGCGATATGAACCTCGTGCCACCGACGCTATCTGTCCACTCGCTCTCGCGCGACAGGCCCCGGGTCTGACTCAACAACTCGGAATCCGATACGTATCAGGTCTTCGTCGCCCCCAAATTCACCATGAGCGACGTGGTGGAGCAGTATCCCCAGCTGCTCGAGCTGTCGCGCAGCACTCTGGTTGCCGGCATTGATGGGTCGGAAGCCTGCATCGATAATCAGTTCGCGAGTTGTGTCCATGGAGTCAGCATGATCGCCGACGTAGAACACCGTCTGCTTTTCGGCATAATTGCTCCATGCCTCGCGTTCAAGGACGGGGGCGGCCAGGTTGCTGAACGCTTTGACGACATGCGACTTTGGCAACCGCCTTTGAAGTTCCTCTGTCGTTGAATTCGACAACATGAAATCAGTGTCGTGAAAGTGAATGAAGTCTTCGGTAACACCCAGCGGGTTCATAGTGTCGATTACGGTCTTTCCGTCGAGTGCATCACCGATAGCGTCCAGGACTTCGTCGAGACGTGGCCAGTACACCGAAAAGAGCACGACGTCGCCATAGGTGGCCGCCTCAGCAAGCGTGCCTTTGCGGACGCGCTCTTCGTGACCGGCCTCGGTGATGTCGGCGATTACGGGCTCCAGTTTCTCCATGGCGCCGTCTTTGGATAGCATCACGTGATGGCCGGCCGCCGCCCACGCCCGGGCCAATCGGCCGCCAATGTTCCCCGCGTTGATAACGCCAATCTTCATCTGCTGTCTCCTTTTAACTGTGTGGGTGTGTTGTGTGGTGGTGTCTGGTTGAATCAGGCTTCGGCTGCTATGCGCAGTACGGTGACGCTTTCGACCTGATCGATGACGTCCTTCAAGACCGCTATGCCTTCCTTGAAGTGTGGTGTGCTTTCATGAAACTCGATAGCGTCGACGTTTGCCCAGCGGTCATAGAGGTAGAAACGCGTCAGGTCGTTAGCATCACGGTTGACCTGATACTCAATGTTGTGAGGTTCCCTTCGGCTGTGCGCTACTACGGCCCGCATCGATTCTTCGAGGCGGTCTCCGCCCTCGACGGTTTTGGTGCGAAGAATGGTCAACAGGCCAACGGGCACTTCTGTTGAGCCGAGTTCAGCCTGAATACGCTCTCTGAGAGTTCGGTTGCTCATGTTGTTGCTCCTCTGGTTTTCGCGGCGGTGCAACACTGCCCGCCCCGGATAGCCAAACACTATCTTCAGACTGAGCGCCGAAAAATATGCCTAAAGGCAATGCACTGTTGTCGCTGGAAACAACAATGATCCTGGCGAGAGTGCCGCTCGCGAAAGTGCCACGGGCAAGTGGCACTGCAGTTTTTTACCTGCTTGCCAGCGACGACTACGAGTGCTCGAGCTCCAGACGAATTCTGAGCGCCCGGGTGTAGCGTAAGCCATTTGCAAGACAGTTTTACGACCGAGCGGGACAATCCAGAGGTATAGATTGGGAGCCACCAAATACTGATTGAGCCTATCGGGGTAAGAACGGTGCCCGGATATTCGATGCCGAGTACAGCGTGTCGAATGAACTCGAATGCCGTGGGAAGATTAGGTTACCTGCTTGCTGCAACGGCAAGATCCACGAAAGCACGCACTTTGGGTGCCATAAACCGTGTGGAAGTGAAAACGGCATGAACAGGAACCGGTATCCGGGACCAGTCGGGTAACACGCGTTTAAGCTGCCCGCTTTCAAGCCGATCTTTTGCCATGAAATCTGGAAGCAACGCTACCCCGAGCGATGCGCTAGCCATTGCCAGACAGGTCAGATTATTGTTGACGACGCAGCGAGCAGCCTTACCTACCACCGCGCTCTCACGCCCATTTACCAGTTTCCAGGATGCACGTCCGCGTGGAGAAAACATGATCAGATCATGTGTCTTCAGATCCTCTGGCGTAAGCAGTGTCGGCGCCTTTTCCAGATAGCTTGTAGACGCGTACAGGCCGTAAGTGATTTCCGACAGTTTTCGTGCCGAGAGATCGGAATCGCTGAGAGGGCCGACCCGGATGGCGACATCGAATCCTTCATGTATGATGTCAGCTACACGGTTTGTGTACTCTGTTTCTACCTGCACTTTGGGATACAACGCCAAGTACTCAGCAATCCAGGGATCGACCACCCAGGTTCCGAATTCTGGACCGGCGGTTATTTTCAGAACTCCCGAAGGCTCCCCCAGTTGATTGGCGATTGCGGCTTCCGTTTCCTCTACAGCAGTCAGAACACTGACGCAGCGCTCAAAAAACTCTCGGCCGACTTCAGTAAGGCGCAGACTTCGCGTAGACCGCTCTAGCAGCGTCACACCCAGTTTCTCTTCCAGCCTCGTGATCGTTCGACTCACCCGGCCTTTATCTGTTTCCAGCGCATCCGCAGCCGCAGTGAAAGACCCATGCTGCACTACGGCAATGAAGGCCTCCATTTCTCGAAGATCTATTGTTGTCGCCATCAACAACACATTGTCGTATTTAAATGTGTTTATCAACGTGTTCTGTCGCTTCACGCTGGACGCATGGATAGAGGGGGCTATGAGCCGTCAAACATCAAGGCGGCCCCCTCTCTTCGGAGTGATACACAGCATGAAAAACTCAGCGAACATTCAGGCTGCCAGAGGCTTCCTGCATGCGCAATACCATGGCGATTTCGACAGGGCCTTCCGTGACTACGCTCACGCGGATTTCCGCTTTGTGGTGGCTAGTGAGAACAACGAAGATCTCCGGGCGGTAATTCCCTGGGCAGGCTATGAGCATAGAGGGCGCGAGGGATATGAGCGCCTGATGTCACTACTGTTCTCTGAATACGAGTCGCTGGAATTTGAAGTACGACGCTTAACTGACACGGGCGACCAGGTCTTCGGTGAGGGGCACTTCGTTTTTCGCCATCGCGAGACCGCGAAGGTCGCGGACAGTGACTTCATTGTTCGGTTTGTCATGCGTGACGGCAAAATTGCCGGCGGGCAGTTTTATGAGAACACTGCGGCCGTCGCCGCCGCGCGCCAGGCGGATTAATTGGCAGTATTGATGCCATGACCTATGCTCTGACACCGATAGGGGTGTGTATTCCATGCCTTGAAACGACTCGCTCAGGGCGCGTATATATATGCCCCTTCGATGACAATAAGGAACTCACAATGGGCAACTGCCAGCGACACGGCAAGAACTTCCCCCTGCTTTTTCTGCTGGCCAGTCTCGTCGCCTGCCAGGCAGAGCCGCCGCCCCGCGATACCAGCCCCGGCAGTCAGGGCAACACCCCGGCCACGGCTGCCACCGCAGCCGCCAATGCCGCGGTCGCCGAAGCGCTGGACATCGACGACCCGCGCGACTTTGAAGATGCCACTCGAGGCCTGATCGCCTCTCCAGAACCGCTGGAGGTCCGCATGGCGGATGGAACAGTAATCTGGGATACCGCGAGCTACGCCTTCGTCGAGGGCGATGCGCCGCCTAGCGTCAATCCCAGCCTGTGGCGCCAGGCCAAGCTCAACAACATCACCGGGCTGTTTGAAGTGACCGATGGGGTGTACCAGCTACGCGGCTTTGACCTGGCCAATATGAGTATCATCGAGGGCGAACGCGGCTGGATTGTTGTGGATCCGCTGACCACCAGGGAAACGGCGGCCGCTGCCCTGGCCTTTGCCCGCGAGCACCTCGAGCCGCGCCCGGTGAGCACGGTAATCGTCACCCATTCTCACATCGACCACTTTGGCGGCGTGCTATCGGTGCTGGAGCCGGATGGCAGTACCGAGATTTACGCGCCGGTGGGCTTTATGGAAGAAGCCACCAGCGAGAACGTGATTGCCGGCAATACCATGAGCCGCCGGGCCATGTTCATGTATGGCCGCCAGTTGGAAAGATCGCCCCGCGGCCACGTGGATACCGGCCTCGGCAAGGGGCCGGCCTTCGGCAGCCCGGGCATCGCTGCCCCCGACCATATCATCGGCACCACGGGGGATCAGCGCGTCATTGACGGCGTTCGGTTCGTATTCCAGAACGCGGCCGGTTCTGAAGCGCCGGCAGAGCTGACTTTCTACCTGCCTGAAAAAATGGCTTTCTGCGGCGCTGAGGTGGTGTCCCGCAACATGCACAACCTGTACACCCTGCGCGGCGCCCAGGTGCGTGATGCCCGCAAATGGAGTGCCTATATCGACGAGGCCATGCGGCTGTTTCCCGATGCCGAGGTGTACTTTGCCAGCCATCACTGGCCGCTGTGGGGTAACGCCGACATCATCGATTTCCTGAAGAAGCAGCGTGACACCTACCGCTACATCCACGACCAGACCCTGCGCCTGGCGGCCCAGGGCTTTACGCCGGGAGAGATCGCCGAGGCCATCGAGATGCCCCGGCCCCTGGCGCAGAGTTTCCCCAACCGCGGCTACTACGGCACGGTGAAGCACAACGCCCGCGCAGTCTATCAGCGCTACTTCGGCTGGTATGACGGCAACCCCGCCCATCTCGATCCGCTTCCGCCGTCGCAGTCTGCCGGACGTTACGTCGAGGCCATGGGCGGCGCCGATGCCGTAGTGTCCCGTGCCCGTTCGGCCTTCGACGCCGGTGAATACCGCTGGGCGGCGGAAATCCTCAACCACCTGGTGTTCACTGAGCCCGACAATGCCGCGGCGCGGCAATTACTGGCCGGCAGCTACGATCAGCTCGGCTACCAGGCGGAGTCCGGGCCCTGGCGTGACGTCTACCTGACGGCAGCGCTGGAACTCAGGCAGGGGCCGCCGGAGAAGGGTGTCGGCATCGCCAACGCCGGCGACATGCTGCGGCAGACACCGCTGTCGGAGTTCATGCAGTTGATTGCCGTTATGCTCAATGGCCCCAAGGCGGATGGCGAGGATTACAGCTTCAACTTTGTTTTCACGGATGTCGGCGAAACACATACGCTGACGCTGGAGAACGCCGTGCTGCAGCATCGCAGCGATGAGCCAGACCCGGACGCCAACGCCACCCTGCACCTGACCCACGAGCTGTTTATCAAGCTGCTGACGCGGCAGGCCGGCATCCGTGACACTGTGTTCTCCGACGACGTGTCCCTGGAAGGCTCGGGCCTGGACCTGGTGCGCTTTTTCGGCCTGCTCGATCGCCCGGATGA
>JANQIO010000212.1 GCA_028282105.1 Halieaceae bacterium | reverse complement strand
CTGGATGCTTCTCTCAAGCACCCGGTGGGCACTGTGCAGCTGGCGGACCGCAGCCTGGTGGAAATCAATCAGCTCGGGGTGGCGAAGTCACGGCCGCCGGGGGAGGGCAAACTGCCGGCCGGTATCGTGATGGTGAGCTTTGTGATCGACAACCTGGACAACATCGGCCTGCGACCGATCTCGCCGCCGCTGTCGCCCGGGGGCGCACTCTATGGGGGGCAGCGGGTGGCCGCCTGTCGCGGCGCGGCCGGCGAACTGCTGGAACTGATAGAGGCTGCCGGGTAGGCGCTGCCGGCCAGCTGCGACTGGCTAGCCGGCGGCAGCCACGGATTCCCGCGCCAGCTCATTGAGTGCACTGAAGTCGGTTTTGCCACTGCCCAGCTTGGGTATGCTCTCGACCTTGATTACCTGGGTGGGCACCATCAGCGGCGTTACCCCTGCGGCCACCATGTCTTCGCGCAGGCTCTGTTCGAGCTGCTCGCTGGTCACCAGCATAATCACCTTCTCTCCCTTGCGGGCATCCGGTACCGCGGCGGCGGCCAGGTCGTCCTCAGTCTCCGCTGGCAGCAGGTTGCGGGCCTGCTCTTCCACGGCGCCCAGGCTGACCATTTCCCCGCCCACCTTGGCAAAACGCGAGTAGCGGTCGACGATAATCAGGAAGCCCTCGTTGGTGAGGTGCCCCTTGTCACCCGTGACATACCAGCGCATGCCATCGCTCTCGAAGATGACATCGCGGGTCTTCTCGTCGTCATCCAGATAGCCCAGCATCACCTGGTTGCCGGAAATGCAGATCATGCCATCCTCCCCCAGCGGCAGCTCCTCCCGGGTATTGGGGTCGACAATCTTGAAGCTGGTGCCGGGCAGCGGCAGGCCAACACTGCCCTCGCGCTGGCCCACCTGGATTTTCCAGTCGTTGGTGTCGACGGCATCCGGCACGTTGACGCTGGCCACCGGCGTGGTCTCGGTGGCGCCGTAGCCTTCCAGGATGTACTTGTTGAACTTCATCTGGAATTCCTGGCGCACGTGGTTGGGTAGCTTTTCGGCGCCGGCCACCACGACACGCAGGGGTTCCAGCAGAATCGGGTCTACCTTGCGGTTGCGGGCATAGAGACTCAGGAAGGTGGCCGTTCCGAACAGGATGGTGGCGCGGTAGCGTGCCACCGCCCGGGCAATGCCCAGCACGTCGGTGGGATCGGGATGGCAGACGATGGGAATGCCCTCGATCAGCGGCATGATCAGCGTAACCGTCAGTCCGAAAGCGTGGAAGGGTGGCAGCGAGGCCATGACCACGTCGTCCACCCGGGTGTTCAGTACATCGGAGATTTGTTTGCAGTTTGACTGGATGTTGCGGTGCGAGAGCACCACCCCCTTGGGCTTGCCCTCGCTGCCACTGGAGAACAGGATGGCGGCCGGGTCTTCCAGGTCGACGCGGGTGCCGTACAGGGTGTACAGCATACGCGCTGGCAGCACACTCACCTGTATCAGCTTCATGACCAGCCGCCACTGGGGGATGGTCTCACGGATGTCCTCCATGTACTGCACTTCCACGCCTTCCAGCATCGCGGCTACATTGACGCCACGGGTCTCCAGCCGCGCCTGGAACTGGCGTGAGGTAAACACCTGGCGGATGTCGGCCGCGGCGATGGCGGCGCGTACCGCGTCTTCCGAGGCGCTGAAGTTGAGATTGACCGCGGTGCGGCCCTTCAGCATCACCGCCATATTGGCAATGGCGGCGGCGTTGGCGGCGGGCAGCAGCAGCCCGACGTTTTGCGCCTCCCGATCCAGGTTCATGGCGCCTGAGAACGCCAGGGTAGCGGCCGTGAAGCGCCGCCTGCTGAGTTTCACGCCGCTGGCATCCACGGTACAGACGTCGCTGAGGTTGCGCTTGACCGTGCGCAGCCAGGCCAGCGGCAGCGGGTCGAGCCGCTTGGTGTAGGCTTCCCAGGCAGTGATCGACAGGTCGAACACTTTCTGCTTGAGCATGTCCGTGCGGGTGTCCATTGGCAGCGGTTTGCCGAAGGCCACGATCAGGTCGCGCTTAAGACTGGGCGAACGGGAGTCTCGCAGGTGTTCGTCGGCATAAGAGAACTTGCTGCCCCACAGCCCGCGCAGGTAGAACGGCACGATCACGCCTTCCTCCAGTCCCTCAACGGCGCGCTCGTAGCCCGAGTGGAACTTGCTGAGCTGGCCGTTACGGCTGATAGCACCCTCCGGGAACAGGCACACGGCTTCGCCGGCCTGCAACAGCTCGCTGATGGTTTTCAGCGAGTCCTTGCTCTGGCCGGAGGCGATGGGCACTACCCGGAAGAACTTGAGGAGCGGCTTCAGGTACCAGACGTCGTAGATGCGGCGCAGCATCACAAAACGCAGCGGCCGCGGGCAGGCGATCTGCACCAGCGCCCAGTCGATCCAGGAAATATGATTGCCCAGCAGCAGCAACGGTCCTGACTTTGGCAGATTTTCGAAACCCAGCACCTGGATTTTGTAGCGCCGCCGCAGCACCACGGCGGCGACGATGCGCGCCAGCGATTGGGGCAGCTTGCGTACCGTGTAACCGGTGCCGACGATGGCGACCACAGTCAGCATGTAAAACAGGCCAACGCTGTCTATCCCGGCCAGGGCAAAAGTGGCGGTAATGCCCAGGAAGGTCAGCATCGACACGTTTTGTATCCAGTTGTTGCCAGCCAGGATGGTGCCGAGGCGATTCTCCGGTGCATGGAACTGGATCAGGGAATTAAGCGGGATGATGAACATGCCGCCAGCGGTGCCTACCAGCAGGAAAGCGGCTGCCATGCTTACAGTGCTGTCCAGGGTAGGCAGCAGGGCGATAATGATGGCCACGCCCAGGGCGCCGATGGGTATCAGGCCGGTCTCGATGTAGTTGCGCGAGACGCGGGCCGCAATCAACGAGCCGATCATGATGCCAAGGCCTGAGCAAGCCAGGATGCCCTGGATGATAACGGTGTTGGTGATCTCCAGGCGCTCCTTGGCGAAGGCCGGGAATGCAGCCAGCATCACCTGGGAGATTGCCCAGAAGGTCGCGAGTCCGATGATGGACAGGAAGATCTGCTCCCGGTGGCGCACGGTGCGCAGGTTCTTTGCCAGGTAACCCAGCCGCACATAGGACTTGAAGTCGAAGTGCTTGTCGGTACGGGTAGTGGCCTTGGATGTCAGCTGGAAAGTGAACAGGAACTGGATGCTGGCGAGAATGACCAGGAACCAGCCAATCGGCGCCACCAGCTTGATGATATCGCCAGTGGCCATGCCGCTGGTGTCGGGCAGCAGGGACTCGAAGGCGCCGGAGAACACGAAGGTGCCCAGCAGAATGCCGATAATGGTTGTGGCCTGTACGGCGCCGTTGGCAGACGCCAGGTTCTCCGCACCCACCAGTTCGCGGATGTAGCCGTACTTGGCTGGGCTGTAGATGGCGCTTTGCACTGCCAGGGCCAGGGTCATGGCGAAGGCGCCCCAGAACCAGCCCAGGTAATAGAACAGGGTGATCAGCAGCGTGGCGCCCACCGCGGCGAGAGCGGTATAGCGGATCACCCGCGGCTTGGGGTACTTGTCCGAGAGGAAGCCAGCGGGGGAGAACAGCAGGATAAAGGGCAGCAGAATCAGCGCGTTGACGATGGCTGTCAGTACGATCTGCTCCTGGCCATCGTAGGTTTTGAAGATCGTGTTCTGGATGATGATCTTGTGCCCCAGATCCACGAAAGCATTCAGGAACAGGATCACCATATAAGGGATGAAGCCACTGATGCGGGTCAGTCGTGCCATGCTTGTCTCCAGCCGGTGACGGCCCGGTCAGTGCACGCCGTCTGAGGCGTACCTTGTCGTGCAACCGGGACAGTCGCTTTATCGTTATCAGCAGGTATTATTTGCTACTTGTTGCCATATCGATAGCAAGAATGCACAGATTATCTCGCCTGCCAACGGCAAGCGCCAGCGTGGTTTGCCCATGATTCGCGCAGCTACCGAAGCTGACGGCGAGGAACTGGCGCGGCTCTACAATCACTACGTGCGCCATACCTACACCACCTTTGAGGCAGATTCAGTAAGCGGTGAGGAGATGGGCGCGCGGGTCGCTGCGGTGCAGCAACTGGGGCTGCCCTGGCTGGTGCTTGTCGACGCCGATGTGCTGTGCGGCTATGCCTGCGCCGTGCGCTGGAAAGGCCGCGCGGCCTATCAGCATTCGGTGGAATCGACTATTTACCTGGCCGATGGCCGCGCCGGAGCCGGCGAGGGCACCCTGCTGTACGCAGAGTTGTTGGCGCAGTTGCGCAATCGCGGAGTGCATTGCGCGCTCGGAGGGATCGCCCTGCCCAACGACGCCAGCGTTGCGCTACATGAAAAGCTCGGCTTTGAGAAAGTCGCCCACCTGCGGGAAGTAGGCCGCAAGTTTGATCGCTGGATAGATGTGGGGTATTGGCAGTGCATGCTCTGAAAGCCGGAGAGGCGGACTGATGGCGGAGATATCGATACCGTCGCGTTTCAATGGGCCGCCCACCTCAGGCAATGGCGGCTACAGCGCTGGTCTGGTGGCGGCATTTATTGCGGGCCCTGCCCGCGTCAGGCTGCATAGCCCACCGCCGCTGGAGACGCCACTGGCAGTGCGTGAGGTTGACGCCGGTGTCGAAGTGAGTTTCGGGGAGACCCTGGTAGCGTCGGCCGCGGCTGTGCAACTGGATCTGGAGATTCCGGCGGCGCCGGATTTGTCGACCGCCCGGGACGCCCGAGAGCGCTTTCCGGGATTTGAGCGGCATCTCTTTCCCACCTGCTTTGTGTGCGGTCCCGGTCGACCCTTGAAGGACGGCCTGGAGCTTTATACTGGTCCTATCCCAGACTCTCCGCTCTATGCCTGCCCCTGGTCGCCGGCCGCTGATCTTCTGGATACCGAGGGCAATGTGCTGTCCGTGTTTGTCTGGTCGGCGCTGGATTGTCCCAGCGGTTTTGGCGCGTTCGGCGACCAGAAGCGGCCCATGCTGCTCGGTGAACTGGCGCTCGAACAATACCGCCCCGTGCCCGGAGATGGCGAACTGGTGGTATTTGCCTGGCCGCTGGGCTCGGAAGGTCGCAAGTTCTATGGCGGCGCCGCGGTGGCTAATGCTGACGGCGGGGTGCTGGCCGCAGCGCGAGCTACCTGGATCGCGGTGGACTGAAGCGGTCGGCCAGGCTAGCCCACCTGGCGCGGTGGCGTGCTGTCTATCGGCAGCACGTTCTCAGGCAAGTCCAGCAGTCCCTTGCTCTGCAACGCGGGCACCAGGCCGTCACTGTCCAGTGCGCCACTGAAGTAGTAACCCTGTATGAAGTCGCAGCCCATGCCCAGCAGGTGCCGGTGCTGTTCCTGAGTTTCGACGCCTTCGGCCAGGACGTTCAGGTCCAGCGCCTGTGCCAGCGCGACGATGGAGCTGGCGATGGCCTGGTCATTGCGATCGCGAGTGATCTCCTTCACAAAGGAGCGATCAATCTTTAGGGTGCTGATCGGGAAACGCTTCAGGTAAGCCAGCGAAGAGTAACCGGTGCCGAAATCATCAATTGAGATGCTGATGCCCAGCTCCTTGAGCTGTGACATGGTGTCGACGCTGAACTCGATATTGCGCATGGCCACACTCTCGGTGATCTCCACGCCCAGCATGCGCGGCGGTACGCCGGCAGCACGCAGGATCTGTCGGATCTCCAGAGCCAGGTTGGCCTGTTCAAACTGGGCGGCGGAAAGGTTCACACCCACCTTCAGCTCGACGCCGTAGCGCTGCTTCCAGTGGTTGATATGCCGGCATACGCTCTCGATAATCCAGCGCCCCAGCGCCAGTATCAGGCCCGATTCCTCAGCTACCGGGATGAACTCGGTCGGCGACACCGGTCCGTATTTCTCCGACTGCCAGCGCACCAGGGCTTCCACGCTGGAGACCTTGCCACTTTCGGCACTGATGATGGGTTGGAAGTGCAGCTCGAACTTTTCTTCCTCGAGTGCCCGCTGCATTTCATCGCGCCATTCGATATAGCGCAGTGCGCGGGTATACATGTCCTGGTCGAAAACAGTATGGGAGCCCTTGCCTTCAGCCTTGGCGCGGTGCATGGCCGTGTCGGCATCTCGCACCATGTCTTCTGGCGAGTGATAGTGCTCGTGGCTGATGACGATACCGATGCAACAGGAGATATCGATAATCCGGTTGTTGATCTCGAAGCTCGCATTGAACTGCGACTTGATCTCCTGAACGGTCTCCATCACCTCCTGCAGCGAGGCGCGATTTTCCAGCAGCACACCGAAGATATCGCCACCAAAGCGCGACAGCGTGTCGGCCTGGCCCAGCACGTAGCTGATGCGACGACTGACCTCGATGATCAGGTGGTCTCCGGCACCGTGCCCGAGCCCTTCGTTCACAGTCCGGAACTGGTCCAGGTCCAGGAACAGCACAGCAAAGCGGTCCTCTTCGCGCTGGCGCGAGCGGAAGATGGCGTTGCCGACGCGATCAAGGAACAGGGTGCGATTGGGCAGGCTGGTTAGTGCATCATAGAAGGCATTGCGCCGGATCTGGGATTCATAACCCAGTTGCTGGCTGATATCCCGCAGGCAGACCACCATGCCGATAGACTCTTCCTGACGACCGTCGCCGGGAATAGGCTTGGCGTTGATCTCCACCGGTAGCTCGCTGCCGTCGCGGCTGATCAGGTGCTGACGCACGTCGCGCAGGCTTTTCCCTTCCCGCAGCACGGTGGATTTGAGGTCGATGCCGTGGCCGCGGCTCTCGAAGTCACGCAACTCCAGGAGCTGGCGAATGGACATGCCACGGATTTCCGCTGAGCTGGTGCGGGTGAGCAGCTCGGCCACCGGGTTCATTACCGCCACGCGACCACTGCGGTCGGTGCCGATAACGCCCTCGCTGATATTGCTGATCGTGGTATTCAGCCGCCCTTCGGTCTCCAGCAACATGCGCTCAGTGCGGTGCTTGTAGAGCGCAATCTCGATATTGATCTCCAGCTCCCGGTTGTCGAAAGGCTTGAGGATGTAACCGTATGGCGCTGTGATCTTGGCGCGCTGCAGCGTCTCGTCGTTGGAGTAGGCAGTACAGAAGATAATCGGCACGTCCATACGACGGTGAATGGTCTCGGCGGCCTCGATGCCGTCGATCTCATCCCGCAGGTGAATATCCATCATAATCAGATCGGGGCAGGCTTCGAGTGCCATGCTGATAGCGTCGGCGCCCTTGCCGACGGTACAGACAACCTCGTATTCCATCTGGCGCAGCCTGGAGGCAATGTCCTTGCACACCAGCACTTCGTCTTCCACGACCATTATTTTTGCTTTTGGCATTACTTCTTCCTCGGGAAGTCGATAGTGAACTCGGTGCCATTGTTGCCGCTATAGCGCCAGCTGCCATCGAGTTGTTCGGTGAGAATACGCACGATCTCCAGCCCCATGGAGCTGGTTGTCTCCAGGTCGACGCTGTCGTCGATACCGTTGCCGTCGTCAGATACGGAGAAACGATAGCGTTGCCCGTCATCGCACTCCTTGAAGCAGACGCGAATATGACCTTCGCCCTCGCGTCCTTCGTAACCGTGCTTGAGTGAGTTGGATACCAGCTCGTTGATAATCAGGCCGCAGGGCACCGCCGTATCGATATCCAGGTAGATATTGTCGACATCCAGATCCAGCGAGATGGCCAGGCGCTCGAAGCGATAGAAGCGCACCAGGCCGTTGGTCAGCATGTCTATGTAGTCGTGGAAGTTGATCTCCAGCAGGCTGTCAGAGCGGTACAGGTTCTCGTGAATCAGCGCCATGGACTTGATGCGCTGCTGGCTCTCGGTCAGCAGCGTCTGGAAGCGCTTGTCCATGATCGAGTCGGCCTGGATGTTGAGCAGGCTGGAGATCACCTGCATGTTGTTTTTGACGCGGTGGTGGACCTCTTTAAGCAGCACTTCCTTCTCGCGCAGCGAGCGGGACAGCTCCTGTTGGGCGGTCTTGTGGTCAGTGATTTCGCTTTCCAGCGCGGCCGTACGCTCCGCCACCAGCGCTTCCAGCTGTTCGTTGTAGCGGCGCTGTTCCTCGCGGTGCAGCCTGACGCTGTAGGCTTGCGCCGTGCCATACACCACGCCGATGGCCACCATGGTGTACAAGGCCATCGCCCACCACGTCGCCCACGGGGCTGGTGATACTGACACATCGATTGACAGTCCCTGCTCATTCCAGAGCCCGTCGTTATTACTACCCTGCACCCTGAAGGTGTAGTCGCCCGGACCGAGGTTGGTGTAGGTGGCTTGCCGAATGCCATTGGCGCTGACCCATTCACGATCAAACCCCGCCAACATGTAGCGGTACTGGTTTTTGGCGGGATCCGTGTAGTCGAGAGCGGAAAACTCGAAGCCTACGACGTAGTCATCGTAGTTCAACTCGATGTTGCTTAGCTCATATGGTGGTTTCTCAAGCTGAAAAGGCTGGTTGAACTTTGCAAAACGCGTAAGACGAACTGGCGGCTTGTGGGTGTTGACCTTGACGTGCTCGGGTTGGAACACGTTAAAACCGTTCGAGCCGCCGAACAGCATCTTGCCATCGGCAGTTTTCAGATAGGCGCCGTTGTTGAAGTCTTTTCCTTGAAGGCCGTGGATAGCGTCGTAGTTGGTGAACTCGGTGGAGGCGGGGTCGAAACTGGACAAGCCCTTGCTATGGCTTATCCAGATACGACCAGCCGAGTCTTCCAGAAGGCCGTAGATAGCACTGCTTGGTAATCCATCGTCATAATTGTAGTGATTCCACTTTCCCTGTTCATATCTGTTTAGACCTGTGTCGCGGGTTCCAACCCATAGCGCGTTGCTAGTCTGTAGGAGACTGATAATGTGGTTTCCGCTAATCGAGTTCGCATCGTCTGTCGACACTCGCATTACTTCGACGGATTCGGTTTCCGGATCAAATCGGATGACGCCGCTTCCATCACTCGCCAGCCAGAGCTTGCCGTCCAGTCCTTCCTCAATATCAATCAGGAAGTAGCTTGGAAACTCTTTGCCAGCTTCGCTTTTACTCGGGAAGCGCTTGAAGCGGTCACCCCCAAGATAGAGATTCAGTCCGCCTCCGTAGGTCGCAATCCAGATGCGTCCTTGGCTGTCTTGCAGCATATTGGCAACAGCGTTCGAGCTCAGGCTATTCGGGTTTCCTCTATCAAAACGGAAGTTGGTGAACTCGCCGGTGTCAGGATTGCGCCTGCTAATTCCCCGGTTCATCGTTCCTGCCCAAAGACGATCTTGCTGATCAACGAGTAGAGAGATGACGACGTTGTCTACAAGGTCGTTTTCCTTGCTCCCTTTGGTAAAGTTCTCGAATTGATCGCTTTGGATGTCCCAATAGTTGAGGCCGCCGCCGATCGTTCCAATCCAGATGCCGCCCTCTTCATTTGCCGCGAATGAAGTGACCTTGTCACTGCTGAGTGTGCGTTCTTGTCCGGGTTCTCGCTTTATATGAACAAAAGTCCTGATCTCAGGATTCCATCGGCTGATGCCATTAAAGGTCCCCACCCAGATAACGTTGCCGCTATCCTGAATTACGTCGTACACCAGATCGTCGCTCAGGCTTGAGGGCAGGCTGGGGTCATGTCGAAATCTCGAAAAGGTCCTGGTCTCTGGCAGCCAGAGGTTTAGGCCACGATCTGTTGCGACCCAGATTCTCTGCTGCCTATCCTGGTAGATTCTCCAGATGCTGTTAGAGCTCAGGCTCTCCTCGCTATTGGGATCGTGCATGAGACGACTGACGGAACCGTTATGGTCAACGAGCGCCAGGCCTTCTCGTTGTGTGCCGACCCAGATGACGCCGTGTTCATCTATTAAGAGAGAGCGCACGTCCAGGCCGTTGGGCTGCCGGTCGCCAGTGGCTCCATAGGCAATGGAGGTGCTGTTTCCAGTTTCCAGGTTAAGCTTGAGTAGGCCCTCCGTCTGAGTGCCAATCCAGAGTTGTCCGCGTTCATCTTCGACAATATCTCTGACACCGGGGCGTGCATCGCCGTTCTCGCTCGTGGAAAACGCAAAGACTTCCGTGAATGTCCCGTCGGAATTGAGTCTGCTTAGCCCTGCGCGGGTCCCTATCCACATCGAGCCATCGCTTGACTGGAAGATATCTCTCACGCTGTCGTGAGGCAGGCTGGTGGGATTGCGCGGATCGTGGCGGAAGTGTTGGAACTTGTTGGTGCTGGCCACGAACTTATCCAGACCACCGTCAGTGGCTACCCAGATCTGTCCATCACGGTCTTCAAAAACGTCGTAAATCCACCCGCTCGACAAACTGGCAGAATCTTCAGGGTCGTAGTTGAATACCTCGAACTTGTAGCCATCGAATCTGTTGAGCCCTTGCTGGGTGCCAATCCAGATGAATCCTTGAGAGTCCTGGAGTATTCGCCGGGCTGTGGCGTGTGACAGGCCATCGTCGGCCGAAAGACGAGTAAAGTCCGCGCTATACCGGTGTAGGAGGTTGTTGTGCTCCGCGTGCGAAGCAAAAGAGCCGCTCGATGTGAGCAGCAGTAGTAGCAGAAGAAAAAATGCCCCCTTTCGGGGGCAAAGTTGGCTACGTGCTGCAAACAAGGGGTCCGCTGCTGTCGCTTCCGTGATCAAACACCAGTCCCCTATTCATTGTGCAGAAACGAATCTCGTTCCTGCAGATTCTTGCCTTAAATTGTGCTTCGCTCGGCACATCTTGCCGGCTTACACGATTGCTGTTGTGGTACCTCCGGTATCATCCCGGTCTTCCCAAACGAACCCTGCCAGCAGGTTCTTCACGTAATCGTCGTGATCTTTATCTGCGTGAACTTCATGCCAGAAGAGACCTGCAACCGCAGACTCTGTGGGTTGTGCTTCATGCCAGAAGAGTCCAGCCAGATTGGCTGCTTCGGCCTCGTGCCAGAAGAGTCCGGCTACAGAAGAATCTGAAATCTGAGCTTCATGCCAAAAGAGACCGGCGATATGCTCGGAACTAGGGGTCGATTCATGCCAGAAAAGCCCCGCTACAGCAGAGTTTCCGCCGGATCCAGTCCCATCGCGATCTTCCCAAACAAAGCCGGCGACGTTGTCACCTCCGTCAGTTTCGCCATCGCGGTCTTCCCAGACGAAACCCGCGTAAGCGTCGGTGCCGGTGGTTTCGCCATCGCGATCTTCCCAGAGATAACCAGCCACGGAATTGGTACCCGTGGTGGCATCATCCCGGTCATCCCAGAGATAGCCGGACACTGTCGGCAGATTGGGCTGGGATGTGTCGAGGCTCATGGAGGCAGCGAGGGCTACGGCGAAGATAACGGCCACGGTGCCAAGCACCCTGAGGAAACCCTTCGCACTGCCAATCGGCAGGGCCTGGGAGGTGTAGGAAACGTTGCCAGTTTGCAGAGTAACGAGCTTGGAGCGAGCTTGAATGGTCACTGTGACACCACCTTGTTTGGTCTTGTTTGACAGGCCGGGGAGGTGCGCAGGAAATCCTGCACCCACCGTTCCTTGGCGCCAGCCGTACTGCCGGGTTAAAAGTAAAAAGTGCTTGCAGATCAGTAGAGCAATTACTGTGCCTAGTTCACAATTTTTCTGATGAGCTTCGAAAAATTTTCGTAACTACCTGATTAGTAAAGACTAAATTTTTACGGCAGGGGAAGATGGGGGTGTGACAGGTGTCACAAAATATGGCGAACAGATGCGTCATATTTTGCTTTTGGCGGATCGTCCGCCGATATTTTTGCGTATTTGGTAAAAATTCGCCAGATTTTACCAGTCTGAAAGTTGGCTCAACTGGCGCCGGTAGGTGGGAGGGGAGACACCTGCCAGTGCGGCGGCCTCGCTCTGGTTGCGGGCGCGCTCGTCGATCAGCGTCAGCAGCAGCTTCTGTACATGTCCCACCGGGTCAAGCCGCTCTCTGCGGGCAACGTTGATCCACTGGGGCAGCATGGCGGTTACGGCTTGCCACTGGGCCTGGGACTCCATCGGTCGAGTTTCGGTCTCCGCCTGGTAGCGCGCCAGTTTGCGGCGCAGGGTACTTTCGGGGATGTCCAGGGCGGCGGCGGCCTGCAGGTTGACCTGGCCGTGCAAGTCGAGGGCGGCCAGTATCAGGTCTTGTTCCAGCCACTGGCTGAGTGGCAATAGCAGCTCGTGCTCAAGGCAGTAACTGAGCTGTGCTGTCAGTGCATCGCGAATCGACGTTTCCAGTTCCACCAGGCTGCTTTCCTTCGCGGATTCACGCGGCTGCGGGATGGCTGCGGG
>JANQIO010000197.1 GCA_028282105.1 Halieaceae bacterium | reverse complement strand
TTTCTCGCGGATCAGCATTTCCCCCAGCTTGTAGGCCAGGGCCTGGCCGGGCCAGGAAATGTAGCGGTCGATCTCGGTGGTGATTTCGTGCTCTGACATTGCGGCGTTGTCGCGCAGGTAGGCCAGGGCCTGTTCGCGGCTCCAGCCGAACTGGTGAATGCCGGTGTCGATCACCAAACGGCAGGCCCGCCACATCTCGTAGGTAAGCTGGCCGAAGCGCTCGTAAGGGGTGCGGTAGATGCCGATCTGGCCGCCCAGCCACTCTGTGTACAGGCCCCAGCCCTCACCGTAGCCGGAGAAATAGTTATAGGCCCGGAACTCCGGGATCTCCCCCGGCGCCTCCCGGGAAATGGCCGCCTGCAGGGAATGCCCCGGCGAGCACTCGTGCAGGGTGAGCGCGGGCAGGGTATACAGCGGCCGGGCCTGCAGGTTGTAGGTGTTCATCAGGCAGCGGCCGTAGCCGCCGCGGCCACCGGTGTAGATCGGCGCGATGGCATCGGGCACCGGAGCGATGGTGTGGCGCTTGCGTGGCAGGAAGCCCAGCACCGTGTCGAGCTGGGCGGCCATGCGCTTGTCCACGTAGGCCGACACGCCCATCAGCTCATCCGGGGTTTTGGCGTAGAACTGCGGGTCGGTGCGCAGGAACTCAAAGAACGCCGGTAACTCGCCGGGGAACTCCACTTCCACCAGGATGGCCTGCATCTCCGCCCGGATGCGCGCCACTTCCGCCAGCCCCTTGTCGTGAATCTCCTGGGGCGTCAGATCCAGGGTGGTAAAGCCGCGAATCTGGGCCTGGTAGAAGGTCTCACCGTCGGGCAGCTCGCGGGCCGCCAGCTCGGCGCGGGCATTGGGCAGGTATTCCTCGCGCATAAATGCCAGCAGCGCGTCGTAGGCCGGCACCACTGATTCATCGATGGCGGCCAGCACCTCGGCGCTGATGCGCTCGCGCTCCTCGGTCGTCATATTGGCCGGGAAGTGCGCCAGGGGTACCGAGAACGGATTGTCGCGGCCCCTGGCGATGTAGGCCTCGATGGAAACGTCGCGGCCTGCCAGGGTGATCGCCGGCGGAGTGTAGCCCCGCGCCAGCCCGGCGCGCATATTAGCCTGGTTCTGTTCGAAATAGCGCGGCAGGTCATAGAGGCGGCCAAGGTAGCGTTTGTAGGCCGCCAGGTCCTCAAAGCCCGAGGCCTGGGGGTGCAGGCCGCCCCAGAAGAAGGTGTCGGAATTGAGCGGCGCCTCAAACGTGCGGTAGCGGGCATCGCTGGAAAGGGTGGTGACGATCTGCTCGAACACCGCGGCGTTGATACGCTCCTCGGCACTCAATGCCTCGCGGGGAATGGAGGCCAGTTCCTCCAGCGCCTGTTCCCAGTAGGCCAGGCGCGCCGCATAGGCCTCGGCAGACACATCGGGCAAATGGTCGGCGTCTACCCATTCCCCGTCCGTATTGCGTACCTGGGCTTCCTCCGCCTGGCGCCATTCCCACTCGCGCTCGTACAGGGCTTGCAGCCGGGTGTCTGCGCTGGCTTCAACGGCGGAAGCGGCATCGCCGTTGGGCGGTTCGGCAGCGGAACAGGCGGTCAGCAATAGCGCTATGAGCGCGGCGCGAAGCGGGAGCATGGCAGTTTTCCGTGGTCGTGACTCCCAGACCATACGCCACCGGGCACCGCCCTGGCTATGCCGGAGATCGGCGGAAAAGTTCCCCAATGCGCCGGGAATAATCGCGTTCAGGGACGGCCGTCACAAAACTAGTCATCACCAGCTTTCCGCCTGATCTTGCGCCATACGTGGCCCGTACGCTAACGGGAGCTCACAAGGCTCGACCCTGTTGTAATCTCTGAGAGGTAATTCCCATGAAGCGCACGACTATCCTGGCCCACAGCGCGCTGGGCGCCCTGCTGATGTCGGCACCGCTGGCACAGGCGGCCGATGTCTATGTTGGTGCCACCTACGGCATCGTCGATATGGACGATATCGATACCAGCGGCAACTTCACGTCCGATTTCACCACCGGCACCGTAACCGGGGTGAACCCACCCCTGACGATCCCCGCTGGCTCACCGGTGAACTGGGACACTGAACTGGATGACGGCGACGGCTTTGGCCTGGTGTTCGGCGTGCAGTTCGAACTGTTTCGCGCCGAGATCGAATACTCCTACACCAGCAATGACGTGGACGGCCACGCCAATGTCACGGCGGCCGGCGTTGCCCTCGATGGCATCGACGCAGGTGTGCTGCTGACCGGGAACGTCGGTGACCTCGGCACCACCGTCGGTGAACTGGTGGGCAATGGCCAGGGCGAGGTGGAAACCTCCACCTTCTTCCTGAACGGCTACTACGACTTCAGGAACAGCACCAACTGGACGCCGTTCCTGGGTGCGGGCATCGGCTACGCCAACGTCGAAATCGACTACTCACCCTCCAACGTCGGCATCATCGATGACGACGACGATGTGTTTGCCTGGCAGATTATGGGCGGCGTGAGCTACGCCATCAACGAGCAGTTCGAGATCACCGGTTCGATTCGCTACCGGGAGACCGATGAGGCCGAGTTCAACTCCAGCCTGCTGCAGTCGGAGTTCGACATCGAAACCGAAACCCTGATCTACGACCTGGGGATTCGCTATAACTTCAGCATCTGACCCTGCCGGTTCATAGTGCTATTGAGGGCCCTGCGGGGCCCTTTTTTGTGTGGGCCGCAGCGTGAGGCGCTAACGCCGCTCGGCAATCACCGCCAGGAAGGCATCGCCGTATTTCTCCAGCTTGCGCTCGCCCACGCCGCTGATTTCCCCGAACTGGGCCAGCGAGGTGGGCTGCAGGGCGCACATCTCCTGCAGGGTGCTGTCGTGGAAGATCACATAGGGCGGCACGCCCTGGGCCTCGGCGAGCCGGCGGCGACAGTCCCGCAGGGCTTCCCACAGACCGACGTCGATATCCTCGGGCAGCGGGGTTTTGGTCTGGCGTTTGGCGGCGGCCTGTTTGACCTCCCGGCGCAGGTCGATGGACTCCTCGCCCTTCAGCAGCGGCCGGCATTTCGGTTCCAGCCGCAGGGAGCCGAAGCCTTCCAGGTCCACGCTGAAATAGCCCCGCGCCACCAGCTGCCGGAACACCGAGCGCCATTGGTTGGCATCCAGGTCCTTGCCAACCCCGTGGGTGGGCAGCAGGTGATGGTCCCACTGGAAGATGCGGTCGTTCTCGGCGCCCCTGAGCACATCGATCAGGTGGTTGACCCCGAAACGCTGGCCGGTGCGGTAGGCGGCGCTGAGGGCCATGCGGGCGGCCTCGGTGCCGTCCCAGGTGTCCACCGGGTTGAGGCAGGTATCGCAGTTGCCGCAGGGTTCCGGCAGGTCCTCGCCAAAGTAGCCCAGCAGCGCCTGGCGCCGGCAAGATGTGATCTCGCACAGGCCCAGCATGGCATTGAGGCGGTGCTGCTCGGCGCGTTTGTGCTCCTCACTGCCTTCCGAGTTGGTCATCATCTGCCGCAGCTTGATCACGTCCTGCAGGCCATAGACCATCCAGGCGTCAGCGGGCTGGCCGTCGCGGCCGGCGCGGCCGGTTTCCTGGTAGTAGCTCTCCACGGTTTTGGGCAGGTCCAGGTGGGCGACAAAGCGCACATCCGGCTTGTCGATGCCCATGCCGAAAGCGATTGTGGCCACCACAATCACACCATCTTCTTTCAGGAAGCGGGACTGGTGGTAGGCGCGCATCTCACTGGACAGACCCGCGTGATAGGGCAGTGCGGTGAAGCCCTCCTCACAGAGCCAGGCAGCAATCTGCTCGGTCTTGTTGCGGGACAGGCAGTAGACGATGCCGGCGTCCTCGGGGTGTTCGTCCTTGAGGAATCTGAGCAACTGGGTCTTGGGATTGTGCCGCGGCGCAATCCGGTAACAGATATTGGGCCGGTCGAAGCCGGCGATAAATTGCCGCGCCTCCCCCAGATCCAGGCGGCTGACAATCTCCGCCCGGGTGCGGGCGTCGGCGGTGGCGGTGAGCGCGATGCGCGGCACCTGGGGAAACTGCTCATGCAGCAGCGTGAGCTTCAAATAGTCCGACCGGAAATCGTGCCCCCACTGGCTGACACAGTGGGCCTCATCGATGGCGAACAGGGCCAGTCGACTCCGGGTCAGCAGCTCCAGCATGCGCGGCTGGTTCAGCCGCTCCGGGGCGATGTACAGCAGGTCCAGCTCGCCCGCCAGCAGCTGCTGCTCCACCGCCTCCGCCTCGAAGGGCGGCAGGGTGGAATTGAGGAAGCTGGCGCGAATGCCCAGCTGCTTCAGGGCATCCACCTGGTCCTGCATCAGGGCAATCAGCGGCGAGATCACGATGGCGCAGCCATCACGGGCCAGCGCCGGCACCTGGTAGCACAGGGACTTGCCGCCGCCGGTGGGCATCAAGACCAGGGCGTCACCACCGGCCAGCACCGTATCGATAATCTCGCCCTGGGGTGGGCGGAATTCGGCGTAGCCGAAGGTATGCTGGAGTATGTGCTGGGGGTCCTGCATGGAACCCTCAGCCTATCAGGCCGAAAAATCAGCGGGAACCGGAATGACCGCTATTTCGACTGTTTCTTCTTGCGGGCAGCCACCGCCGGGCGCTTCTTGGTGCGGGGTTTGCCCGCTGGCTTCTTCCTGGCAGCGGCGGGCGTTTTGTCGCCCGCGGCGACCGGGCGTTTGCGCGGCTTGCGCTCCGGTGCCGCTTCGTCACGCCCGTGGCTGGCGCCCACTGCGGCATCCCGTTCCCGGGCGCGCTTCGAGTTCGCTTTGGCAATCTGCAGCCGTTGGCCGGACACCCACACACCCTTGAGGTGATTGAAGATTTCCTTCGGCATGCCGTCGGGCAGGTCAACCGTGGCGTGCTCATCATAGATTTCGATGCGGCCGATGTACTCGGAGTCAATCTCCGCCTCATTGGCGATGGCGCCGACGATGTTCCCCGGCTTCACGCCATGTTCGTAGCCCACCTCGATACGGTAGCGCACCATGCCCTTTTCGGGCCGGGGGACTTCACGCTCATCGCGGCCCGGGCGGCGCGAGGCCTCGGGGACTGGCGTCCCCTCTTTCTGGCGGCGTTTTTCTCGCTCTTCCGCGCGCCGCTCCGGCGTCTTGCGCAGTTTCTCTTTGGCGAACAGCGGCTGCTTGTCCTGGGCCATGGCAACCAGCGCGGCGGCCACCTCGATAACCGGTACGCCGTACTCGTGCTGGTACTCATCGACCAGGGTGCGGAACTTGTCGAGGTCGTCGCTGCTGTCCAGCGCTTCCGAGATGCGTGCCTTGAAGCGCCTGACGCGGGTGTCAGAGACATCCTCGGCGCTGGGCATCTCCATCTTCTCGATAGTCTTACCGGTGGATTTTTCGATGGCGCGCAGCAGGCGGCGCTCGCGGTTGGAGGCAAACAGGATGGCATCCCCCTCGCGGCCGGCACGGCCGGGGCGGCCGATGCGGTGCACGTAGGCTTCCACATCGTAGGGAATGTCGTAGTTGAGCACGTGGGAAATGCGCTCCACGTCCAGGCCCCGTGCAGCCACATCGGTGGCGACCAGAATGTCCAGGCGGCCTTTCTTCAGTGCGTCTACGGTTTTCTCGCGCTGGGCCTGGGCGATGTCGCCGTTCAGCGCGGCCGCCGCATAACCGCGGGCGTTGAGCTTCTCGGCCAGCTCGGTGGTGGCAAT
>JANQIO010000181.1 GCA_028282105.1 Halieaceae bacterium | reverse complement strand
CAATGCGGGCGACTTCGGCGCCGATGCTGTAGTAGCGCGCCTGCACCTCGTTAAAGCTGTCGGTGGCCTCGGTGTGCTGCACCCGCAGGCCTTCGATGCCGGCGCCTACCTGGCGGTGCTCGGCAATGACGGCCTCGAGCTTGACGTCCAGTTCGCCGATGTCGTGTTTGGAGCTGCTGATCTTGTCGTCCAGGCTTTTCCACTGCAGGGCCTGCAGCTGGGCCTTCAGTTCGCGCTCCTCGGCCTTGAAGTCAGCGTACTTTTCGGCGGCCTGGGCCTGGCGGTGCAGGTGCTGCAGCTGGCGCTCCAGCTCTTCACGCAGGTCCGTAAGGCGTTCGAGGTTCTCGAGCGTGCGGCGCATGCGACTCTCGGTTTCCTTGCGGCGCTCCTTGTACTTGGAGATGCCGGCGGCTTCTTCGATAAAGACCCGCAGCTCTTCGGGCTTGGATTCGATCAGGCGCGAGATCATGCCCTGCTCGATGATGGCGTAGCTGCGCGGGCCGAGGCCGGTGCCCAGGAAAATGTCGGTAATGTCGCGACGTCGACACTTGCTGCCGTTGAGGAAATACTCGCTCTGGCCCTCGCGGGTTACCTGGCGCCGCACAGAGATTTCCGCGTAGCTGGCATACTCGCCGCCGATGCCGCCGTCGTGATTGTCGAAGATCAGTTCGATGGAGGCCTGCCCCACCGGCTGGCGATTGACCGAGCCGTTGAAGATCACGTCGGTCATGTGCTCGCCGCGCAGGTTCTTCGCCGAGCTCTCCCCCATCACCCAGCGCACCGCGTCGATCACATTGGACTTGCCGCACCCGTTGGGGCCGACGACTGCGCACATATTGCTGGGAAACTGCACGTGTGTCGGGTCCACAAAGGACTTAAAGCCCGACAGCTTGATTGATTTTAATCTCATAAGGCCATTATTCGACTCAGGATAACGCTCGTAAGCCTTTGTTTTTATTTCTTTTTCGTTGTTTTTAGCACGTCGGTCACAAGCCCGTGCGCTGGCCTGTTCGGAGTGCTTTTTGCGTTGAAAAGGCAGGAAATCCGCCCCAGCAACCCCCTATATGATGTGGCTAGTGTACTCCGTCAACACAAGACTTGGGAGTGAAATGGGGAAATTTCTGCAGATTTTTTGCCCGAATCTCTACAAATTCAGGGCGTGATTCTAGGAATCCCCGACTGGCCTGAGCACCAGGGTATGTACCTGCTCACCGGCCGCTGGCGGCAGGTCAGACGCGCTGGCCTGGAAGGTCGCATGCTGCTCCCCGGGCTGGCCGCTGGGAGAGATTCGCGCCACCACTTCCACCACCTCGAGCTCCGAGATCTTCTGGCCGGCCATGGAGGCGGCGTCGTCCAACCGCAGTGTGACCGGCAGCTGGGCCGCGGTCAGGCGCTTCACCGCCACCGGCATGCGGGTATCCAGCGCCGGGTTACGGGCGAATACGAACACGGTGTCGCCAGGGGATGCGCGCATACCCTGGGCCAGTTCCAGCCGCAGCGTCACACCCGGCCCGCTGGCGGCGGGAGCCGCGGCGGCGGGTGCGGCGGCAGAGGGCGGCGCCGCAGCGTGAGGCGGCGCAGCAGCCAGCTCGCCACCGGAGGCCTGGGCCCGGGCTCGGGCAATCACGCCACGAATCATCTGCGCCGACTCCGACTGCGGGTCTTCCATCACCAGCAGCCGCTCCCAGTAGGTCACGGCGGCCAGATACTCTCCCGCTTCAAAGGAGGCCATACCCAGCAGCCCCAGGGCGGTGCGCTGGTGCGGGTTAATGCTCAGGGCACGCTCCGCCAGCAACTGGTCATCCGGCCCCAGTTCACGGTTGGCGGCCAGGAAACCGGCCTGGGCCGCCAGCGCTGCCGCCATGGCGTCGTTGGGTGCTTGCTCGGAAAGACCCACATACAGGGCCCGGGCCCGCACATAGTCGCCCTCATTCATATAGAAGCGGCCCAGCATGCCCTGGTAGTAGAGATTGTCGGGGCGGGCGGCGGCGCGATCTTCCACCGCCAGCATCAGCCGCCGGTAGTCCGCCTCGCTGGTGTCCTCGCTGACCGCATCGAGCTGGCGCTTGAGCGCCACGTCAGCGCCCGCCCCCAGCTGCCAGTACATCACCGCGGACACCACCACCAGCACGCCCATCAATACCGCAACCGGCAGCGGGCCTGCCTCCCGGCGGGCCTCACGGGCCTCGGCGTCGGCCTCCTCGAGCATGCGCAGCCGCGCATCCTGCAGCAGGTCCTGGGCCAGGGTCTCGTCGGTAGCGCCAGGCCGGCCGATGCCGGAATCGCGAGTCTCATCGCTGGTTTCGAGCTCCGCCCGCCGCTGCAGAAACCAGTCGCGGTTGGAGGCCCGGGTGTCGATATGGCGGTCGCGCAGGAACCAGCCCGGCAGCAGCACAAACACCGAGGCCAGGGCCAGCAAAGCCAGGGCAGCCCACCAGATTTCAGTCACGCTTGCTCCTTGTCTTGCGGCGTCGCGTCAGACAGGAGGTCATCGAGTCTGGCCCTTTCGTCCGGGCTGAGGGTGCCAGGCGCTGCCGGCGCGCGGCCGCGCATGCTGGAACGCACCACCAGCACCGCCAGCAACAGCAGGATGGCCGGGGCCGCCCACAGCACCAGCGTGACGCTGTTCACCCGCGGCCGGTAGAGCACAAACTCGCCATAGCGATTCACCATGTACTCGACGATTTCCTGGTCGCTGCGCCCGGCGTGAAGCTGGGCGTGCAACTGCTTGCGCAGATCGGCAGCAATCGGAGCATTGCTGTCGGCGATGTTCTGGTTCTGGCACTTGGGGCAGCGCAGCTCATCGGCCAGATCGGCGAAACGCGCGCGCAGAGTTTCGTCTTCGAATTCGTAAGTCTCGATAACCGCCAGCGATGCAGCGGAAAACAGCAGTGCCATCAGCAGGCAGAGCGCGCGCATCATAAGGGGCCCCCGGCAAGCTGTTCACGCTTGAGTTCGTTGACGATGGGCTCGAGTATGTCGGCCCACACGCGCTCGTCCACCACCCCCACATGGCGGTAGCGAATCACGCCAGCGGTGTCCACCACATAGGTCTCCGGGGCGCCGTAAACGCCGAGATCAAGCCCCAGGCTACCCTCGGCATCGACGATGCTGACGCGGTAGGGATCGCCCAGTTCGTCCAGCCAACGCAGCGCCTCGGCATCTTCATCCTTGTAGTTGATGCCATAGATCGGCACGCCGGCGTCTGCCAGGCGTGTCAGGAAGGGGTGTTCCACCCGGCAGGAGGCACACCAGGTGGCCCACACGTTGAACAGCGACACCTCGCCAGTGACCGCCGCCTGGTCGACCACCCGGTCCTGGCCGAGGGCCGGCAGCGCGAAGGTCGGCAGCGGCTTGTCGATCAGTGCCGACGGCAGCGCCTGCGGGTCCAGCCGCAGCCCCACCAGCAGGAAGCCGGACAGTACCAGGAACAGGCCCAGCGGCAGGAACAGCCTAAGCCGCTTCAAGACCACCCCCGGTCGGCGCCGTGACGGACTGCCGTGCCCGCCGGTAGCGACGGTCTGCCAGCGTCAGGAAGCCACCCAGCGCCATGGCGATGGCGCCCGCCCAGATCCAGCGCACGAACGGTTTGTAGTGCAGGCGTATGGCCCAGGCGCGGCCGTTTTCCAGCGGCTCGCCCATGGCAATAAAGATATCCCGGAACGCGCCGGCATCGATGGCGGCTTCGGTCATGATCTGGCCCGAGGCCAGGTAGCGACGTTTCTGGGGTTGCAGCACGGCTACCGGCTTGCCATCGCGCAGCACCGTAAAGTTGGCGCCGTCGGCCACGTAGTTGGGGCCCTGCACCGGTTCCAGGCTGTTGAAGGCAAAGCTGTAGCCCGCCACCTCTTCCACGTCACCGGGGCTCATCTTGAGGTCGCGTTCGACGGCGTACTGGCTCACCAGCACCACGCCGACCACGGTGATGGCAAAACCCAGGTGGGCCGCCTGCATGCCCCAGTAGCTGGCCGGCAGGCGCCGCAAGCCGGCCCCGAGGCTGGCGGCATTGCGTACCCGGATGGCGAAATCGCGCAGCATGGCCAGTGCCAGCCAACCGGCCAGTATCACCGCCAGCATCACCCACAGGTTGAACTCGCCGCCGTAGACAAAAGGGAACACCAGGCCGATCACCAGCGCGGCGATGGCCGGCGCCGCCAGCTCCTGCACCCAGCGCCGGGTGGCATCGCGTTTCCAGCGCGAGGTGGGGCCGACCCCCATAAACGGAATCAGCAGCGCCATCAGCGGCAGGAACACGGCGTTGAAGTAAGGCGGGCCCACCGAGTATTTACCGAGCTGCAGCGCATCGGTAATGAGCGGGAACAGGGTGCCAAACAGCACCGTGAGGGTGGCCACCAGGAACACCACGTTGTTGAGCAACAGCAGGCTTTCACGGCTGATCCATTCGAAGCCGATACGGCTCTGCACCGCCGGCGCCCGCAGGGCGTAGAGGGTCAACGAGCCCCCCACCACAATGCCGAGGAAAGCCAGGATGAAGACACCGCGGGCCGGGTCGGCGGCGAAGGCGTGTACCGAGGTCAGCACACCGGAGCGCACCAGGAAGGTACCCAACAGCGAGAGTGAGAAGGCGAAGATCGCCAGCAGCACCGTCCAGCTACGGAACAGGCCGCGCTTTTCGGTCACCGCCAGGCTGTGTATCAGCGCGGTGCCCGCCAGCCAGGGCATAAAGGAGGCATTCTCAACCGGGTCCCAGAACCACCAGCCGCCCCAGCCCAGCTCGTAGTAGGCCCACCAGCTACCCAGCATAATGCCGATGCTGAGGAAGGCCCAGGCCGCATTGGTCCAGGGCCGCGACCAGCGTGCCCAGCTCGCATCCAGCCGGCCACCCATCAGGGCAGCAATGGCAAAGGCAAAGGCTACCGAGAAACCCACGTAACCCATATACAGCAGCGGCGGGTGGATAATCATGCCCGGGTCCTGCAGCAGCGGGTTGAGGTCGGCGCCATCCTGGGGCACGCCCGGCAACAGCCGCTCGAAGGGATTGGAGGTCAGCAGCGAAAACAGCAGGAAGCCGACCGCCACAAAACCCAGCACCGACAGTACCCGCGACAGCAGCACCAGCGGCAGCGCGGTGCTGAACACGGCGACGGCTGCGGTCCAGCCCGACAGGAACAGGATCCACAGCACCATGGAGCCTTCGTGGTTACCCCAGGTGGCGGCAAACTTGAGGGCCGCGGGCATCAGGCTGTTGGAGTTGTTGGCCACCAGGGCCACCGAGAAATCGTCGGCGATAAACGACCACACCAGGCAGCCAAAGGCGATGCCGACAAACACAAACTGGCCGATCGCCAGCGAGGGCGCCATGGCCATGGCTTTCTGGTCGCCGCGAAAACTGCCCAGCAGGGGCACAATGCTCAACAGCAGCGCCAGGCCCAGGGACAGAATCAGTGCAAAGTGCCCAAACTCAGGAATCATGATCCGGTGGCCTCGTCGTGAGCGTTGGCAAGGGCCTCGGCCACTTCCGGCGGCATGTAGTTCTCGTCGTGCTTGGCCAGCACCTCGGTGGCCTGCAACACGCCGTTTCTATCCAGCACGCCGGAGGCCACCACACCTTCACCCTCGGAGAACAGGTCCGGCAGGATGCCGGTGTAAACCGCGGTGACGGTAGCCTGGTAATCGGTGACGTCAAACTCGACCCGCAGCGAGTCGGGGTCGCGGCGCACGCTGCCCTCCACCACCATGCCGCCGAGCCGAATCGGCTGGCCCACCGGCGCCTTGCCGGCGGCGATTTCCGCCGGCGGGAAGAACAGGTTGATATTGCCGCGCAGACCGTAGGTCACCAGGCCTACTGCCAGGGTGGGAAACACCACGATAAAGCAGACCAGGACCAGCCGCTGTTTACGAACCGGATGCATTGTTGACCTCCTCGATCCTGACACTGGGCGCCGCCCTGGGCTCGGGCGCATCGTCCACGCGCAGCTCGGCGATAAAGCGCCGCGCCGAGCGCGCCGGCAGCACCAGCAGGCCGACGCAAATCACCACGCTGGCAGCGACCACGGCCCACACATAAACCCCGTGACCATCCATGGCCAGCGCCGCCTGCAGGGAATCAAAATACACCTCAGTGGGCTCCCACCAGCGAACGCACCCAGCCGGTGCCGGCGCCGCGCCGCAGCAGCTCGCTGCGCATGTTCAGCAACAGCGCACAGGTGAACAGACAATAGAAAGCGAGAATCATCAGCAGCAGCGGTTGCAGCATGGAGCTGTGCATGGCGCTTTCTTCGGTGAACTTTATGGTGGCGGGCTGGTGCAGGCTGTACCACCAGTCTACCGACTTGTAGATGATCGGGATGTTGACCATGCCCACCAGGCTCAGCACCGCGCAGGCTTTGCCAGCGGCCTCCTTGTTCTCGTAGGCCTGGTACAGAGCCATGACGCCAAGGTACAAAAAGAACAGGATCAGCATGGAGGTGATGCGGGCATCCCACACCCAGTAGGTGCCCCAGGTGGGCTTGCCCCAGATGGCGCCTGACAGCAGGCTCAGAAAGGTGAGCGCAGCGCCCACCGGGGCCGCGCACTTCATAGCCACTTCAGCCATTTTCATACGCCAGATCAGGCTGACCGCGCCGGCAATCGCCATCACGTAGTAGCCCGCCAGGGCAACAACAGAGGCCGGCACGTGGAAATAGATGATGCGAAAACTATTGCCCTGCTTGAAGTCCATGGGCGCGTACAGCAGGCCCCAGACCGCACCCACGGCCAACATCAGCACCGTGAGCGGCAGCAGTATGGCAAGGATGCGCCCGGAGATGCGGTACATCCAGGGCGGCGAACCAAGCTTGTGAAACCACGTCCACATTAGGGTTATTAACCTTTAAAACAGGGCCAGATTATAACGAGCTTGATGACGTTGTACCTAACCTGCATCAACAGAAATCCGCAGGCCGGCACTGATGGCAAACGGCGCCAGGGCCACCGCCAGGGACAGCATGCCCGCCAGCAACAGAAGCTGTGGCGCCGGGTCGAAACCCTCGGCGGCGAAGCGCACGGCGCCGGCGGCGAAGATCAGCACCGGTATATACAGCGGCACGATGATCAGGGAAATCAGCATCCCGCCGCGCTTGAGACTGACGGTGAGCGCGGCACCGATGCTGCCGACCAGGCTCAGCACCGCGGTGCCCAGCAGCATGCTCAGTATCAGCACCGGCAGCGCCGCCACGGGCAGCTGCAGCATGGTCGCGAACAGTGGCGACAACAGGGTCAGCGGCAGACCTGTCACCAGCCAGTGCGCTGCCGTGTAGGTAAGAGACGCCAGGTACAGGGGCTGGGGCGACAACAGTAGTTGTTCCAGAGAACCGTCCTCGTAGTCCTGGCGGAACATGCCCTCGGCGGCCATCAGGGAGGCCAGCAGCGCCACGATCCACAGGATTCCCGGCGCGAACTCGGCGAGCTGTGCCGGCTCCGGCCCGATACCCAGCGGGAACAGGGTCACCACCAGCAGGAAAAACAGCAGCGGGTTGAGGGTGTCTGCCGGCCGGCGGTAGGCCAGCAACAACTGGCGCTTCAGCGAGGCACGCAGAAAAGCGCTGACTGACAGCTGCGGGACACTCATGCGCCGCCCCCCAGTACCAGCCGCCGCAGCGGAATGTCCAGCGGCAAGTCCTGGTGAGAGGTCAGTACCACCGCCCCGCCCCGCGCCACCTGCTCGGCCATGGTCGCCGCCAGTGCGGCAACGCCGTCGCGATCGATCGCGGTGAACGGTTCGTCCAACAGCCACAGCGCATTCTCGCGCCCGGCATCAAAAGACAGATACAGGCGAGCCAGGTTCACCCGCCGCTGCTGGCCGGCGGACAGGTGCTGGCAGAACACGTCGGCGCGCCCGCTGAGACCCACCCGCTCGAGCGCGCTGTCGATGGCGCCGGCGTCCCAGCCCTGGCTCCGGCAGGCCCAGGCCAGGTTTTCCCGCGGCGTCAGCAATTGCTTGATGCCGGCGCGGTGGCCCAGGTAGAGCAGTTCATCGCAGTGGCGGGTGATGCTGCCGGTGAGACCCAGACGTGACAAACCGGCCAGGCTGCGCAACAGGGTGGTTTTGCCGCTGCCGTTGGGGCCTTCGATGAGGACCAATTCGTGGCCGGCAATGTCAAGATCGAGATTGTCCAGTAGCAGGCGGCCGCCGCGCTCCAGGCCGAGCTCGCGAACCGTGACCAGCGCCGAAGCGGCGGCGGGCTGGGCGCTACTCACCAGCTGCTCACTATAGGTTGACGACCCTGATGCCCTGGGCATCGCCCATGTGCAGCTCGCGGTCAACCGTGAGCGAACGGAAGTCGAACAACTCGGTGTCAGCGAGCTGCGACGGCGCCACGTTGCGTATGGCGCGGAAGATAGTCTCAGTGCGCCCCGGGTACTGGCGCTCCCAGTCCCGCAGCATGGCTTTCACCTGTACCCGCTGCAGATTCTCCTGGGAGCCACACAGGTTGCAGGGGATGATGGGGAAGGCCTTGTAGTCGGCGTACTCGGCCAGGTCCTGCTCCTTGCAGTAGGCCATGGGGCGAATCACCACGTTGGCGCCGTCGTCGCTGAGCAGCTTGGGCGGCATGGCCTTCAGGGTGCCGCCGAAAAACATATTGAGGAACAGGGTTTCGACGATATCGTCCCGGTGATGGCCCAGGGCGAGTTTGGTGGCGCCGATCTCCTGGGCAAACCCGTACAGGCTGCCGCGACGCAGCCGAGAGCACAGGCCGCAGGTGGTTTTGCCCTCGGGCACCACTTCCTTGACGATGCTGTAGGTGTCCTTTTCGAGGATGTAGTAGGGCACGCCGACGCTGTCGAGATAGGCCGGTAACACTTCCTCGGGGAATCCTGGCTGTTTCTGGTCGAGGTTGACCGCGATCAGCTCGAAGCTGACCGGAGCCGAGCGCTGCAGGTTCATCAGCACGTCGAGCATGGCGTAAGAGTCCTTGCCGCCGGACAGGCACACCATCACTTTGTCGCCGTCTTCAATCATGTTGTAGTCGGCGATGGCGGTGCCCACGTGTCGACGCAGCCGCTTCTGC
>JANQIO010000056.1 GCA_028282105.1 Halieaceae bacterium | reverse complement strand
CCATGACCCTTGCGCTGCTCGACCCCTCCGACCAGACCGTGGTGATTCGCGCCCTGGACTGCAAGTCCCCCGACGATATCTCCTCGCTGGACGCCATCGAGGATGACCGCGACGCCATCGACGTGCTGTTCAACGCCTGGGGCCAGCAGCTGCGCCGCAGCCTGCTGTTCCTGCAGGGCCGGCTCGACGCCGTCCCCACGCCGGTACTCCTGAAGCGCCAACCTCAGGAATCCTGATCTGACCTGATGCAATGAGCGCTGCTGCGCAGCGCTCCGACCTCAGTCCGGGCGCAAGCCACTGGCAGTATCAGCGTATAAAGGTGGAAGCGGACCCCTCAGCTCGGCGCGCGCCGCAAAGCGGCGTTCGCGGCAAGAGCCCTCAGCCCAGCGTGCGCCGCCAAGCGGCGTTCGCGACAAGAGCCTTCAGCCCAGCGTGCGCCGCAAAGCGGCGTTCGCGGCAAGAGCCCTCAGCCCAGCGCGCGCTGCCAAGCGGCGTTCGCGGCAAGAGCCCTCAGCCCAGCGTGCGCCGCAAAGCGGCGTTCGCGGAAAAAGCGCATCGTTCGCGGAAAAAGCCCTGGTACCGGAGGCCGGACTCGAACCGGCACGCCATCGCTGGCAAGGGATTTTGAATCCCTCGTGTCTACCAGTTTCACCACTCCGGCAGCGGATCAGGCAGGGCGGGCAGTGTAATTCAAGGTCCCCTGTCGATCAATCGGCCGCAGCCCCCGCTGCCTTGTTATTTGGCCCGTACCCTGTACACTTCGCGCCTTGTTGTAAACGCACGGCTGTAAACACATAGCCTCTGAGTACCTGGAGCGATAGGGAGAAAAGATCCGTGGCGATGAAAGTAGTCAAGAAAACCGAGTCCTATACCATCTACCAGCGCGGCGACGAGCGCTACGCTGTCAAGGATGCGGACAAGAAGCCGATCAATGGCGACGACAAGGTGCGCATCCTCGTTGAAGAGGGTCTGCTGAAGGTGGCGCTGCCGGCCGCTCCAGAGCCCGAAGCGGAAGCTGCAGAAGAAGCATCCTCCGAAGGAGACGCTGCAGAAGAAGCATCCTCCGAAGGAGACGCTGCAGAAGAAGCACCCGCTGAAGAAGCCACTGCCGAGGAAGCGCCCGCTGAAGAAGCCACTGCCGAGGAAGCGCCGGCTCAAGAGGCCGCCGCCGAAGAGGCTCCTGCTGAAGAGGAAGCTCCTGCAGAACAGGAGGCCGCCGCAGAAGAGGAAGCCCCGGCCGAGGAGGAAGTTCCAGCCGCCGATTCGGAAGAAGAAGACAAGAGCTGATACGAACCCAGCTCCCTGGAAAGCCGGCCCCGCGCCGGCTTTTTGCTCTCTGGAGCACTCATGGAATGGGCTTAGCCGATTATGCAACGCAGCGACTTTCATTTTGATCTGCCTGAGCACCTGATCGCTCGCTACCCCCTCGCCAACCGCACCGACAGCCGCTTACTGTGCCTGGCGGGAAGCAGCGGCGAGATACGCCACCGGCAGTTCACTGACCTGCTCGATGAGCTGCAAGCCGGCGACCTGCTGGTGTTCAACAACACCCGGGTGATCCCCGCCCGGCTCTGGGGCCGCAAACCCAGTGGCGGCAAGGTGGAAATCCTGGTGGAGCGCTTGCTGGATGAGAGCCATTGCCTGGCCCATGTGCGCGCCAGTAAGACACCAAAGCCAGGCACCGAACTGCTGCTGCAGTCGGATCGCGACAGCGAAGCGGTCGAGGGGCATCTCAAGCTGGTGGGGCGCGATGAAGATCTGTTTCGCCTGGAGTCCACGGATGAGCGGCTGGTAGACCTGCTGGAGCGCATCGGTCATATGCCCCTGCCGCCATATATTGACCGTGAAGACGAGTCCCTGGACCGGGAGCGCTACCAGACGGTATACGGTGAGCGCGAAGGCGCGGTGGCCGCGCCCACCGCAGGCCTGCATTTCAGTGAGTCTTTCATACAGTCCTGTCGCGACAAGGGTATCGATGTCGGCTTCATCACCCTGCACGTGGGCGCCGGCACTTTCCAGCCGGTGCGGGTAGACGATATTCGCCAGCACCAGATGCACTCGGAGTACCTGGAAGTCGATGAGTCGCTGTGCGAACAGGCCCACGCCGCACGTGCCGCTGGCCACCGCATTGTGGCGGTGGGCACCACCGTAGTCCGCTCGCTGGAAACTGCCTCCCAGACAGGCGAGCTGGCACCCTTCAGCGGTGAGAGCGATATCTTTATCTACCCGGGCTACAGCTTCCGCAGCGTGGATGCCATGATTACCAATTTCCATCTGCCGGAGTCCACCCTGATCATGCTGGTCAGCGCCTTTGCCAGCCGCGAACACATATTGGCTGCTTACCAGGCTGCCGTGGCCGAGGAGTATCGCTTTTTCAGCTACGGCGATGCGATGTTCATCACCGGGGTCACTGCGTGAGCGGCGCTGACTGTCGCATGACATTCGAGCAGCTCGGCTCAGACGGGACGGCCCGGCGTGGCCGCCTGCACTTTCCCCGCGGCACGGTGGAAACTCCGGCCTTTATGCCAGTGGGCACCTACGGCACCGTCAAGGGGATGACGCCGGATGAAGTGCGCAATACCGGTGCCGAGATTCTGCTCGGCAACACCTTCCACCTGTGGCTACGCCCGGGTATTGAGGTTGTCCAGGCCCATGGTGACCTGCACGACTTCATGGGCTGGAGTGGACCGATTCTCACTGACTCCGGCGGCTTCCAGGTATTCAGCCTCGGTGACCTTCGCAAGATCAGCGAAGAGGGCGTGCGCTTTCAGTCACCGGTAGACGGCAACCAGGTATTTCTCGACCCGGAAACTTCAATGGCAGTGCAGCGGGCACTGGGTGCGGATATCGTGATGATCTTCGACGAGTGCACACCGTATCCGGCGACCGAGGCCGAGGCGCGCTCTTCCATGGAGTTGTCCCTGCGCTGGGCCGAGCGCAGCAAGCGGGCTCACGCCGGCAACGACGCGGCCCTGTTTGGTATTGTGCAGGGCGGTATGTACGACAATCTGCGCGAAGCATCACTGGCCGGTCTGGTGGACATCGGCTTCGACGGCTATGCCATCGGCGGTCTGTCGGTCGGCGAGCCGAAGGAAGAGATGATGGCAGTGCTGGACGCCAGCGCCGACACGCTGCCGGCGGAGCGCCCCCGCTACCTGATGGGGGTGGGTACACCAGCGGACATCCTCGAGGCGGTGCGGCGCGGCGTGGATATGTTCGACTGCGTGATGCCGACTCGCAATGCCCGCAATGGCTACATCTTTACCTCCCGCGGCGTAATCAAGCTGCGCAACGCCGCCCATCGTCACAGCACCGAGCCCCTGGACCCCGAGTGCGACTGCTACACCTGCCAGAATTTCACCCGGGCCTACCTGCACCACCTCGACAAGTGCAATGAGATACTGGGGTCCCAGCTCAATACCATTCACAACCTGCGCTATTACCAGAATCATATGGCGGGCATACGCAGGGCCATCGAGGAGGGCAGTCTGGACGCCTTCGCCGAGGCATACTATGCGGGTCAGCAACGAGGAGTCAGCGGTGTTTAAACTCTGTGTCTATATTCCTGAAGCCGAACTGGAATCGGTCAAGCGCGCCCTGTTCGACGCCGGCGCCGGCCGAATTGGTATGTACAGTGACTGCTGTTGGCAGGTACTGGGCACTGGCCAGTTCAGGCCCGGCGAGGGCAGCGAGCCTTTCGTGGGCACCCAGGGTGAGGTGGAGCAGGTCTCCGAATACCGGGTGGAAATGGTCTGCTCCGATGAGGCAGTGGACGTCGTGATTGCCGCGCTCCGGGCCAGCCATCCCTACGAAGAGCCCGCTTTCGACCTGATCCGGGTGGAGGTTGTCTGATCAGCGGGCGGACCATTGCCGCGCTGCGCCCTCGGCTCAGCGGTGACGCCCCCGCGCTGATGGATGGCTTGCCTCAGTCCTCAGTGCTGGTAGCGCTGTATGAGGATGGGCCGGAGACCACGGTGCTGCTGACCCGGCGGGCGACGCATCTCAGGCTGCACGCGGGGGAGGTGGCGTTCCCGGGTGGCAAGTGTGACCCACAGGATGTCGACCACTGGGACACCGCATTGCGGGAGGCCGAAGAGGAGGTGGCGCTGGCGCGGGACACCCTGGAACCGTTGGGCGTCCTGTCACCGGTGGTCACCAGAACCGGCATCCAGGTGACGCCCTGTATCGCCAGGGTTCATACCCGCAGCACCCTGCAGGCTAACCCCGATGAACTGGATATCGTCTTCGAGGCGCCGCTGGGGTTTTTCGCCGATGCGGCGGAGCTGTCCTTCCGTGACCTGGAGTACGGCGGGCGTAAACGGCAGGTACCGCAGTATCACTGGCAGGAGCACTGGATTTGGGGGATCACCGCGGCGATCCTGGTGCGCCTGGTCAATCTGGCCTGCGATGCTGGTTTGGACATAGACGACTACTGGCGAGGCCGCGAGCCGGTCCTGGCCGCCCCTCAACCCTGACAGGAGATTTCCATGCTTTACCAAATTGACGGCAAGTCCCCCGAGCTGCGAGGCGAGGGCCATTTTGTGGCGCCCAACGCCGCAGTCATCGGCGACGTGGTACTGGGGGCCGGTTCCAGCGTCTGGTTCAGCGTGGTGATACGCGGTGACAACGACACCATCCGTATCGGCGAGCGCACCAATATCCAGGACGGTACCGTCTGCCACTCCGACCCGGGCTTTCCCCTGGTGATCGGAGACAGCGTGACCGTCGGCCACAATGCCATGGTGCACGGTTGCACTATCGGTGATGGCACGCTGGTTGGCATCAATGCCGTGGTGCTGAACGGCGCCAAAGTTGGGCGCAACTGCGTCATCGGCGCCAATTCCCTGGTGCCGGAGGGCATGGAGATTCCCGACGGCAGCCTGGTGATGGGCGTGCCGGCGCGCATCAAGCGCGAGCTGACGCCGGAACAGCAGGAGCACTTTTCCAGCAACGCCAATCACTATGTGGACAACGCCGTGCGTTTCAACGCTACGCTGAAAGCACTGTAGCCTGTAGAAGAGAGTGCGCGGCCGCGCTAGCCCCTGTCGCGGCCCGGCAATTCACGCAGCTGGGCGCGCACCGAGGTGATGACATTGTCCTGCAGTTGCAGGATATCCATGCAGTAGTCGCCGATGCGCACACCGGCGCTGGCTTCAGGGAAGGACTCAAGATACTCCAGCAGCAGGCCATTGAGGGTCTTGGGCCCGTCGGTGGGCAGCGCCCAGTTGAGGGATTTGTTGATTTCCCGCACGTTGGCGCTGCCGTTGATGATGAAGCTGCCGTCCTGCTGGGGGAAAATGTCTTCGATGGCCTCAGCCAGGTTGGAGGTGAACTCGCCGACGATCTCCTCAAGGATATCCTCCAGGGTCACCAGGCCCATCACTTCCCCGTATTCATCCACTACTACACCGATGCGCAGTTTCTGGCGCTGGAAGTTCAGTAGCTGGGTATGCAGCGGTGTGCCCTCCGGCACGAAGTAGGGCTTCTCCACCTCCGCGAGCATGCGCTCACGGTGCAGGCCGCTCTCGTCGATGAAACGGCTGGTGCGGCGCATATGGAGAATGCCGGACACATTGTTGATGTCGTCTTCGAACACCGGCAGCCGGGTGTATTCGCTGGACTGGATACGTTCCAGCAGTACGGCGTCGCTGTCGTCCAGGTCGAGGCCGAACACCTCGACCCGCGGCACCATAATGTCATCTACCGTGACCTTCTCCAGCTCCAGGATATTGAGCAGCATGCCCTGGTGAGTGTCGGGAATCATATGGCCGGTATCGTTGACGATAGTGCGCAGCTCGTCGGTGGTGAGGCCGGATTCGGCCACCGCCCGCGGGTCAAAGCCGAGCAGGCGCAGCATGCTGTTGGTTACCAGGTTGACCAGCCAGACTACCGGGTAAAGCAACTTCAGGAGAGGCGCGAGTACCCAGCTGGCTGGGAATGCAATGCGCTCTGGATGCAGCGCGGCAATGGTTTTTGGGGTGATTTCCGCGAAAATCAGAAAAACCAGGGTGAGAGTGATTGACCCGACCAAAACGCCCGCGTCGCCCATCAGGCGCAATCCGACGACCGCAACTATAGCGGCGGCAAGATTATTCACCAGATTGTTTCCGATCAGAATCAAACCAATAAGGCGATCTGGTCTCTGCAGCAGGCGACTTGAACGGCGTGCACCAGCGTGGTTCTGTTCCTTTAGGTGTTTAAGGCGATAGCGATCCAGGGCCATCATGCCGGTCTCGGAGCTCGAGAAGAAGGCCGACAACAGGAGCAGAACGCCGACGATGGAGAAAAGAAGACCCAGCGGAGCTTCGTTCAAGCGGGGCTTACCCGGGGAAAACTAGGAAACAGCATCTTGAATAAATTCCCTGCCGTGCGCAAGGCCACGTAGCGCCTTCAGGCCCGCTCGAGGATCAGCTCGAGCACGAACTTGCTGCCGGCGTAAGCCAGCGCCAGCGCCACGAAGCCGCCCAGGGTAAATCGCGCCGCCATCTGGCTGCGCCAGCCAAGCTGGTGGCGCCCCCAGAGCAGGGTGGCAAACAGCAACCAGGCGCACAGGGACAGCACCGTCTTGTGCACCAGGTGCTGGGCGAAAATGTCTTCGATGAACAGGAAACCAGAGCCGATGGAGACCGTTAGCAGCAGCAGCCCGACCCAGACGATTTCGAACAGCATGCTTTCCATCAGTTGCAGGGGCGGCAGCAGTTGCACCAGTCCGCGGGTCTGACGGTTGCGCAACTGGTGGTCCTGCATGGCGACGGCGGCAGCCTGGCAGGCTGCGATGGCCAACACGGCGTAAGCCAGCATCGAGGTGCTGATATGCGTGAGCATGCCGCCGGACAGATCCGTCAGGCGCGAGCCATCAGCGGGGCCAAAATTGGACAGCAAAAGCGCCAGGGCAGAGAGCGGGAACAGCACCACCATCAGGTTCTGCAGGGGGCGCCACAGCAGGCTCACCAGCAGGCTGAGGTTTACCATCCAGAAGATCAGCGAACCGGCCCGGAACAGGCTGAAGCTGAAACCGGATTCCCCGCTCATCATCGCAATCGCGGCATAGCCGTGCAGCACCACTGCCGGTATTGCCAGGGCGTAGATCGGCGCCATGCTGGCCTCGCTGCGACGCGCTGCGTGGCGCGCCTGCAAGATGCTCACGGCGACGTAGAGAACGGTAGCGATTAAGGCGGCGACCGAAGCGCTGGACATTTGGGGATCATTTCCCGGTAACGTATACTTCGCGTCTTTGTACCCATTTGCATAGGCCTTGGCAAGCGACTGTCGCGGCCAGTTCCCGGCGGTGAACCCCCAGCATGTTTGACAATCTAAGCGAACGCCTTTCCCAGAGCCTCAAAAAGATCACGGGCAAGGCCAGGCTGACCGACGACAATATCTCCGAAACCCTGCGCGAGGTGCGCATGGCCCTGTTGGAGGCTGATGTCGCCCTGCCGGTGGTCAAGGATTTCGTCGAATCGGTGCGCCAGCGTGCCCTGGGCCAGGAAGTCAGCAGCAGCCTTAGCCCGGGCCAGGCCTTTATCAAGATTGTGCAGGCCGAGCTGGAGCAGCTGATGGGCGCCGCCAATGAGTCGCTGAATCTGGCGGCAACGCCGCCGGCCGTGATCCTCATGGCGGGGCTGCAGGGCGCCGGTAAGACCACGTCGGTTGCCAAACTCGCCCGGCATCTGAAAGAGCGCGACAGGAAAAAGGTCATGGTGGCGAGCGCCGACGTCTACCGTCCCGCCGCCATCCGCCAGCTGGAAACCCTGGCCGCCGACGTCGGGGCCGAGTTCTTTCCCAGCGACGAGTCCCAGCAGCCGGTCGCCATCGCCGAGGCGGCGCTGGCCGAGGCAAAGCTGCGCTTTGCCGACGTATTGATTCTCGATACCGCCGGCCGCCTCGCCATCGATGAGCAGATGATGGCGGAGATCGCCGAACTGCACCGCAGCATTAAGCCGGTGGAAACCCTGTTCGTTGTCGACGCCATGACCGGCCAGGACGCCGCCAACACCGCGAAAGCCTTCAATGAGGCCCTGCCGCTCACCGGCGTGGTGCTCACCAAGGTAGACGCGGATACCCGCGGCGGCGCGGCGCTGTCGGTGCGCGCGATTACCGGCAAGCCCATCAAGTTCCTGGGCGTGGGCGAGAAGACCGAGGCCCTGGATCCCTTCCACCCGGACCGCCTGGCCTCGCGCATCCTTGGTATGGGCGACGTGCTGTCGCTGATCGAGGAAGCGGAGCAGAAAATTGACCGCAAGAAGGCCGAGAAGCTGGTCAGCAAGGTCAAGAAGGGCAAGCGCTTCGACCTGGAGGATTTCCGCGACCAGCTGCAGCAGCTCAACAACATGGGTGGTATCACCGGCATGTTGGACAAGCTGCCCGGCATGGGCGGTATGGCCCAGGCCGCCCAGCAGAACATGGATATGAAACAGTTCGCCCGCATGGAGGCCATGATCAACTCCATGACGCCGGACGAACGGCGCCGCCCGGAGATCATCCAGGGCTCCCGCAAGCGCCGTATCACCGCCGGCTCCGGCACCCAGGTCCAGGATCTCAACCGCCTGCTGAAGCAGCACAAGCAGATGGCCAAGATGATGAAGAAAATGAAAGGCGGCGGCATGCAGAAGATGATGCGCGGCTTGGGTGGCGCCATGGGTGGCGGCGGAATGCCCCCAGGCGGTATGCCGCCTGGGATGCCACCCTTCAAGTAGCGGTCGAGCGCTGTTATTTGTCCTTGTGCCCTTGTCAGGGTGCCTCAAAGCCGCGCGGTCGATACCCGGGGCCCTTTCGAGACACGCTAAAAGCATGACGTCCCTGTCCCGCTCGGATGCGGCCATCCCTGGCCGCATACGGTCCCGAAAGGGCCCCGGGCACCGACCGCGCTTCCGGATGGAGTTCTCCAGGTTCTGCGCTTCGAAGCTCTAGCCCTAAAACCTCGTGCGAAAGCAGACCCAGTTCACGCCCGGCCTACGGAGCTATGACGCTGCTCTGGGAACATCTATCGGGCGCCATGGCGACTTTATGGTGGGTGGTAAATAAGCCTCTGATAAGGCTGGGAATTTTCTGATAGCGGGGCTTTTATTGCCCCAGTGTTTCACGTAGAATACGCGCCTTTTCCGGAACCCGGCGGGTATTCGCTGTGTGCGCTTTTCGCGTTTTCCCGGCAGAAACCGTCAACTTAAGGGACGTTTTAAAGACAATGGTAACAATTCGTTTGGCTCGGGGTGGCTCCAAGAAGCGCCCGTTTTATCACCTGACTGTGACCGACAGCCGCAATGCGCGCAATGGTCGTTTCATTGAGCGCGTGGGTTTCTTCAACCCGATCGCCCGCGGCCAGGAAGAGCGCCTGCGCGTCGACACCGATCGTGTGGACTACTGGGTATCCCAGGGCGCCCAGCTCAGTGATCGCGTGGCGTCACTGGTCAAGCAGTCGCGCAAGGAGCAGGCAGCGGCCTGATCCCGCTGCTCGACTCCTTTTTGAGTGACGAGCTGACGCAGGAATTGATCGTCGGCCGCATCAGCGGCGTTTACGGCATCAAGGGTTGGGTCAGAATTCACTCGTTCACGGAGCCGCCGGAAAATCTGTTCGGCTACCGGGACTGGAAAATTCGCCGCCGCGACCAATGGCAAACCATTGAGATCGACAGCGGCAGGGAGCACGGCAAGGGCCTGATTGCGCACATCGTCGGTATCGACGATCGCAACGCCGCCGAGGTTCTCAAAGGTAGTGACATAGCGGTACCGCGGGTGTTGCTGCCCGAGTTGGAGCAGGACCAGTATTACTGGCACCAGCTCGAGGGCCTCAGGGTGTTTAGCGCGGGTCAGTGTCTCGGCAAGGTTGACCATCTGCTGGAGACAGGCGCCAACGATGTGTTGGTCGTCAAACCCTGTGAAGGGAGTATTGATTCGCGGGAGCGGCTCATTCCCTGGGTTCAGGGGCAATACGTAAAGTCGGTTGACCTCGAGGCAGCGAGCATAGAGGTGGACTGGGACCCGGAGTTTTAGGTCATGCGCATAGCGCTGGTGAGCCTGTTTCCGGAAATGTTCAGCGCGGTGAGCCACTTCGGCGTCACCGGCAGGGCGGTGGAACAGGGGCAGCTTGAGCTGTTCCTGAGTAATCCCAGGGATTACGCCACCGACCGCCATGGCACGGTTGATGATCGGCCCTACGGCGGTGGCCCCGGCATGTTGATGAAGATCGACACGCTGGAGGCGGCACTGGCCAATGCCCGCCAGCAGCTCGGTGAGCCGGGCGCAGGCGGGCGCAGGGTGGTTTACCTGTCGCCCCAGGGGCGCAGGCTGGATCACCCGCTGGTCTGCGAGCTGGCGCAGCTGTCGCAGCTGGTGCTGGTGGCAGGGCGCTACGAGGGTGTCGATGAGCGCCTGCTGGAGGCCGAAGTGGACATGGAAGTGTCCATCGGTGACTACGTGCTGAGCGGCGGTGAGCTGGCGGCGATGGTGGTCATCGACGCAGTCAGCCGGCAGTTGCCGGGTGTGCTGGGTCATGAAGACTCGGCCCAGCAGGATTCCTTTGCGGACGGCCTGCTGGACTGCCCGCACTATACGCGGCCCGAGGAATATCGTGGCCGGCGGGTACCGGAGGTTTTGCTGAGCGGTAACCATGAGCGGATTCGTCGCTGGCGCCTGAAGCAGGCCCTGGCGAGAACCCTGAAGCGGCGCCCCGACCTGCTGGAGCAGCGGGTACTGTCGCCGGAAGAAGCAGAATTGCTGGCTGAGATTCGCGAGGAGCTCGGTTCAGCGGACCACAGAGCAGACTAGAGAATTGTGGGCATCGCCTGAAAGCAGGTGCCTGGAAAAGTTAGCAAACACTGCAACGCGCTTGCAGAGAACGACAGGAGTTCAGTCATGAGCAGCAAGAACAGCATCATTTCGCAGATCGAAGCGGAACAGATGGAAAAGGACGTGCCGGAATTCGGCCCCGGTGACACCGTGGTTGTCCAGGTTAAGGTGAAGGAAGGCAATCGCGAGCGCCTGCAGGCCTTTGAAGGCGTGGTCATCGGCAAGCGCAACCGCGGCCTGAACTCTGCATTCACTGTACGCAAGATCTCTCACGGTATCGGCGTTGAGCGTACCTTCCAGACCTACAGCCCGCTGGTCGACAGCATCTCGGTCAAGCGTCGCGGCGACGTGCGCCAGGCCAAGCTGTACTACCTGCGCGAGTTGAGCGGCAAGGCAGCCCGCATCAAGGAGCGTCTGGCCAAGTAATCCAGGCTTGGGGATTCACTCCCCGGAAAGAAAGGGCGCCACCGGCGCCCTTTTTTGTTTCCATTCTTCAGCCTTGTTTTCCAGCATGTCGCCCTGTGCGCGGCACGCTCCACCTGTGGCAATCCGGATATCGAGTTTGGAACGCTGCAGCCCGGGAACAGGCCCTGCATGAGGACCTACACCCGGTGCGCGCCCGTGCTACAGAGCACCAGGTCAATCCTCAGCTTCCCGTGTTCTCGATACCTGGTTTTGCGTACCATCGATGGATGCCAAGCGCTTCAGCATTCAATAGCGAGATCGAAACCTACCTGGACGCCCTGTGGATGGAGAAGGGCCTGTCCGAGAACACATTGGCGGCCTATCGCCGTGACCTGTCCCACTACGGCGATTGGCTGGCAAAGCGCCAGCGGACCTTGATCGAGTCCGACACTGGCGACCTGCAGGGCTACCTGGCCTGGCGTTCACAGCAACAGCGTTCGCCCAGATCCACTGCGCGCTTCCTGTCCTGTGTGCGCGGCTTCTTCCGCTACCAGGTGAGAGAGGGGCGGCTGTCGGTGGACCCCAGCCTGGACGTGGACAGCCCCAAGCTGGGGCGGCCCCTGCCGAAGTCCCTCAGTGAGGCGGAAGTGGAAGCGCTGCTGGCAGCCCCCGACCTGGAGCAGGCCATCGAGTTTCGAGATCGCACGATGCTGGAACTGCTCTACGCCTGCGGACTGCGGGTCAGCGAACTGGTCGGGCTGCAGGTTTCGCAGCTGGGGATGAACCAGGGTGTGGTGCGGATTATCGGCAAGGGCGGCAAGGAGCGCCTGGTACCGGTGGGGGAGGAAGCGCTGGGATGGCTGCAGCGTTACCTGGCGGGCAGTCGCCGGGAGCTGCTCGACAATCGACCCAGCGAGGCAGTCTTTCCCAGCCGGCGCGGCAGCCAGATGACGCGCCAGGCTTTCTGGCACCGGATCAAACAATACGCCAGCCGCGCAGGTATTCGCTCACCGTTATCGCCGCATACCCTGCGCCATGCCTTTGCCACCCACCTCCTGAACCACGGTGCCGACCTGCGCGTAGTACAGTTGTTGCTGGGTCACAGCGATCTCACCACTACCCAGATCTATACCCATGTGGCCAGGCAGCGGATGAAGGACTTGCACGCCGAACACCATCCACGCGGGTAATCCCGATCCCCGGCGCGGTATACTTCGCGCCACGGCAGCCGGAACTCTCAACGGGCTTAGTGTTCCAAGCTGCAGCGAACAAAACCGAATTACTGGAGAAGCAACATGTTAGTTTCACGCCGCCGCCATGCATTCAAAGGCGCCCTCAGTGGTGCTGTTTGCGGCGCATTGGTGTCAATGGTGTCACTGGTGGCGCTGGCACTGCCTGCCTCAGCCCAGGAGGCGCCGACCCCCGAGTCAACGATAGCGGCAAAACTGGCCCAGGCCCGCCCCGAACTGGTGGTGGAATCCGTGCAGCCCAGTGTTGCCGGCGGACTCTACGAGGTGAACATCCGCGGCGGCCTGACCCTTTACAGCACCGAAGACGGCGACTTCTTTGTGCTGGGTGACCTGTTCGCAGTGGGGATCGACGGCCTGGTCAATGTGTCTGAGCAACAGCGCGACGTGGTGCGCCGCGACCTGCTGGCAGAAGTCTCCGTTGACGACATGATTGTGTTTGCCGCCCAGGGCGAACGCCGTGGGGTGGTGACCGTGTTTACCGACGTCGACTGCTTTTACTGCCAGAAGCTGCACCAGGAGGTGCCAACCCTCAACAAGATGGGTGTAGAGGTGCGCTACATGGCCTATCCGAGGGCAGGTCTGGGCAGCAAATCCTTCCGCAAGATTGCCAGTGCCTGGTGCGCCGAAGACCCCCAGCAGGCAATTACAGCACTCAAGAATCTCGAGGATATTCCCGAGAATGTCTGCCCGGGCAACCCGGTGGCAGACCAGTTCATGCTGGGCCAGAAAGCCGGCGTCAACGGCACCCCGGCATTGGTACTGGAATCCGGCCGCCTGTTGCCGGGTTACATGACCGCGGACGTCATTACTGAGCGCATGGGAATCAACTGAGGCAGCGCTGCTTTCGCGAGAGATCGCAAGGTATCGCGAGGGATGATGCGACCTGGCCCCGTGCCCTGACACCGTTCGGGGGGCCGCGTTGACAGAGCCGGGGTGGGCCAGTAATGTGGCCCGCTTTGAGCATCCCGCCGTCGTGGTCGGCCAGCCGTGGAACAACAGTTTAAGCGCATCGAGCGCCTGCCTCCCTACGTTTTCAACATCATCGGTGATCTGAAGCAGCAGGCCAGGGCGGCGGGCGATGACGTGATCGACTTCGGCATGGGTAACCCGGACCAGCCGACCCCGCAGCACATTGTCGACAAGCTCACAGAAACCGCGCAGCGCAAGGACACCCATCGCTACTCCCAGTCCAAGGGCATTCCTCGCCTGCGGCGGGCTATCTGCGACTGGTACCAGCGTCGTTATGACGTGGAACTGGACCCGGACACCGAGGCTATTGTCACCCTGGGCTCCAAGGAGGGGCTGGCACACCTGGCGCTGGCCACCACCGGCCCCGGGGATACCATACTGGTGCCCAACCCCTCATACCCGATTCACCCCTACGGCTTTGTCATCGCCGGCGCCGATATCCGCCATGTGCCTATGCGTGGCGACGGCACCTTTTTCCCGGAGCTGGAAAACGCTATTCGCAACAGCTGGCCCACACCGAAGATGCTGGTGCTGAACTTCCCCAGCAACCCCACTACCCACTGTGTGGAACTCGATTTCTTTGAAAAGCTGGTGGACATGGCCCGCGAGTACAACATCTGGGTGGTGCAGGACCTGGCTTACGCGGATCTGTGTTTCGACGGCTACGTCGCCCCGTCTATCCTGCAAGTGCCTGGCGCCCGGGATGTAGCGGTGGAGTTTTTCTCACTTTCCAAGAGCTACAACATGCCCGGCTGGCGCGTGGGTTTTTGTTGCGGCAATCGGGAACTGGTCGGCGCCCTGGCGCGCATGAAGTCTTATCTCGACTACGGCATGTTCACGCCCGTGCAGGTGGCGGCTATCAGCGCCCTGGAGGGCGACCAGGGCTGCGTTGATGAGATTCGACAGCTCTACCAGGACCGGCGCGATGTTCTGTGCAGCGGCCTCACCGCTGCCGGCTGGCCAGTGGAGCCGCCAAAGGGCACCATGTTCGTCTGGGCAGAGATCCCGGAGTTTTACCGTGACATGGGCTCACTGGAGTTCAGCAAGAAACTGCTGGTGGAGGCCAAGGTGGCGGTATCGCCTGGTGTAGGCTTCGGCGAGTATGGCGAAGGCCATGTGCGTTTCGGCCTGATCGAGAATGAACACCGCACGCGCCAGGCCATCAGGAATATCAAGCGCATGATACGCAAGGACGGATTCGCAGCATGAAAACGGTCAGGGTAGGGCTCTGCGGCCTGGGTACTGTCGGCAGTGGTACCTTCAAGCTGCTGGCGGCCAATGAGGCGGAGATCGCCGATCGCGCCGGCTGCCATGTTGCCATCGGCCGGGTGGGCGCGCGCCGCGACCGTCCGGAATGCCCCACGGGCACGGTGCCTGTCAGTCGCGATCTGCTGGAAGTGGCGGCCGATCCGGAGGTGGATGTTCTGGTGGAACTGATCGGTGGCACCGACACGGCGCTCAAACTGGTGCGCGCCGCCATAGCCAACGGCAAACATGTGGTTACGGCCAACAAGGCGCTTATCGCCGAACATGGCAATGCGCTGTTTGCGGAGGCCGCGGAAGCGGGGGTGTCGATCTGCTATGAGGCGGCGGTGGCAGGGGGTATCCCGATCATCAAGGCAATGCGCGAAGGCCTGGCGGCCAACCGTGTACAGTGGCTGGCAGGTATTATCAACGGCACCGGCAACTTTATTCTCAGTGAGATGCGCGACAAGGGCCGGGAGTTCGCCGATGTCCTGGCGGAGGCCCAGGCGCTGGGCTATGCCGAGGCTGACCCGACCTTTGACGTGGAGGGCATAGACGCCGCCCACAAGCTGGTCATCCTGGCCGCCATTGCCTTCGGCATGCCGCTGGAATTCGACAAGGTCTACACCGAGGGCATCTCGGCGATCGAAACAGTGGACGTGGACTACGCTGAAGAGCTGGGCTATCGCATCAAGCATCTCGGTATCGCCCGCAGGGCGGAACAGGGTATCGAGCTGCGGGTGCACCCCACGCTCGTGCCGGAGAAGCGTCTGCTCGCCAACGTCAATGGTGTGAAGAACGCGGTGCTGGTGGAAGGTGATGCGGTAGGCCCGACGCTGTACTACGGCGCCGGTGCCGGTGCAGAACCCACCGCTTCGGCAGTGGTGGCTGATATCGTTGACCTGGCCCGCAGCCTGGCCCTGGGCCAGACGCCGGCGGTGCCTGAGTTGGGTGTGCGCACAGAGGCTATTGCCCGCCAGCCTATTCTGGCTATAGAGGATGTGGAGACCGCCTGGTACCTGCGCATGACGGCGGAGGACAAGCCCGGTGTTATGTCTGAGGTGGCCAGCATCTGCAGCCGCGCTGGCGTCAGCATCGAGGCCCTCATCCAGAAAGAGCCCGCCGAGGGCGAGACCCGGGTGCCGGTGATCATCCTCACCAATCGCACGCGGGAGGGGGAGCTCAACCGGGTGGCGCGGGAGATTGAGGCGCTGGACAGCATTGCGGGCAGCATTACCCGCATCCGTATGGAAAGCCTGGACGGGTAGGGCCAGCAGGCCTGGTGGGACAGTAATGAAATACATCAGCACAAGGGGTGACGCCCCGATCCTGAACTTCGAAGAAGTGCTGCTGGCGGGCCTCGCCACGGACGGCGGTCTATACCTGCCCGCCGAGCTGCCCGCGTTCAGCCCGGATCAGCTCACCGCCATGCGCGGCATGACTTACCCTCAGCTCGCCTATGAAATCATGCTGCCGTTTGTGGAGGAGAGCATCCCGGCAGCGGACTTTCGCACCATTGTCGACGATTGCTACAGCGTGTTCCGGCACGACGCGGTGGCGCCGTTAGTGCAACTGGCGCCCAACCAGTGGGTGCTGGAACTGTTCCATGGCCCAACCCTGGCCTTTAAGGATTTCGCCCTGCAGTTGCTGGGGCGTTTGCTGGACTACGTCCTGGAACGGCAACACCGCAAGGTGGTCATCATGGGCGCGACCTCCGGTGATACCGGATCGGCCGCCATCGAGGGCTGCCGCCGCTGCAGCAATATCGACATCTATATTCTGCACCCGCACCAGCGGGTGTCCGAGGTGCAGCGTCGCCAGATGACCACGGTGCCGGGCGAGCGCATCCACAATATTGCCCTGCAAGGCAATTTTGACGATTGCCAGGCAGCGGTCAAAGCCAGCTTCGGCGACCAGGGCTTTCTGCCGGAAGGGCGTAGCCTGGTAGCAGTGAACTCCATCAACTGGGCCCGTATCATGGCCCAGATCGTGTACTACGTGTACGCGTCCCTGGCCCTGGGCGGTCCGCAGCGGCCGGTGTCGTTCTCGGTGCCCACCGGCAACTTCGGCGACATCTTCGCCGGCTACCTGGCTCGCAATATGGGGCTGCCCATAGAGCAACTGGTGATCGCCACCAACCGCAACGACGTCCTGCATCGCCTGCTGAGCACCGGCGCCTACGCCCGCACCGAACTGCACCAGACTCTCAGCCCGAGCATGGATATCACGGTGTCCAGCAACTTCGAACGCCTCATGTTCGACCTCTACGACCGGGATGCCGAGGCGGTGGCCGATCTCATGCGACGCTTTAATGATGGCGATATCCAATTGTCGGAAGCGGCCATGCAGCGACTCGGTACGCTGTTCAGCAGCCAGTGCGTCAGCGATGAGGAAACCACAGCAGTGATCGGCGAGGTTTACCAGCGCAATGAATACCTGCTGGACCCGCACTCCGCGATTGGCTTCAAGGCCGCGCGGGATTGCCGCCGCGACGACGATGTGCCAATGGTGACCCTGGCAACTGCGCACCCGGCCAAGTTTCCCGCAGCGGTGGCCGCCTCCGGAGTCGGCATCGAGCCGGCGTTGCCACTGCATATGGCCGATCTGTTCGAACGGGAGGAGCGCTTCGAGGTGCTGCCCAAGGACCTGGCCGGTTTGCAGGCCTTTATGGCGGAGCACCTGTCCGCCTGACCATGGCGCAGGCAATCCGGCGACGAACCGCAGCCACCACCCTGCAGGGTAAGCTTCACCCGGTGCTGAAGCGCGTCTTCAGCGCCCGCGGCATCACCTCGCCCGAGGAACTGGAGCTGGGCCTGGACAAACTGCTGCCCCCGGAGGGTTTCGCCGGTCTGGGCGAGGCAGCGGTGTTGCTCGCAGATACCCTCACGACCGGCGGCAAGATTCTCATCGTCGGCGACTTCGATGCCGACGGCGCTACCAGCATTGCCGTCGGCATTACCCTGCTGCGGGCCATGGGAGCGACCCAGGTGGACTACCTGGTACCGAATCGCTTTGAATACGGCTATGGCCTGACCCCGGAAATCGTCGAGCTGGCCAGCCAGCGCAAACCGCAACTGATTGTCACCGTGGACAACGGTATTTCCAGCGTCGACGGCGTGGCGCGGGCTCGGGAGCTGGGCATTCTCACCCTGGTGACCGATCACCACCTGCCGGGCAGGGAGCTGCCCGCGGCCGATGTTATCGTCAATCCCAACCAGCCGGGCTGCGACTTCCCCAGCAAGTCCCTGGCGGGTGTGGGTGTGATTTTCTACACCCTCTCGGCGCTGCGACGCGAGCTGCGCGAACGTGGCTGGTTTGATGAGCAGGGCATGGCGCCACCTGGACTCGGCCAGGTGCTGGACCTGGTGGCGCTGGGCACCATCGCTGACGTCGTACCGCTGGATCGCAATAACCGCGTGCTGGTGCAACAGGGGCTGCTGCGCATACGCGCCGGACAGACCCGCCCGGGAATCTCCGCGCTGCTGGAGATAGCCGGACGCCAGCCGCAACGACTGGTGGCCTCAGACCTGTCTTTCGCGGTGGCGCCGCGCCTCAATGCCGCCGGGCGCCTGGACGATATGTCAGTGGGCATCGCCTGCCTGCTGGCAGACAACGGTGCCGAGGCCCGCCGCTATGCCGAGCAGCTGGATAACCTCAATCGCGACCGCCAGCAGATCGAGCGCGGGATGCAGGAGGAGGCGACGGCGGCGCTCGCGGCGCTGGAAATTCGCGCGGATGTCGAGCTGCCCAACAGCATCTGTCTGTATCAGGCCGGCTGGCACCAGGGCGTGGTGGGTATCCTCGCCTCTCGCATCAAGGACCGTTGGAACCGTCCGGTGATCGCCTTTGCCGACGGGGATGACGGCAATATCAAGGGCTCTGCGCGCTCCATTCCCGGGCTGCATATCCGCGATGTACTGGACCGGGTTGCCAGCAGCCATCCGGGGCTGGTCAGCAAATTCGGTGGCCATGCCATGGCGGCGGGGCTGTCGCTACCGAAGCAGCGTTTCAGCGAATTTGCCGAGGCCCTGGACGCGGTGGTCAGTGAGTGGTTGCAGGACGTGGAGCTGCAGGCCGTTATCGAAACAGACGGGGCGCTGGCCGGCGACCAGATGCAACTGGAGCTGGCCCAGCAGCTGCGCTATGCCGCGCCCTGGGGACAACATTTCCCGGAGCCGGTGTTTGACGGTGTGTTCCACCTGGTGCATCAGCGCATCGTCGGCGAAAAGCACCTTAAGCTGGTGCTGTCTCATGCCGATGCACCTGATAGCCTGCTGGATGCCATTGCTTTCAATGTGGATACCGAACGCTGGCCAGACCCCGAAGTGGAGCGGGTCGAACTCGCCTATCGGCTGGACTGTAACTACTACCGCGGGGAAGAGCGCCTGCAGCTTATGATTGAGGCGCTGCAGCCCGCTTGACCTTGAACGGGACCGGCGGTTAGATGGACGTATGGTGAATCACAACTCCTTTTCACAAGCCTGTCGCCGAGAGCCTGCGGCGTGAGTGATTGCTGTCACCAACCCACCGAGGCCACGGATCACTGCGCCAGCCATGCAGACCGGCCGGATTACTTCCTGCTGACGGTGGCGCTGGGGGTATCCGGCCTCTACCTTGCGGGTCTGGCGCTACCCCATAGCGACGCCTGGTATACGGTGCTGGCCCACGGTGTACGGGAGCTGTTCAATAAGATGTGGTGGGGGCTGGCCATCGGCGTGGTTTTTGTCGGCCTGCTGGCGCGTATCCCCCGTGACCTGGTGATGTCGGTGCTGGGGCACCGGGATGGTGTCAGCTCGCTGCTGCGCGCAACGCTGGCAGGGGTGTTCCTCGATCTCTGCAGCCACGGCATTCTCGCGGTGGGTATGAAGCTCTATGAGCGTGGTGCGTCGCTGGGGCAGGTGATGGCGTTCCTGCTGGCCAGCCCCTGGAACTCCTTCTCACTTACGCTCATCCTGTTTGGCCTGATCGGGGTAGGGTGGACACTGCTGTTTATCCTGCTATCACTGGTGATCGGCCTCGCCAGTGGGCTGGTGTTCGACGCGCTGGTGCGCGGCGGCACGCTGCCCGACAACCCGCACAGGGAAAAACTGAACCCGGACGCGCGCTTTGCCGATCTCTGGCGGGAGTTTCGCGGCGGCTGGAAATTCTCCCTGGCCGGGAGTGGGCGCTTGCTGAGCGACGGTTTCAATGGCGCGAAAATCGTTATCCGCTGGGGCCTGTTCGGAATCCTGCTGGCAGCCGCCATTCGCGCCGCAGTGCCGCCGGAGCAGTTCGCGGCCTGGTTTGGCGCCACCGTGTCTGGCCTGTGGTTGACCCTGCTGGCGGCGACCCTGGTCGAGGTGTGTTCGGAAGGTACCACGCCGGTGGCTGCGGACCTCATGAACCGCGCCGCTGCGCCGGGTAACGGCTTCACTTTCCTGATGGCCGGCGTATCCACTGACTACACGGAAATCATGTCGATCCGTGATACCACGGCGTCCTGGAAAATTGCCCTGTTCCTGCCGCTGGTCACCCTGCCACAGATACTGCTGATTGGCTTCGTATTGAACCAATTTTGACGGCTGCGCTACAATGCGCCGCCTTTTCACAGACGCCTGACACCCCATGCTGGAAATCAATCCGCTGCTGCAATCCCTGAAGGAAATCGACGAGCGCACCGATGTGCTTAGGGGGTATCTTTGACTACGCTCAGCGCAAGGACAGGCTCGCCGAAGTAGAGCTGGAACTCGCAGAACCCAGCGTCTGGGATAACCCGGAACGCGCCCAGGAGCTCGGTCGCGAACGCGCAGCCCTGGAGACCGTGGTTAAAACCATCGAAGACCTCAGCAGCGGCGCCAGCGATGCCGCTGACCTGCTGCAAATGGCGGCGGAGGAGGACGACGAGGACACTGTCGAGGACATCCGCAAGGAAATCTCCGGCCTCGAGGCCAAGCTCGAGCAGCTGGAATTCCGCCGCATGTTCGCCGGGGAAATGGACCCCAACAACGCTTTTCTCGATATCCAGGCCGGCTCCGGTGGCACCGAAGCCCAGGACTGGGCGGAAATGTTGCTGCGTATGTATCTGCGCTGGGGTGAGGCCCACGGTTTCACCACCACCCTGGAAGAGGCATCGTCCGGCGAGGTAGCCGGTATCAAGAGCGCCACGATTCGCTTTGAGGGCGAGTACGCGTTTGGCTGGTTGCGGACCGAGACCGGGGTGCATCGCCTGGTGCGCAAGTCGCCCTTCGATTCCGGCAATCGCCGCCACACCTCCTTCAGTTCGGTGTTTGTGTCACCGGAAATCGACGACAGCGTGGAGATCGAGATTGATCCCTCCGATGTGCGCACCGACACCTACCGGGCCTCTGGCGCCGGTGGCCAGCATGTCAACAAGACTGACTCCGCCGTACGCCTGACCCACGAGCCCTCGGGTATCGTGGTGCAGTGCCAGAGTGAACGCTCCCAGCACCAGAACCGCGATCGCGCCTGGAAAATGCTGCGAGCGCGGCTGTATGAACAGGAAATGCTGAAGCGGGCAGAGGCGGCCCAGGCCATGGAAGACAGCAAGTCGGATATCGGCTGGGGCAGCCAGATCCGTTCCTACGTACTGGATGACCAGCGCGTTAAGGACCTGCGTACCAATATCGAAACTTCCAACACCCAGGCGGTGTTGGACGGCGACATCGACCAGTTTATCGAGGCCTCCCTGAAGAAGGGGCTGTAAGGACATCTCATGAGCGACGAGCAGGGCATCACGCCTGAAGACGAAAACAAGCTGGTGGCTGAGCGGCGCGCCAAGTTGGCGGCACTACGCGAGCAGGGCCCCGCGTTTCCCAATGACTTCCGTCGCAGCGCCTGGGCCGGCGAGCTACAGCAGCGCTATGCCGATGCCGACAAGCCCAGCCTGGAGGCGGCCGCCGAGGTGTTCTCCGTATGCGGGCGCCTGATTCGCAACCGCGGCGCGTTCCTGCTGATACAGGATGGCAGTGGCGAGATACAGCTCTACGTCGACCGCAAGGGCCTGCCCGAGGACACCCTGGCGGCTATCAAGAGCTGGGACCTGGGTGACATTGTCGCCGCCACCGGCCCCCTGTATCGCTCCGGCAAAGGCGACCTGTATATCAATATGGCCGAAGCGCGCCTGCTGACCAAGGCGTTGCGGCCGCTGCCTGACAAGTATCACGGCCTCGCCGACCAGGAGCTACGCTATCGGCGCCGCTACGTTGACCTGATCGTCAACCCGGAATCCCGCGAGGTGTTTCGCAAGCGCTCGGCCATCGTCGACTGCATCCGCCGTTTCATGCAGGACCGCGACTTCATGGAAGTCGAAACGCCAATGATGCAGCAGATTCCCGGTGGCGCCGCCGCGCGGCCATTCAAGACCCACCACAATGCCCTCGACCTCGATATGTACCTGCGCATTGCGCCGGAACTCTACCTCAAACGCTTGACCGTGGGTGGTTTCGAGAGGGTATTCGAGATCAACCGCAACTTCCGCAATGAGGGCCTGTCGACCCGGCACAATCCCGAGTTCACCATGCTCGAGTACTACTGGGCCTTCGCCGACTACCGGGACGCCATGGACCTGACCGAGGACATGATGCGGGCCCTGGCGCAGGAGGTGCTGGGGACAACTACCGTGCACTACCAGGGAACCGACTACGACCTGGGCCAGCCTTTCCAGCGCATGACGGTGTTTGAATCCATTCTGCACTTCAACCCGGACATCACGGCAGCGCAATTGGCAGACGAATCTACCGCGCGCGGCATTGCCGAAGGTCTGGGTATTCCGCTCAAGGACAGCTGGGGTCTGGGCAAGGTGCAGCTGGAAATCTTCGAGAAGACCGTTGAAGACCGACTGGACCAGCCTACCTTTATCACCGAATACCCGACCGAGGTCTCGCCCCTGTCCCGGCGCAACGACGACGATCCCTTTGTCACCGATCGCTTTGAGTTCTTTTTGGCGGGCCGCGAGATGGCCAACGGCTTCTCTGAGCTTAACGACCCCGAAGACCAGGCCGAGCGCTTCCGCGCCCAGGTGGCTGAGAAGGAAGCGGGTGACCCGGAAGCCATGCACTACGATGAGGACTACATCACGGCGCTGGAGTACGGGCTGCCGCCCACCGTGGGTGAGGGAATTGGCATCGACCGGCTGGTGATGTTTTTGACTGACAGTCCTTCAATTCGTGACGTACTTCTCTTCCCGCATATGCGTCCCGAGTGACACGGGGCGCGGCGGCAGGCTATTATCGATCGGATGAAAACGACAACTATACTGGCGCTCGCTCTGATGCTGGTGGCCTGCGGCGGCCAACCGGAACGCGAACAGGCATCCACCGCTGAAGATGGCGCCGAGCCTGTGCCGGAGCTCAACCTGAACCTGCCGGGCAGCGATTGCGTGTGCCAGGAAAAGCAGGACAACTACACCTTCCTGGAGCGCGGCCTGCAGTCTATCGACGAGCGCGCCTACCTGGAGGCACTGCAGTACTTCCAGCGCTACCAGCGTATTGAGAAATCTGAGCTCGCGGCGGTGGAGTCAGGCATTGCCATCGCCTATCTCAGCATCCTGCCGGAGAGCCCGATCTTTGATCGCGAGGAGGCGCGGGACAGCTATACCGAACTCAAGCCGCGTATCACCGAAGATATGAAGCTGCACACCGAGGTTCAGCTCATGCAGTCGTCGCTGGAGTCCTTCCTCGACATGTACACGCAGATTGATCGCCTCAAGCAGACCAATGGCAGCCTGCGTGCCGAGTTGGAAAAACGCGAAGAAGCGATCAAGCGGCTTCGTGATCTGACGCTTGGGCGTGAGCCTGAAGAGGCAGGCTTACTCGGAAATTAGTGCCACGCCCCGGCTCGCTCTCGACGTCGATCGAGCCGCCCATCATTTCACAAAAATCCTTGCAGATGGCCAGCCCCAGACCGGTGCCGCCGTAGTTGGCGGTGGTAGACTTGTCGGCCTGGACGAAAGCGTCGAAGACCTTGGCCTGCTGCTCCGGGGTCATACCGATGCCGGTATCTTCTACTTCGAACAGGGCCAGATTGTCGTCGCCGTCCAGGCGCGAGGCGCGTACTACGATATCGCCATCGCGGGTGAACTTACAGGCGTTGCTCAACAGGTTGATAAAGATCTGCCGGAACTTGGTGGCATCGTTGAAAAACAGCGGCAGCTTGTCGTCCAGCTCCATCGACAGGCTGTTGTTGTTCTTGCCGAGCTGCGGCTGAATGGCGTGGCAGGCCTGTTCCAGCAGCTCCGGCGCGCTGAAGTTTTCTGGGTAGAGTTCAATCTTGCCGGTCTCGATCTTGGACAGGTCGAGAATGTCGTTGATCAGTGACAGCAGCAGCTTGCCGGAAACTATGATTTTCTCCAGGTCATTCTTGAACTGGTCGCGGTCGACCACGCCCTCGTCTTCGACTTCGTCGTAGAGCATTTCGCTATAACCGATGATGGCGTTTAGCGGTGTGCGCAGCTCGTGGCTGACATTTGCCAGGAAACTGCTCTTGGCCTCGTTGGCGCGGTCGGCGTCGTCCTTGGCCTGTCGCACTTCCTCGATGGCGTTGCGCAGTTTCTCCGACATATCGTTAAACGCCTTGGCGAGATCGCCGATCTCGCCGGCATCCTCGATGCCGTCGATGCGATAGTCCAGGTCGCCGGAACCGATCCGCAGGGTACCGGTCTTGAGACGGCTGAAGGAGTTATTGGTGTAGCGGATCAGAAAAAAGCCGAGAATACTCGACAGCAGCACCGAGGCCAGGAAGCTGATGGCCGTGATGCGGTCGGTCAACGAGATGGTCTGGTCAATGATGGTGGCCTGCTGGTCGGAGATAAAGCTCTGGCGGTCTTCCAGCACCACCAGCTTCTCGCGCACGTCGTCATACATCTCCGGCACATCGGGCGCACCGTAGGGTGATGCCCAGCCGTTGTCATTGTAGTTGCGGTAGAACTCTCGCCAGGCGGGCAGCAGTTGTTCGGTGGCCTGCCACAGCGCATCGTACTGGGGCCGGGTCACCTCATGGGTGGTGCGACCGAGACGCGTCACCGAATCGCTGATGCCATTGAGATTGTCAGTCGCGCGACCCTGGTCCTCCTCGCTGAGCCGCTCCTCGGTGGTTTCCCGCAAGGTGGCCAGCACCCGAATCTGTTTACGTTGCTCCTCGAGCTGCAGGCCGATATTGGTGGAAAGCTGTTGAGCCGACACCGACTCGCGATAGGCATTCATGCTTTCGGTTCGCGCAAAGCTGCCCCAGAAATGGGTGCCCACGTTGAGCGAGAAGATCAACAGTATCGCCAGCAGCGACAGCGTAAGGCGGCGGCTCAGGCTCAAGCTGAGCGCCCCTTTTCTGCCAGCGCATTGATCTTCTCCAGCAGCTCGGGAAAGTCGATGGGTTTGGTGGCGAAATCATCACAGCCGGCTTCGAGGGCCCTGTCGCGGTCTTCACCCATGGCGTGTGCCGTCAGTGCAATGATGCGCAGGTCGGCGGTGGCCGGGTCCTGGCGTGCCTCCTGGCAGGCGGTCCAGCCGTCTTTTACCGGAAGGTTCATATCCAGCAATACGATGTCAGGCGCCGTCTCTCGCATCTTTTGCAGGGCTTGCTCGCCATCTCCCGCAGCCTCCACTTCGTAGCCGGCGCGATTCAGCCGCCGCGTTAGCATGTCACGGTTCATTTCGTTGTCTTCGACAAGCAGGACTTTCAATGACACGGTCTTCTTCCTCTTCCTTGGCCAGCGCCTCAGGCGCCGGACGTTGCTGCCGTCCTGGCGAGTATGTGGTGCATGGTGACGGGCTCTTTGATGCCCTTGACCGTGGCCTGCTGCTGGCTGCCGAGTTCCACGGGGCTCTTGAGCAGGTCCAGGGTGCTGCTGGAAATCAGGATGTCGCCGCCGCTGGTGTGCGACTCGATGCGGGCAGTGAGGTTGACGTGGTGTCCTACTACGCCGTACTTGCTACGTTTTTCTGATCCAATGTTGCCGGTAATCACGTCGCCGGTATTCACACCAATACCCATGCTGATTTCCGGCAGGCCTTCCTTGCGGTTGCCGCGGTTGATGTCGCGCATGGCCTGCTGCATATCCAGCGCGCATTGCACGGCGCGGTCGGCGTCATCCGTTCGCTGCACCGGCGCACCGAAGATGGCGAGAATAGCATCGCCTATAAACTCGTCGATGGTGCCCTGGTGGCCGATGATGATCTCTGTCATCACTCCCAGGTAGTTGTTGAGCATGCGCATCACCTGGTCCGGGGGCAGGCGCTCGCAGATGGTGGAGAATTCGCGGATGTCCGACATCAGCATGGTGACCTGGCGCAGGTCACCACCGAGTTTGAGGCCCTCTGGCTCCTCCAGCAGGTTTTCCACGATTTCGTCGGATACGTAGCGGCCGAAGGTGGCGCGGATGAACTTCTCGTTGCGTTCCAACTGGCGGCGGTATTTCTCCTCGGTATCGTGCCAGCGCTTGCGCTCAAGGCCGGCCTTGATGCGCGCCTGTAGCAGCACCGGGTTGAAGGGCTTGAACAGGTAATCGTCTGCCCCGGCTTCGATACACTCGATGATGCCGTCCATATCCTGTCGGCCGGAGATGACGATCACCGGGATAGACCGCAACTGCTGGTTCTCCTTAAGGCGCTTGAGTACCTCATTGCCATCCATGCCCGGCATGATCAGGTCCAGCAACACCACGTCCACCGGCCTGTCCGCCAGCCGCGCCAGTGCCTCCAGTCCGCTACTGGCGACCAGTACCTGGTGGCCGGAGCGCTCCAGGTAGCGCGTCAGCAGCTCGCGGTTATCGGCATTGTCGTCCACCGCGAGAATGGTGCCGGTGAGGTCCGCGGTGGCAACGTTGGCGGTGTCGGTAGTGGATGCCTTGGGCTTGTTGCCGCTGTTGCTGGCCGCGGCCACCGATTTCACCACCCGCTCCAGTGCCGAGGCGACGGCCGGGAAGGTGGTTTCGAGGTCTTCGATAAGGAATTCAGCATAGCCGCGCATGGCGCCCAGCACGTTCATGATGTCGTGGCGTCGGGTGCCCGGATCCTTGTCCTGACCGCCATCCACCAGCAACGCCTCGAGTGCCGCGCCGGCCGATATCAGTCGCTCCAGGTCTTCCCGTGGCTCGTCGGGAATAGACTCCGCCACCGGGTTCGACTGGGCACGCAACTCGGACAGGGCACGCAAAACGTGATCCGTAAACGGCGCAATTTCAGCCTGGCTTGCCAAGTGACTATCCCCCGCAGTCTTCGGCCGATTATATCGGCCCGCCGTGGGCAGTAATAGTGCGCGGGTCACAGCCTTTGGGTTACACTAGCCGGCAAAACCAGAAGGATAGTGGGTTGATACTGCAACAAGTAGAGTTGTTCCAGGGTCTGTCAGCGGAAGAGCTGGGTGCGCTGGCAGCTAGCAGCACGACGCGTGCTTTCCCCAAAAACACTGTCGTCATCCACGAAAACGATCCCGCCGACTCGCTGTTTATCATTGAAAGTGGCCGCGTAAAGGTTTACTGCAGCGACAAGAACGGCAAGGAATTCATCATGAACACCCAGGGGGAGGGCGACTACTTCGGTGAGTTGGCGCTGCTCGACGATTCCTCCCGCTCGGCCTCGGTGCGCACGGTGGAGAAATCCAGCTTCTGCATCATCTACAAGGATGATTTCAACCGGGTACTCGACGAGAACCCCAATATCGCCCGCAAGTTGATTACCAACCTCGCTGCCCGGGTGCGCAAACTCACCGCGGACGTCAAGAGCCTGGCCTTGCAGGATGTCTATGGTCGTGTGGCCAATGTGCTGATGGACCTGGCCGAGGAGCGCGGTGATGGCAGCCTGTTCATCCCGGAGAAGCTAACCCAGCAGGATATCGCCGACCGGGTTGGAGCTTCGCGGGAAATGGTGGCGCGCATTCTCAAGGATCTGACTATCGGCGACTACATACGCTTCGAAGGCCGCCACATCATTATTAACACGCGCCTGCCGGCGAAGTACTAGTCTTTCTCCGCCGCCGGTCGGCTCTCTTTCACCTCACTGGTGAGACTGCCCGATTTTAGCCGCGTCTCTACTATGTCACCGGGCCTGACGGCCCCGGCCTCCTGCACCAACGCCCCGTTCGCATCCAGTACGATGGCATAGCCGCGCTCCAGGGTTTGCTGCGGGCTGATCGCCGTGAGCCGGGTACTCAGCAGCTCCAGGCCGTGGCGCTGCCGGTTGAGCTGTGCGCCCAGCGCTCGTCGCATGCGTCCGGCGAGGTGATCTGTGGTGCTGCCCAGTTGCCTGAGTACGTCGGCGGGGGCCTGCCCGCGTAAGCGCGATAGCTGAACCGCAAGGGCATGGTGGCGGTGCTGCAGCTCGACCTGCCAGGCGCGCGCCAGGCGCAGGTCCAGATCATCCAGGCGCTGGGCCTGTTCTCGCAGGCGCTCCCCGGGATGGCGAAGGCGGCCGCGCAGCCCGGTCAGCTGTGCATCCAGCAGCGTCAGCCGTCGCCGCAGTTGCCGGGCCAGGGTTTGCTCGCAAGCCACCAGGCGGGCGGCAATATCACCTTGGTCGGGGCTGAGCATTTCCGCTGCCGCCGATGGTGTCGGCGCGCGTTGGTCAGCGACAAAGTCGGCGATGGTAAAGTCGATCTCATGACCGACCGCGCTCACCAGTGGCACCGGGCTGGCGGCAATCTTCCTCGCCAGTGCTTCATCGTTGAAGGCCTGCAGGTCCTCGGCTGAACCGCCGCCACGGGTGAGCACAATGGCGTCGATATTCGCCATCCCGTAGGCGGATTCCAGGGCGTCCAACATCTCCGCCGCAGCGTCCTGGCCCTGTACGGCTACCGGCAGCAGACTGAGCTTTATGGCAGGGAAGCGGCGCTTGAATACGGTAATTACGTCGCGCACGGCGGCACCGCTGCGGGAGCTGACAATCGCCACGTGCCGCGGCGACCCGGGCAGTGGGCGCTTGCGCTGACTGTCGAACAGGCCCTCATTTTGTAGTTTCAGCTTGAGGGCTTCGAAAGCCTGCTGCAGGGCCCCGGCCCCGGCATCCTCCAGGTGCTCAATAATGAGCTGGAACTCCCCGCGACCCTCATACAGCGATACCCGGGCCCGAACTCGCACCAACTGGCCGTTGCGGGGGCGCAGGCGCAGCCGTTGGTTGCGATTGCGGAACATGGCGCAGCGCACCTGTGCCTGCTCATCCTTGAGGGTGAAGTACCAGTGGCCCGAGGCAGGTGTGGCGAGGTTGCTCAGTTCGCCTTCGATCCATACAAAGTCGAAGTGGCTTTCCAGCAGGCGCTTGGCCAGTCGATTGAGCTGGCTGACGGTGAGGCTTTGTGCGCTGTCGGGCGAAGTGCCGAGCATGAAGTCAGTGCCCGGCGCAGAGCTTTTGTTGGTGAATTGGCGGGGTCATCATTTACTGAGGGACAGGCGTGGATTTATAATTGCATGTTTACTCAGACAGCGGAAGAGTCATGCTCAGAATCGCCCAGGAAGCCCTGACCTTTGACGATGTATTGCTGGTCCCTGGGTACTCCGAGGTGGTAGCGACTGACGTCTCGCTGCGAACCCACCTGACCCGGGAAATCCACCTCAATATCCCCCTCGTGTCCGCCGCCATGGACACTGTCACTGAAGGCAAGCTGGCGATCGCCATTGCCCAGGAAGGTGGCATCGGTATTGTTCATAAGAGCATGACGGTGGAAGAGCAGGCGGCCCAGGTACGGCAGGTCAAGAAGTTCGAGGCCGGGATGGTCAAGGACCCGATCACCATCCAGCAGGATGCCAGCCTTGGCGAGCTGCTGGAGCTGACCCGCAAGTACGGGTTTTCCGGGGTGCCGGTACTCAATGGCGAGGACCTGGTCGGCATCGTGACCCGCCGCGATACGCGCTTTGAGTCCAATATGGACATCGCCGTGTCCGAGATCATGACCCCCAAGGACAAACTGGTCACCGTGGAAGAGGGTGCTCCGCTGGAGGAGGTCCAGGCGCTGCTCCACAAACACCGGATCGAGAAGATCCTGGTGGTCAACGAGGCCTTCGACCTGCGCGGCATGATTACCGTGAAGGATTTTGACAAGGCCGAGAGCTTCCCCAGCGCCGCCAAGGACAGCTATGGCCAGCTGCTGGTCGGCGCCTCGGTAGGTACCAGCCCCGATACCGACGACCGCGTCGATGCGCTGGTGGCTGCCGGTGTCGATGTATTGGTGGTAGATACCGCTCACGGCCACTCCCGCAACGTCATCGAGCGCGTCAAGCGCATCAAGCAGGCCTACCCGGATATGCAGGTGATCGGCGGCAATATCGCCACCGCGGAAGCGGCCATTGCCCTGGCCGAGGCGGGTGTCGATGCGGTCAAGGTGGGTATAGGCCCCGGTTCCATCTGCACCACCCGTATCGTGACTGGCACCGGCGTGCCGCAGATTTCCGCGGTGGCCAATGTCGCCAACGCGTTGAAGGACACGGGCATCCCGCTGATCGCCGACGGTGGTATTCGTTTCTCAGGCGACGTCGCCAAGGCTATCGTCGCCGGCGCCCACTGCGTCATGATGGGCAGTATGTTCGCTGGTACCGAGGAGGCGCCCGGTGAAGTGGAGCTGTACCAGGGTCGGACCTATAAGTCTTATCGCGGTATGGGATCACTGGGCGCGATGGCCCAGACCCAGGGCTCCAGTGATCGCTATTTCCAGGATGCCAGCGCCGGGACCGAGAAGCTGGTGCCGGAGGGCATCGAGGGTCGCGTACCCTACAAGGGTCCGCTGGCCAGCATCGTGCACCAGCTCATGGGCGGGCTGCGTTCCGCCATGGGGTATACCGGCAGCGGCGATATCGAAACCATGCGCACCCACCCGGAGTTTATGAAGGTGACCAGCGCCGGCATGAGCGAGAGCCATGTTCACGATGTGTCGATCACCAAGGAAGCGCCAAACTACCCGGTGCGTTAAGCAGCAGTACGGGGACAGTTAAGTTGATTCCACGACGATCTCGGACTTAACGGAGTCCGTGATGGGATTAAGTCATCTGTACCCAATTCGCCCCAACTCGCCAGTCCCCAGAATCAGAGCCCGTCCATGAGCAATATCCACGACCAGCGTATCCTCATCCTGGATTTCGGATCCCAGTACACACAGCTGATAGCGCGCCGGGTGCGCGAAGTGGGTGTCTACAGCGAGATTCGCGCCTGGGACATCAGCGACACGGAGATACGCGAGTTCAACCCGCGCGGCGTCATTCTCTCTGGCGGCCCTGAGTCGGTCACTGAGGCGGGATCACCGCGGGCGCCGCAGCTGGTGTTCGAGCTGGGCGTGCCGGTACTCGGCATCTGCTACGGCATGCAGACCATGGCAGTACAGTTCGGGGGTGAGGTGCAGGGCTCGGATATCAGTGAGTTCGGCTACGCGCAGATTCGCGTCACCGGCAACACCGGCCTGCTGCACGATATCAAGGACCATGTGGCCAGCGATGGCACCTCGCTGCTGGATGTCTGGATGAGCCATGGCGACAAGGTCACCCAACTGCCGGAGGGCTTCGACCTGATGGCGGAGACCGACAGCTGCCCCATCGCCGGCATGGTGCATCGAGACAAACCGCTCTACGGCATTCAGTTTCACCCGGAAGTGACGCACACCCTGCAGGGGGTGCGTATCTACGAGCACTTCGTGCTGGAGCTGTGCGGCTGCGAAGTACTGTGGACGCCAGCGCGCATTGTCGACGACGCCATTGACCGGGTCCGCGAGCAGGTCGGCGGTGACAAGGTACTGCTGGGCCTGTCCGGCGGCGTCGACTCCTCGGTGGTGGCCGCACTCCTGCACCGCGCCATTGGCGATCAGCTTACCTGCGTGTTCGTGGACAATGGCCTGCTGCGCAAGAACGAAGGTGAGCAGGTCATGGACATGTTCGCCAAGAATATGGGCGTGAAGGTGATTCGCGCCGATGCCGAGGAGCGCTTCCTGACACGCCTGGCGGGCATTGATGAGCCGGAGCAGAAGCGCAAGATTATCGGCAATACATTTATCGAGGTGTTTGACGATGAGTCCGGCAAGATTCAAAACGTGAAGTGGCTGGCCCAGGGCACTATCTATCCGGACGTGATCGAGTCCGCCGGCGCCAAGACCGGCAAGGCCCATGTCATCAAGTCCCATCACAATGTGGGAGGCCTGCCGGAAGACATGGCCCTGGAGCTGGTAGAGCCCCTGCGGGAGCTGTTCAAGGATGAGGTGCGGCAGGTGGGACTGGAACTGGGGCTGCCCTACGATATGGTCTATCGCCATCCCTTTCCGGGGCCGGGTCTTGGCGTGCGCATTCTCGGTGAGGTCAAGAAAGAGTATGCCGACCTGTTGCGCGAGGCGGATGCCATCTTCATACATGAACTGCACGCCGCGGATTACTACCACAAGACCAGCCAGGCCTTTGCCGTGTTCCTGCCGGTGAAATCGGTGGGTGTGGTCGGTGATGGCCGCCGTTACGAATACGTCATCGCGCTGCGGGCGGTCGAGACCGTCGATTTCATGACCGCGCGCTGGGCGCACCTGCCCTACGAGCTGCTGGAGAAAGTCTCCAATCGTATTATCAATGAGATTTCCGGTGTCAGCCGGGTCACCTACGATATCTCCAGTAAACCGCCCGCCACCATCGAGTGGGAATAATGGCCAGCAATGCGGAGTTCATGGCGCGCGCCCTGGAGCTCGCCCGGGAAGCGGCCAGTCACGGCGAGGTACCGGTGGGCGCCCTGCTGGTGCGCAACGGCGTGATTATCGGCCAGGGCTACAACGCGCCTATTTCCTCCAACGACCCCACGGCGCACGCAGAGATTGTCGCCCTGCGAGACGCGTCGCGTCGCTTCGCCAACTATCGGCTGCCGGGTTCAACGCTGTATGTCACTCTGGAGCCCTGCACGATGTGCATCGGCGCCATCATTCACGCCCGGGTTGAGCGGCTGGTCTTCGCCGCTCGCGAACCCCGCGCCGGCGCCGTAGTGAGCCAGACCAATGCGCTCGACGAGACGTTCTACAACCATCGCGTGCAGTGGGAGGAGGGGGTGCTGGCCGAGGAGAGCGCGACGCTGTTGAAAACCTTTTTCCGGGAGCGCCGCGGCACGGCCTGATCGCCGCGACTAGTCCGGGCTGGCGATCACCAGCTTGTAGCCCAAATCCAGCTTGTCGTGCTGCATCAGCTCGCCGTGGCGTGCCTGCCAGGCGCCGGAGGCCAAATCCGCGCCGAGCTGCTCGAGACCGGCTTCGACCTTGTCGATCATCGCAAACGCAGAAATGGCGCCGCGCACGCCGGCGTCAAGATAGGCCTGCGGTCGGCGCCAGTAGGCGGCCAGGAAGCCGTCGCTGCAGTCAGCTGGTATCGGCACTCGCACTTCTTCAACGCGGCCGTACACCGAGGCGAACTCTTCGGCCGTGGGCATGATGCGTGCATCCAGTTCGAGGATGTCCGGAAAGTAATCCATCAGCCAGAAACTGTCGTGGAAGCCATCGTGGGTGAACACAACGACCGAGTCTTGCGCCACCCGGCGCATTTCCTCCAGGCCGGCTCTGCGATCCGGCCAGTGATGCACGGTGAGCAGGGCCAGCACTGACGCGAAGCTGTTGTCGGCAAACGGCAGCGCTGCGGCATGGGCCCGCACCACCGGGTTCAGAGGCCTGCCGCGTTGGGCAATCATTACCGGGGAGGGCTCTACCGCCAGGGTCGGCCTGTCTGTGGGTTCGTAGGAGCCGGCACCCGCACCGACATTCAGCACCGACGCGGCGTCTCCCAGGGCCTGGGTGATCAGCGCCTGTATGCGCGGGTCGGGGGCGCGGTAGTCCCGGTAGCCGACGCCGATCTGGTCATAGAATTCAGCCAAGATAGGCTTGCCGGTCCAGGCGGTAGTGCAGTTTGGTGAAGGGTTTACCCTCCACCTCGGCGGGTTCCGACTTCACCAGCTGCGCGCCGAGCTTCTCCACGGCCCTGCGCGAGCGCATATTGCTGTCGCCGATGTGAAACCAGACGCTGTCGGCGAAGCGGTAGGCGTGGTTCAACATCAACGCCTTCATTTCTGAATTCGTGCCATCACCCCAGTAAGCCGTGGCCAGGAAGGTGTAGCCGACGCAGACAGATGGCGCGGCGGGATTCCATTCATAGAAGCGGGAGGAGCCAATGGTGACGCCGCTGTTGTTGTGGATTACGGCCAGTGCGCCACCGGAGGCGATGGCGCCGCGGAAAAACCGCGCCTCGAAAACCTCTCGCTGGTAGCGAGAGGAGTCCGGGTGTTGCTCCCAGATGGCAGGGTCTGAGGCAGCGGCATACAGGGCTTCGAGATCATCCGCTTGCAGGGGCCGCAGGGTGATCGTCGGCCCCACCAGGGTCGGCTGTAAATCCGGCGCGCTCACAGGGCGGTGAGGTCCACGGCCTCAAGGACTTCCGGCAGGTACTCATCGGCGTCCACCGGCGGGGGCGGCCGGTTGGCGGCGATATCCTGCCAGGCCAGGATGTTGTAGTAGTGGCGGATGTTCTTCACGTAGGTGACCGGCTCGTTGCCGCGCGCATAGCCGTGCCTGACGGTTTTGTAGTATTTGCTGCGTTGCAGAAGGGGCAGCCGCTGCTTTACGTCTGACCACAGATGCGGGTCGCCACCCTGGCGCTCCGTCAGCACCCGGGCGTCCTCCAGGTGGCCGCGGCCGATGTTATAGGCCGCCAGTGCAAACCAGGTGCGGTCCGGTTCGTGAATGTCTTCAGGCAGCAGGCGTTTGACCTTCTTGAAGTAGCGGGCTCCACCGCGCAGGCTCTGCAAAGCGTCTAGCCGGTTGCGCACATCCATTTCACGCGCTGTGGACTGGGTCAGCATCATCATGCCGCGAACGCCGGTGGGCGAGCGGGCTCGGGGATTCCAATGGGATTCCTGGTAGGCAATGGCCGCCAGTAGCTGCCAGTCCAGTTGGTATTCAGCCGCCACCTGCCGCAGCATCTGCTCGTACTTGGGCAGGCGCTGGCGCATACGGCGGTTGAAGGTCTGTGAGTCTACCTGGTCCACGCCCCAGGCATGGCCAAACTGGCGCTCCTTGAGGCGGGCCAGCGAGCCGTCGGCATCGATGCGAGAGAGAAATGCGTTGGCCGCCTGCACCAGGCTATCGTCTTCCGGGCGTTGGGAAAACAGCCAGGCCAGGGATTGCTGCTCACTCAGGTTGAAACCGACTCGCAGCTTGGGGTGAAAACTGCGGTTTGCCACAAACTCATTGGAATCGATCACCGCGTAGGTGGCGGCTCCCGTTGTCACCATGTCCATCAGGTCGAGGGGCTCCACGTCCTCGATTTCCTGCCAGGCCAGGTCCGGATAGTCACGGCGCAGCAGCGCCAGCGCCTCTGCGTGGCTGCTGGAGGCCATGGTGACGACCCGGCTGTTATAGAGGTCTTCAACACTGCGCGGTTTGGCTGTCCCGGCCAGGTAGACGATTTGCGGGTCGATATCGTAGTAGGGCGAGGTAAAGCGGAACTCTACCTCGCGGCTCGGCGTGATGGACAGCCCGGCGGCCGCAAAGTCCACCTGGGCGCGACGGATGTCATCGAATATGTCGCTGATGTTGTGTCGTGAGCGGTAGCTGACGCTCACGCCCAGCTCGGCGGCGAACTGGCTCACCAGCTCGTGCTCGAAGCCGGCGGGCTCACCTTTGTCGATGAAATAGGTGGTGGGTCCATTGCGCGTCGCCACGATCAGTTCTCCACGCTCCAGCACCTGCTGAAGGGTGTCCTTGCCGGAGCAGCCTGATAGCAGCAGGGCAGCAACGAGAGTGAGCAGCGACAGCCTGAGATATGCCATTGGGCAAGTGTAGCGCCGTCACGGAACGCCAGAAAGCCGCCATACGGCGCTGACGCTATGGGGTGAATACAGTACAATAGCGCGCTTTTCAGCAGGCGCGTCCAGCCTCTGCGAACTCAAAAGCACATACAGGCGATCCCGCGGATGATCACGCTGCCCGGCGCTCCGGCCCTGTCGGAATTCAGGCTTCAGAAACTCAAGGCACAGCTTCAGCAGGTCCACTCCGAGATAGGGGCTGTCAGTGCTCGCTTCATGCATTTTGTGGATTACGACGGCGCTGTCAGCGATGCCGACCTGGCGGTGCTGGAGCGGCTCTGCCAGTACGGGCCGCGCCGCGCCGCCGCCGTGGAGACCGGCACCCTGTTCCTGGTGGTGCCGCGCATTGGCACCCGTTCACCCTGGTCCAGCAAGGCGACCGACATTGCCCATGGCTGCGGCCTGGCGCAGCTGCGGCGTATAGAGCGCGGCATCGCATACCACGTTGAGCTCGCCGGAGACGCTTCCACCGAAGCGGTGGCCGCCGTACTACACGACCGCATGGTGGAGACCGTGCTGGGCAACGAAGACGATGCCGCGGCACTGTTCGCCCAGCACCAGCCGCGGGAAATGGAGCGGGTAGATGTCCTGGCGGGTGGCCGGGCGGCCCTGGCGAGCGCCAACCGCGATCTCGGCCTGGCCCTGGCCGAGGATGAGATTGACTACCTGCTGCAGAGTTTCCAGGACCTGGCCCGCAACCCCACCGATGTCGAGTTGATGATGTTCGCCCAGGCTAACTCAGAGCACTGCCGGCACAAGATATTCAACGCCACCTGGACCATCGATGGCGAAGACCAGCCCCATTCCCTGTTCCAGATGATCCGCAACACCCATGCCCTCGGCGGGGAAGGGGTACTGTCTGCCTATTCCGACAATGCCGCAGTGGTGCAGGGTCACCACGCCGGGCGTTTTTTCCCGGCGGCCGACAGCGCCGAGTATGGCTACAGCCAGGAGGCCATCCACCTGTTGATGAAGGTGGAGACCCACAACCATCCGACTGCCATCGCGCCTTTCCCCGGCGCCGGCACCGGCTCCGGCGGTGAAATTCGCGATGAGGGCGCGGTGGGCCGCGGTTCCAAACCCAAGGTCGGCCTCACCGGATTCTCCGTGTCCAATTTGCAGATTCCGGGTTACCAGCAGCCCTGGGAACAGGACTACGGCAAGCCAGGCCGCATAGTCTCGGCGCTGGATATCATGATCGAGGGCCCGATCGGCGGCGCGGCCTTCAACAACGAGTACGGTCGGCCCAATTTGTGCGGCTACTTTCGCAGTTTTGAGATGGACCTCGAGGGTGAGGTGCGCGGCTATCACAAGCCCATCATGATCGCCGGGGGCTATGGCAACATCCGTGCGGAGCATGTGGAGAAGGGCGCTATCGAGCCCGGCCACCAGCTGGTGGTGCTGGGCGGCCCCGCCATGCTGATCGGCCTGGGCGGCGGTGCCGCCTCGTCGATGGACAGCGGCGCCAGCGCTGAGGACCTGGACTTCGCCTCGGTGCAGCGCCAGAACCCGGAGATCGAGCGCCGCTGCCAGGAAGTCATCGATCGCTGCTGGCAGATGGGCGAGGACAACCCCATCGCCTTTATTCACGATGTCGGCGCCGGCGGACTGTCCAACGCCTTCCCGGAGCTGGTCAAGGACGGCGGCCGCGGCGGCCATTTCGAGCTGCGCAATATACCCAACGATGAGCCGGGCATGACGCCGCTGGAAATCTGGTGCAATGAGGCCCAGGAACGCTATGTGATGGCAGTGGCGCCGGCCGACTTGCCTGCCTTTGAAGCGATCTGCGCGCGCGAGCGTTGCCCCTATGCGGTAGTGGGTGAGGCCACGGAACAGCAGCACATCACCCTCGGCGACCAGCGCTTTGAGAGCTCACCGGTGGACCTGCCCATGTCAGTGCTGTTTGGCAAGCCACCGCGCATGCATCGCACGGTCAGCCGCACACCGGCTCCGGAAGCACGGTTCGATACCGGCGCGCTTGAACTCGGCGAAGCGCTGACCCGGGTGCTGTCCTTGCCGACCGTGGCAGGCAAGGGTTTCCTGATTACCATCGGCGATCGCACCGTGACCGGCATGGTGCACCGGGACCAGATGGTCGGCCCCTGGCAGGTGCCGGTCGCGGACTGTGCGATAACCACCGTGTCCTACGACAGCCACGCGGGGGAAGCCATGGCCATGGGCGAGCGCACGCCGCTGGCCCTGTTCAGTGGCCCGGCATCCGGGCGCATGGCCATTGCCGAGGCCATCACCAATATTGCCGCAGCGCCGATAGCGCGCATTGAAGATATCAGGCTGTCGGCCAACTGGATGTGCGCGGCCGGCAGTGGCCGTGAAGATGAGGTTCTGTACGACACCGTGCGGGCGGTGGGCATGGAGTTCTGCCCGGCGCTGGGTATCACCATTCCGGTGGGCAAGGACTCCATGTCCATGCGGACCACCTGGGTGGAGGATGACGCGGACAAGGCGGTGACGGCACCGGTGTCCTTGATTGTGTCCGCCTTCAGCCCGGTTACCGATGTGCGCCTCAGCGTCACGCCCCAACTCAGCACGGCCGCCGGCAATCGCCTGCTGCTGGTGGACCTCGCCGCGGGCCAGCAGCGCCTTGGCGGCTCCGCGCTGGCCCAGGTATACGGCGCCCATGACAGCCGGGTACCCGACATCGAAGATCCCGCCCGCCTGAAGAGCTTCTTTGCCTTTATCCAGCAACTGCTTGCCGACCGCAGCGTGTTGGCTTATCACGACCGCTCCGACGGCGGGCTGGTCACCACGCTGCTGGAGATGGCCTTCGCCGGGCACTGCGGACTGGCGCTGGATCTCGGCGACCCGGTGGATGCGCTGGCAATGCTGTTCAATGAAGAGGCGGGCGCGGTACTGCAGGTGGCGGAAGCCGACCTGCTGGCCATCCGCGAACAGGCGGCAGTGCTGGGTCTGCAGGACTGCCTGCAGGAGCTCGGCACGGCCGTGCCGGGTGACCTGATCGATATTACCGTACAGGGTGAGACGCTGTTGGCAGCCTCTCGCACGGCCCTGCACCAGTGCTGGGCCCAAACCTCCTGTCGTATCCAGAGCCTGCGGGACAACCCGGACTGCGCCCGTGAGGAATTTGAATCACTGACCGCGGATGACCCGGGCCTGAGTGCCTCTCTGACCTTTGACCCGGCGGAAGATATCGCCGCGCCGGCCATTGCCAGCGGCCTGCGACCGCGGGTGGCGATCCTCCGGGAGCAGGGCGTCAATGGCCACGTGGAAATGGCCGCCGCCTTTGATCGCGCCGGCTTTACCGCGGTCGACGTGCACATGAACGATCTCGACAGCGGTCGCTTTGAGCTCGACGAGTTCAAGGGCCTGGTCGCCTGTGGCGGCTTCTCCTACGGCGACGTACTTGGCGCCGGCGAAGGTTGGGCCAAGCGGGTGCTGTTTAACGCTCGCCTGCGTGACGCCTTCACCCGCTTTTTCCATCGCGACGACAGCTTTGCGCTGGGCGTCTGCAACGGCTGCCAGATGATGTCCAACCTGCGTGAACTGGTGCCGGGGGCCGAGCACTGGCCGCACTTCGTGCGCAATCGCTCGGAGCAATTCGAGGCGCGACTGTCGCTGGTGCAGGTGGAAGCGACTCCCTCCATCCTGCTGGCGGGCATGGCGGGCTCACATATGCCTATCGCCGTGGCCCACGGCGAGGGCAGGGCGGAATTTTCCAGTGATGAACAGCAGGCGGCCGCCGCTGAGCTGGTCGCCCTGCGATTTATCGATCACCAGCTTGAGGCCGCCAGCCGTTACCCCGCCAATCCCAATGGCTCTCCGGATGGCATTACCGGCCTGTGCAGCAGCGATGGCCGGGTGACCATTATGATGCCCCATCCGGAGCGGGTGTTTCGCACGGTTCAGAACTCCTGGGCCCCCGAGGACTGGGGTGAAGATGGCGCCTGGCTGCGACTGTTCCGCAACGCGCGTCGCTGGGTGGGCTAGGCAGCATGCCTGAGCGGATGCCTGGCACCTTGAAGCCCAGCTTGTCCGCCCCTACTTATTCCTTATAATGGCGCGGCTTTTTTCTCAGGTGACCCATGATCAATAAATACCCCCTGTGGAAGTACCTGCTGGTGCTCGGCGTGGTGCTGCTGGGGTTCTTCTACGCCGCCCCCAATCTGTATCGGCCGGATCCCGCCCTGCAGATCAGCGGCGAGAGCAGCTCACAGACCATTGATGTTCGCACCCTGGAGCTGGCTACCGGCACCCTGGACCAGGCGGGGGTCGACTACTTTGGCGCTGAAATCCAGAGCGAGGGCCGCAATGCACTGATTCGCCTGCGCAGTCGCGACGATCAGTTGCCGGCCCAGAGCGCCCTGCAACGGGCCCTCGGCGACGGTTACATCGTTGCGCTGAACCTGGCGCCCACCACGCCGGACTGGCTGCTGGACTTTGGTGCCCAGCCCATGAAGCTGGGCCTGGATCTCAGCGGCGGTGTGCACTTCAAGCTGGAGGTGGATACCGAGGCTGCCATTCTCAGGCGCCTGGAGTTCTATACCACGGCGGTCAAGAAACTGCTCCGCGAGGAACGCATTCGTGGCTTTGTCAGCCTCGAGGACGAGACTGAAGTGGTTGCGCGCTTCAAGACCGAGCAACAGCGCGAGCAGGCGCTGAGCGCGGTGCGTGAGAATTACCGGGAGCTGGTGCTGCAACGCGACGAGGCCGAAGGCGAGTTCCTGTTCACTGCTGCAATGTCCGACACAAGCCGCCAGGAGATCGCCAGCTATGCGGTCAGCCAGAACCTCACGACCCTGCGCAACCGGGTCAACGAGTTGGGTGTGTCGGAGCCGCTGGTGCAACCCCAGGGCCGCAATCGCATCGTGGTGGAGCTGCCTGGCATCCAGGATACCGCGGAGGCCAAGCGCATACTCGGCAAAACCGCCAACCTGGAGTTCCGCCTGGTCGCTACGGCGGATGCCCCCCTGTCCGAGCGCCAGCAATTCGAGTATCGCGGCGCCAACGATGCCGGCAGGACGGAGTGGCTGGAGCGGGAGGTGATTATCACCGGCGAGCGGGTGGCCAACGCCCAGGCCAGCTTTGACCAGAACGGCAAGCCCAATGTCAATATCAGCCTCGATAGCGAGGGCGGCACCCTGATGCATCGCTCGACGCGTAACAATATCAAGCGGCGCATGGGCGTACTGTTTATCGAGCGCAAGAACCGCACCCGCTACGAGCGCGGGCCCGATGGTGAAGAGCTTGTCGTGAAAGTCCCCTACGACGAGAAGCGAGTCATCACTGCACCGGTCATCCAGTCGGCGCTGGGCGCCCAGTTCCAGATCACCGGCCTGGACTCGCCGCAGGAATCCTCGGAGCTGGCCTTGCTGCTGCGCGCCGGGGCGCTGGCGGCACCCATCGACTTTGTGGAAGAACGCACGGTTGGCCCCTCGCTGGGAGCGGAGAATATTGCCAAGGGTGTGACCTCAGTGCAGATCGGCCTGCTCGCGGTGGTGTTGTTCATGATGGTCTATTACCGGGTGTTCGGCATTGCCGCAGTGGTAGCGCTGAGCTGCAATCTGGTCCTGCTGATCGCCTGCATGTCGATTCTCGGCGCCACCCTCACCCTGCCAGGCATCGCCGGCATCGTGCTGACCGTGGGCATGGCGGTGGACGCCAATGTGCTGATCTTTGCCCGTATCCGCGAAGAGTTGAAGGGCGGGCTGTCGCCGCAAATGGCGATACACGCGGGCTTTGAGCGCGCCGTCGTCACTATTCTCGACGCCAACCTGACCACGCTGCTGGTCGCGGTGATCCTCTACGCAGTGGGCACCGGACCCGTCAAGGGCTTCGCGGTCACCCTGTCGATCGGCATCATGACCTCCATGTTCACGGCGATTCTCGGCACCCGGGCAATCGTCAATTTCATCTACGGCGGCCGCAACGTGAAGCGGCTGGCGATCGGGTAATCGCAATGAAAGTGATCAATTTCATGGGCCAGCGTTGGGTGGCGGTCGCGTTCAGCGTACTACTGCTACTGGCGTCTATCGGCTCACTGTCCGTGCGGGGCCTGAATTGGGGTCTGGACTTCACCGGCGGCACCCTGGTGGAAGTGCACTACAGCGATACCGCGCCGCTGCAGGATATTCGCGACAAGCTCGCTACCGGTGGCTTTGCCGGCGCGGTGGTGGTCAGCTTCGGCACCGACCGCGACGTGCTGATCCGCCTGCCACAGGGTTATTCCGACAAGGATGGCGCACGCCTGCTGGAACAGTTGCAGTCGGCCTACGGTGGCAGCGTCGAGCTGCGACGCATTGAGTTCGTCGGCCCCCAGGTCGGCGAGGAACTGCGCGAACAGGGTGGTCTGGCGATGCTGATGGCGCTGGGCCTGGTCATGCTTTATGTCGCGTTCCGCTTCCAGTTCAAGTTCTCCATGGGGGCGGTGGTGGCCCTGGCCCACGACGTGCTCATTACCCTGGGCTTTTTCTCCCTCACCGGGGTTGAGTTCGACCTGACCGTGCTGGCAGCACTGCTGGCGGTGATCGGTTACTCCCTGAACGACACCATCGTGGTGTCCGACCGCATTCGCGAGAACTTCCGCAAGATTCGCAAGGCGGAGCCAATCCACGTGATCAACGTCTCCCTGACGGAAACCCTGGCCAGGACCCTGGTGACCTCATTCACTACGCTGCTGGTGCTGGTGGCCCTGGCCGTGTTCGGCGGTGAGATGATTTTCGGCTTCGCCGTGGCCCTGCTGGTCGGCGTGGTGATCGGTACCTACTCATCGATCTACGTGGCTGCCAACAGCCTGTTGATGCTGGGTATCAGCAAGGAGGACCTGCTGATCCCGGTGAAAGAGGGCGCCGAACAGGACGACCTGATGCCCTAGCCGGCGCTATTCGGCGGCGCTTTCAGTCGCCGCGCTGCCGATGTGCCCCATGGCCGGTTTGACGACCTGAAGCACCGCTTTGAAGCACTTGGGGTTGCCCGCCACCACATTGCCGCTTTCCATATAGCCGGCATCGCCATTGAAATCTGACAGCAACCCGCCGGCCTCGCGAATCAGCAGGCTACCGGCGGCGATATCCCAGGCTGACAGGCCCGGTTCCCAGAAGGCGTCCAGCCGGCCCGCCGCCACGTAGGCGAGGTCCAGCGAGGCCGCGCCCGCCCGGCGAATACCGGCACTGCCGCCCGCCAGGGTCTTCAACACCTCGGTATAGGCGGGCAGGTACTGGGCCTGGCGTTCCAGGAAGGGAATGCCCGTGCCGATCAGGGCAGTGTCGAGGTTGGCGCGCTTGCTGACACGCATGCGACGTCCATTGAGCTGCGCACCGCGACCGCGGCTAGCCACGAACTCCTCCCGCCGCACCGGATCGACAACCACGCCATGTTCAATCTTGCCCCTGTACTCACAGGCAATAGACACAGCGAAGTGGGGGATGCCGCGCAGAAAGTTGGTGGTGCCGTCCAGCGGGTCGATAATCCAGCGGTACTCGGAGTCGGGGTTGCCGGTGGCGCCGCTTTCCTCGCCCAGGAAGGCATGGTCGGGGTAGGCCTTGCTGAGGTGAAAAATCACTTCCTTTTCGGCGGCCCGGTCTACCTCGGAGACGAAGTCGTTTGCACCCTTGTTTTCTACCTCGATCAGGTCGAGCTGCTCACTGGCGCGAACGATAATGTCACCGGCCTTGCGCGCAGCGCGCAGGGCAATGTGGCTCATGGGCTCCATGGAAGTTCCTGGCAGGTGTTGAACGGCGCGCGATTATAGCAGATCTGCTACACTTCGCGCCCTTTCGGGCAGGAGCTTGCAGGCTTGAATAGCGCCAATATCCGCATCGTACTGGTCAATCCATCACACCCCGGCAATATAGGCGGAGCCGCGCGGGCCATGAAGAATATGGGGCTCAGGCAGCTGGTGCTGGTGGCGCCTCGCAAATTCCCACACGAAGAAGCCGAATGGCGTGCCGCCAGTGCGGTGGATTTGTTGGAGCAGGCGGTGGTGGTGGAATCCCTTGCGGAGGCCATTGCCGACTGTCAGCTGGTGATCGGCACCAGCGCCCGCGGCCGGCGGATTCCCTGGCCGGTGCTGGACCCACGGCGCTGCGCCGAGGAGGTGCAGGCCAGCGTGGCGCGAGACGAGCAGGTGGCACTGGTGTTTGGCCGCGAGGACAGCGGCCTGACCAACGAGGAGTTGCAGACCTGCAATCTGCATCTGCACATTCCCAGTCACGAGGACTACCCGAGTCTCAACCTGGCGATGGCGGTGCAGGTGGTGAGCTACGAACTGCGCATGCTGGCCCTGGACGGCCAGCTCCCGCAGGCCTCCACCGACGAGTGGGATGCGCCGTTCAGCACCATGGAAAACATGGAGCGTTTTTACCAACACCTGGAACAGACCCTGGTGCAGATTGAGTTCCTCGACCCCGCCGCTCCGCGGCAGTTAATGGCCCGGCTGCGGCGGCTCTATGGCCGGGTGCGGCTCGACGAGATGGAGCTCAATATCCTGCGCGGAATCCTCACCGAGACCCAGCGCGCAGCCTCCGCGGGCAGACCTGAAAACTGAGTGAACTGGTCGCTATAAGTAGTTGATAATAAAAGCTAATATGCCTGCTCTTGAGAGTGTTTCGAAGCCTGTCCCAGCTTGCGATCAGCAGGTGCTTCTAGGATACTGCCCGGATTAGGGAGGCCGGCCATGCGCACACCTGTTTACCTCGATTATGCCGCCACCACCCCGGTTGACCCGCGGGTGGTGGAAGCCATGTTTGACTGCCTGGCGATGGATGGCGTATTCGGCAATCCGGCCTCACGGTCCCACGCCTATGGCTGGCAGGCCGAGCAGGCGGTAGAGCATGCCCGGCTGCAACTGGCCGAGCTGATCGGTGCCGATGCGCGGGAGATTGTGTTCACCAGCGGTGCCACCGAATCCGACAATCTCGCCCTCAAGGGGGCGGCGCACTTTCACCGTGAGCGCGGTCGTCACATCATTACCTCCAGCATTGAGCACAAGGCGGTGTTGGACAGTTGCCGCCACCTTGAGACCGAGGGCTTCGAGGTCAGCTACCTCACGCCGCAGCCTGGCGGGCAGATCGCCCCGGAAACGCTGGCCGCTGCGTTTCGCGACGACACCATCCTGGTAAGCCTGATGCACGCCAATAACGAAACAGGTGTGCTCAACGACATCGCCAGCCTCGGTGCACTGTGTCGTGAGCGTGGCGCGCTGTTTCACACCGATGCCGCCCAGAGCGTCGGCAAGATTTCCCTGGACCTGAGCCAGCTACCGGTGGACCTGCTGTCGGTGTCGGCTCACAAGATGTACGGCCCGAAGGGCGTGGGCGCATTGTTTGTGCGGCGTCAGCCGCGGGTGCGGATCGAGCCGCAAATGCATGGCGGCGGGCACGAGCGCGGCATGCGCTCCGGTACCTTGCCTACCCACCAGGTCGTTGGCATGGGCAAGGCAGCGGAAATCGCATCCGCCGAGCTCGTGGCAGACGGCCAGCGCCTGGCGCAGCTACGCGACGCCTTCTGGGAGCGGGTGCGCAGCTGCGGCGATGTTCAGCTGCATGGCGAAGACGTTCCACGTTTGCCGGGGGTGTTGAATATCGCCTTTGGCGGCGTGGAGGGGGAAACCCTGCTGATGGCCTTGAAGGACCTTGCGGTCTCTTCCGGGTCGGCCTGTACCTCGGCGACGGTAGAGCCCTCTCACGTGCTCAAAGGCATGGGCGTGGAGGATCGGCTGGCCCACAGCTCCCTGCGCATCACCCTGGGGCGCTATACCACAGAGGAGGAGGTCCGCTTCGCCGCGGACAAGCTCTGCGAGACCCTGCAGCGGCTGCGCCAGCCCCGGCCCCGCTCCGGCACCCACGATGCTTGAGAAAGCCCACATAAGCCCCTGATTTTTCAACCAAATAAGCGGCTCCCAAAGCGCATTTCAGGGTGCACGCAGGGGTAAGAGCCCGTATAATAACGCCGTTTTTTATATCGCCGATCTGGCGGCCCCGCACGGCGGTGCTGCCGGCTCGGCTTCAACCCGTTATTGGAGAAAACCCGAATGTCACTGGAACGCACTCTTTCAATCGTGAAGCCTGACGCCGTAGGCAAGAATGTCATCGGCGAGATTTACAGCCGCTTCGAGAAAAATGGCCTGCGCATTGTCGCCGCCAAGATGCTGCGACTGGATGACGAACTCGCCGGCGGCTTTTACGCAGAGCACCGCGAACGCCCCTTCTTCCCGGCGCTGATCGAGTTCATGACCTCGGGCCCGGTCTGCGTACAGGTGCTGGAAGGCGAAAACGCAGTGGTCAGGAATCGCGAACTGATGGGCGCCACCAATCCCCAGGAAGCAGCCGCGGGCACTATCCGCGCCGACTTCGCCCAGTCCATCGACGCCAATGCAGTGCACGGCTCCGACTCTCCCGAGTCAGCGGCCCGCGAGATCGCTTACTTCTTCCAGGACAGTGAGATCTGCGAGCGCTGAGATGAGCGAGCCGCGCACAAACCTGCTGGGCCTGCCGCTGGACAAGCTGCAGGCATTCTTCGAAGAGATCGGGGAGAAGCCCTTCCGTGCCCAGCAGGTGCTGAAGTGGATGCACCATGCCGGTGTCGATCGCTTCGAGGACATGACCAACCTCAGCAAGGCGCTGCGCGAGAAGCTGGCGGATATCGCCGAGATTCGGCCACCGGAGGTGGTGAACCAGCTGGACTCCGAGGATGGCACCCGCAAGTGGGCGATCCGCGTCGAGGGTGGTGGCCTGGTAGAAACGGTGTTTATCCCCGACGGCCAGCGCGGCACCCTCTGCGTGTCCTCGCAGGTGGGCTGCAGCCTGGATTGCAGCTTCTGCTCCACCGGCAAGCAGGGCTTCCAGCGCGACCTGTCGGCAGCCGAAATCATCGGCCAGGTGTGGCTGGCGCTAAAGTCATTCGACGCTTTCCAGAGTGGCAAGGGCCGCAAGGTGACCAACGTGGTGATGATGGGCATGGGTGAACCCCTGCTCAATTTCGACAACGTGGTCGACGCCATGAACCTGATGATGGAAGACCTGGCCTACGGCATTTCCAAGCGTCGTGTCACCCTCAGCACTTCCGGCGTGGTGCCGATGCTGGATCGACTCGCGGAGGTCAGCGAAGTGTCACTGGCGGTTTCCCTGCATGCCCCCAACGACGAGCTGCGCAATGAGCTGGTGCCGATCAACCGCAAGTACCCCATTGCGATGCTGCTCGAGAGTGCGCGCAAGTACATCGACCGGCAGACCGACAAGAAGCGGGTGGTGACCATCGAGTACACGCTGATCGCCGGGGTGAATGATGGCGTCGAACAGGCCCGCGAACTGGTGGAACTGCTGCGTGACTTCCCCTGCAAAATAAATTTGATTCCCTTCAATACATTTGCACAATCGGATTACCAGCGGCCCTCAGGCAACGCTGTATCGCGTTTCTGGCAGGTGCTGGTAGACGCCGGTTTCATCGTTACCGTACGCACCACCCGCGGCGACGATATCGATGCTGCCTGCGGTCAGCTGGTGGGCCAGGTGGTAGACCGGACCCGTCGCAGCGAGCGGCATCGGGCGCGCAGGGCTGGCGCGGCAGAACAAGCAGAACAAGAAGAACAGGTAATTCGTTGGGGGTGATCGCAACCGTGATCCTTACAGTGGCAGTCAGCAGTTTCAGTTATACCGGTCGGTTTCTCGCCGCCCTTGGGCTGTGCCTGGCGCTGTCAGCCTGTGTGACCCAAAGCGAGAGCGTTTTCGATTCCGACCCGTCGCCCGAAGATGCCCTGAAAGCCAGGGTGGAACTGGCACGGAGCTATATCGGCGAGGGCAACTGGGACGACGCCAAGCGCAACCTGAAACTCGCCCAGGACATTGACCCCAATTCCCCCGAGGTGGCCGAGGCATTCGCGCTGGTCTACGAGCGCACCGGTGAGTACGAGCTGGCCGAAGAGAGTTTCGAGCGAGCGCTGTCCCTGCAGCGCGACTTCAGCCGGGCGCGAAACAACTACGCGGCTTTCCTCTATAGCCGGGGTGCCCAGGCGGCAACGGCGGGTCGTGCCGATGAGGCGCGCCGGCGCATGGAGCAGGCGGAAGAGCAGCTCTACATCGTGGTCAAGGACACGCTTTACGACGCCAGGCCCCGGGCATTTATCAATCTCGGCCTGGTACAGGTGCAGCTAGGCAAGGACGACCCGGCGCGGGAGGCTTTCACCCGGGCGCTGGCCATGGACCGGGGAAACAACCTGGCGCTGCTGGAGCTGGCACATATCGAATACCGCGCCCAGAACTACCCCCTGGCAGACCGCTACCTGGAAAACTATCGCCGCTTCCGGCGCCAGCAGTCGGCCCGCGCCCTGTGGCTGGGTATCCGGGTGTCGCGCGAGTTGGAAGATCGCGACGCGGAAGCCAGCTATACCCTGGCGCTGCGCAACCTGTACCCGGGCTCTCCCGAATACCAGGCTTATCAGCAGGCGGTTCAGAATGGAGAACTCTGAGGCCACCGCCGAGATCGAAGTCACCCCGGGCCAGCGCCTGCGTGATGCCCGTGAAAGTGCAGGTATGTCGCCGCGCGAAATGGCAGATCGCCTGAACTGGTTGCCCTCCCATGTCGCTGCCATAGAAAACGATCGCTACGAGGAGCTCAAGGGCGCGGCGTTTGTTCGCGGCTACCTGCGCGCCTATGCCCGGGCTGTCACACTCGACGAAGATGAGATTGTCGGCCTGTATACGGCCCTGCACCCGGAGCAGGAGACTGCCACCCAGTCCTCGGCCATCACGCCCAGCACGGTGCCCAGCCAGGCGACCGGGATGTCGGTGGTGCTGGGGGTAGCGGTAGCGGCCATTGTGATTGCTGCGATATGGTGGAAGCAGCAGGGCGCCGACAGCGGTTCTGCCGTGCCGGTGTCCGCTGGCGCGCAGCAGCCAGCGGCGGTGGCTGAGACCCCCGTGGACAGCCCGCAGCTTGCCAGCACCGAGTCGCCGGACACGGATAGCGAGGCCTCGTCGCCCCTGCCATCGACCGCTGATGAGGACAGTTCGATGGCCGCGGCAATTGATGCCGACGTCGCTGCCGCAACCCCAACGCCGGTTGAGGCTCCTGAACCGGCGCCGCCGGCAGCCAGCGCCGAGCCAGTCGCGCCGTCGGCGCCGGCGGTAGCGTCCGCGCTCGCGCCAGACGGCGCTTTGCAGTTCAGCTTCAGCGGCGACTGCTGGCTGGAAGTACGCGACGGCGAAGGCCAGCTGATCTATGCTGACTTAAGGCGGGCGGGTGATACATTGGGCCTGGATGGCGTGCCGCCGTTCGAGATTCTCGCCGGCGATGCCGCCGCCGTATCCTTGAGTTACCTGGGTGAGCCGGTGGCCATGCAGACCCGCCCCGGACGTGATACCGCAAGATTTAAAGTAGGTGAGCCATGAATTCCGAGTCTCCGATCAAGCGCCGCAAATCCCGGCAGATTTACGTTGGCAAGGTGGCTGTAGGCGGCGATGCGCCGATCAGCGTGCAGAGCATGACCAATACGGAAACCTGTGATGTCGAGGCGACAGTCGCCCAGGTCAAGGCGATCGAGGAAGCCGGTGCGGACATCGTCCGGGTGTCTGTCCCCAGCCTGGACGCGGCTGAGGCGTTCCGGGAAATTCGCGCCCGTGTCGACGTGCCGCTGGTGGCGGATATTCATTTCGACCACAACATTGCCCTCAAGGTCGCCGAATACGGTGTCGATTGCCTGCGCATCAACCCTGGCAATATCGGCCGCGAGGAAAAGGTGCGCGCGGTGGTGGACAGCTGCCGCGACAAGGGTATCCCCATCCGCATCGGCGTGAACGCGGGCTCGTTGGGCAAGGATCTCCAGCGCAAGTACGGTGAACCCAATGCCGAGGCGCTGGTGGAATCCGCCATGCGCAATGTCGATATCCTCGACAAGCTGGACTACCCGGACTTCAAGGTCAGCGTGAAGGCTTCCGAGGTGTTTATGGCCGTGGAGGCCTACCGCTTGCTGGCCAAACAGATTGAACAACCCCTGCACCTCGGCATTACCGAGGCCGGCGGCCTGCGCGGTGGTACCGTCAAGTCAGCGGTGGGCCTGGGCATGCTGCTGATGGACGGTATCGGTGACACCATCCGCATCTCGCTGGCAGCAGACCCGGTGGAAGAGGTGAAGGTGGGCTTCGAGATTCTCAAGAGCCTGAAGCTGCGCACCAATGGCATCAACTTCATTGCCTGCCCGAGCTGTTCGCGCCAGAACTTCGATGTCATTGGCACCATGAACAGTCTGGAGCAGCGCCTCGAAGACATCCGCACCCCGATGGATGTGGCCGTTATCGGCTGCATCGTCAACGGCCCCGGTGAGGCGCGGGAGGCCGACGTGGGCCTGACCGGCGCCTCTCCCAGCAACTTGATCTACATCGGCGGTGAGCCCGATCACAAGGTCAGCAACGAAGATTTCCTCGACCACCTCGAACAGGTCATTCGTCGCAAAGCTGAAGAACTGGAAGCACAGCGCAACGGTTTTGATGAAGACCCCGGCGACCTCATAGCCAAAGCCTGACAGGACAAGCAGTGGACCCAATTCGCGCGATACGGGGGATGAGTGACATCCTCCCCCAGGACAGTTACTTGTGGCAGCACCTTGAGCAGGTGACCCATGAGCTGCTGGATAGCTATGGCTATCGCGAGATTCGCCTGCCCATCGTTGAGCAGACCCAGCTATTCAGTCGCGCTATCGGCGAAGTGACGGACATCGTCGAAAAAGAGATGTACAGCTTTGCAGATCGTAACGGCGACGGACTGACGCTGCGCCCGGAAGGCACCGCGGGCTGCGTGCGCGCCTTCAACCAGCACGGCATGGCCGGTTCCCAGCAGAAGCTCTGGTATGCCGGGCCCATGTTCCGTCATGAACGCCCGCAGCTGGGTCGCCAGCGGCAGTTCCACCAGGTCGGTGTCGAGGTGTTCGGAACCCCGACGGCGGATGTCGAAGCCGAGCTGATCGTGCTGTCAGCGCGGCTGTGGCGATTGCTTGGACTCGACAGTGCCGTCACCCTGGAGCTCAATTCCCTGGGCAGTAATACGGACCGGGCCCGGTATCGCCAGGCGCTGGTGAGCTACCTGTCGGAGCACCGTGACCAGCTCGATGAGGACAGTCAGCGGCGGCTCGACAGCAACCCCCTGCGTATCCTCGACAGTAAGTCGCCGGATACCCAGGCACTGCTGGCGGCAGCGCCGTCGCTGCCGGACTTTCTGGACCAGGAATCAGCGGCCCATTTCGCCGAGTTGACTGCCCGGCTGGATGCGGCCGGTGTCAACTACCGGCTCAACCCGCGCCTGGTGCGTGGGCTGGACTACTACAACCGCACCGTGTTCGAGTGGGTGACCGACGCACTGGGCGCGCAGGGTACGGTCTGCGCCGGTGGTCGCTATGACGGCCTGGTAGAGCAGCTCGGCGGTAAACCGACGCCGGCGGCGGGCTTCGCCATGGGCCTGGAACGCCTGGTCCTGCTGATGCAGGAATTGAAAGCGGCGCCAGAACCCACCCGCCAGGCCGATGTCTACCTGGTAGCCGTGGGCGAGGACGCCGCGGTGGCGGGCTTCGCCCTGGGTGAAAGCCTGCGCGACCGCCTGCCTGGCCTGCGCCTGCAGGTGCACAGCGGAGGCGGCAGCTTCAAGAGCCAGATGAAGAAAGCCGATCGCAGCGGTGCGTTGCTGGCGCTGGTGCTGGGAGACAACGAACTGGCTGAGCGCAGCGTGGGTTTCAAGCCCCTGCGCGGCGGCGAGCAGCGCAGTGTGTCGCAGGATGCACTGGCAGATGAACTGAAAGACTTTTTTGCACACGAGGAACACTAGTGGAAACCTATCGTACCGAGGAAGAACAGGTCGAAGCCCTCAAGAAGTGGTGGGAAGAGAACGGCCGTTCAACCATAGCCGCGGTGGTGCTGGCGCTGGCGGCGGGCTTCGGCTGGCAGGGCTGGCAGCAGCACCAGCAAGCCCAGGCGGAGCAGGCATCCGTGCTGTATGAAGAAATGATGCAGGCCGTGGGCCAGAGCGGCGAGGGCGACCAGGTCGACGCACTCAAGACCCAGGGCGAACGCCTGAAGGCAGAGTATCCGTCGTCCACCTATGCCCAGTTTGCAGCGCTGCACCTGGCGCGGATCGCGGTGGTGGAGGGCAGGCTTGAGGACGCGGAGTCCGAGCTACGCTGGGTGCTCACCCAGGGGCCGGCCGCCGAAGTCTCACTGCTGGCTGAACTGCGCCTGGCACGAGTGAAAGCGGCCATGGGCGAGAGCCAGGTGGCACTCGGTATTCTCGGCGCTGCCGAACCGGGTGCCTACGCCGCCGCCTACGCCGAGGCAGAGGGCGATGTACACCTCGACCTGGGAGACAATGCCCAGGCTATCGCCGCCTACGAACGGGCGCTGGCACTGGCGGCCGCATCTGAGGGGGGTGCCAGTGAAGCGCTGCGACTGAAGCTGTCTTCCCTGTCTCCTGTGCCCGCCCGCGAACTGGCTGCCGCGGAGCAATAGTGATGGGTTTTCGCCGGGCCAGAGCCCTGCTGGCAGTGCAGTTGCTGCTGCTCTGTTCAGCCTGTACCACGTTTGAAAACTGGTTTGGCAGCAAGCCTGAGGATGCCCGCGCCCCGGCAGACCTGTTGGATATTGTCGAAGAGGTCCGCGTTAAACAGTTGTGGAGCGTGGGTGTCGGCGGCGGCCAGGGCAGTGGGTTTTACCGCCTGCAGCCGGTGCTGGACGGCGATCGACTCTATGCCGCCGGTAGCGAGGGCATTGTGGTCGCCCTGGAAGCGGACAGCGGTAAGCGCATCTGGCGGGAAGATCTGAAACAGGAGATCAGCGGTGGCGTCGGCATCGGCGGCGATATGGTACTGGTCGGCACCAGCGACGGCTCGGTCGTGGCCCTGTCGCAGGCCGACGGTTCGCTGATCTGGTCCAGCCAGCTGCAGGGTGAGATTCTTGCCGCCCCACAGACCAATGGCCGGGTAGTGGTGGTGCAAAGCTATAACGGCAAGCTGCTGGGGCTCGATGCCAAAGACGGCAGTGAACTGTGGGCCTACGACAGCAATGTGCCGGTTCTTACCCTGCGCGGCACCAGCACGCCGGTAGTGTTTGAGCGCTTTGCGATTGCCGCCTTTGGAAATGGCCGGGTGGTGGCGCTGGACCTCAACACCGGCGCGGTGCGCTGGGAGGCGCGGGTCGCGATCGCCCAGGGGCGCTCGGAAATTGACCGCATTGTAGACATCGACGGCAATCTGTTGCTGACGCCGCCGGTGCTGTGGGCGGTGAGCTACCAGGGCAGGCTCGCAGCGATTGATGTGGGCAGTGGACGCAAGCTGCGCCAGGAAGAGGTGTCCAGCTACGTGGGACTGGACCAGGGCTTTGGCAATATCTATGTCGCCGAGGAAACCGGCACCGTGATTGCCTACTACCGCAATGAGAGCGGCGTGCGCTGGGAGCAGGGTGATCTGTCCTTCCGTCAGCTCACTTCACCGAAAACCATCAAGGGCTGGGTCGCGGTCGCGGATTTTCGTGGCTACGTGCACTTCCTGTCCCAACTGGACGGCCGCATCGTCGGCCGCACCCGCACCGACGGCGACGGTGTGCGCGCGGATATGCTGGCGCGGGATGACGTACTGTACGTCTATGGAAATAGCGGCAAGCTGGCCGCTCTCAGGGTCAGCGCCCGGGATGACAAGTGATCCCGGTGATCGCCCTGGTCGGGCGTCCCAATGTCGGTAAATCGACCCTGTTCAATCGGCTCACCCGCTCGCGCGATGCGCTGGTGGCGGACTTCCCTGGACTGACCCGGGATCGCAAGTACGGCGAGGCCCGTCACCAGGATCGCAAGTTCATTGTCATCGATACCGGCGGTATTAGCGGTGAAGAGCAGGGCATTGATTCTCATATGGCGGATCAGTCACTGGCGGCGGTGGAAGAAGCCGATGCGGTGCTGCTGCTGGTGGACGCCAGGGCCGGGCTGAGCGCCGGCGACGAGGAGTTGGTGAGCTACCTGCGGCGCCGGGACAAACCCTTTCACCTGCTGGTCAACAAGATCGACGGCATCGACGAGGATTCGGT
>JANQIO010000160.1 GCA_028282105.1 Halieaceae bacterium | reverse complement strand
TGCCGCGCTACGAGGACAACAGCGGCCAGCGCGAGCCCGATAGCATCGACAGCCGCGGCCCGGTGATCATTGCCGGCAGCGGGCGCTTCGGCCAGGTGGTCAACCGCCTGCTGCGGGCCAACGATATCGGTACCGTGGTGCTGGACCGCAACCCCGCCCAGGTCGAGAACCTTCGGCAGGTGAAGATTCCCAGCTACTTTGGGGACGCTACCCGCCCTGACCTGCTGCATTCTGCTGGCCTCGAGGAGGCCAGCCTGTTCGTGGTGGCGATCGATGACAAGGACCAGGCAGTCGGCCTGGTGCAGCACCTCAAGCAGGCACATCCCGAGCTGCCGGTGCTGGTGCGCGCCTTTGATCGCGGGCACCACTACGCCCTGGAGGACGCCGGCGCCGACTTCGTGGTGTACGAGACCTATCACTCGGCCCTGGAGTTGGGTGTGGAGGCGCTGCGCAGCCTCGGCTATCACCCGTTCCGGGCGGAGAAGCTGAAAGCCGCCTTCGATGAACAGGAGCGCCTGGGCCGGGCCAAACTGTATGAGGCCTGGCGCGAGCAAAGCGAGGGCGACAAGTACGGCACCAGTCACACAGAGCTCTACATTCAGCTCAACGAGGCGATGGCCGCACTGATGCGAAGTGACCGCGATGATGGCCACAGCCGCCTGGAGCGCGGCTGGACGCCGCCGCCCAAGGGCTATGCCGATGAATTAAAGGACGACCCGCAGGCCGGCTAGTGCTTGAACCACCCAAAAACATACTGTAAGTTCAAATCCCTTTTTTCCAGGGCATCCCCGCCCACCATGACACAGGAGCAGTCACCATGAAGCTAGGCTTTCTGATGGGGTATTCCGGTAAGCAAATCCATATCCCTATTGATCTGATCAAGCATGCGGAAAGCCTAGGCTATGACTCCGTGTGGACCGCGGAGGCCTACGGCTCTGACGCGGTTACGGTAGCCACCTGGGTACTGGCCCAGACCGAGAAGATTCGCGTGGGCACCGCCATCATGCAGATGCCGGCCCGCACCCCGGCCATGTGCGCCATGACGGCCATGAGCCTGGCGCAGATGTCCAACAATCGCTTTATTGTCGGCCTCGGCGCTTCCGGCCCCCAGGTGGTGGAAGGCTGGCACGGCGTACCGTACGGCAAGCCGATTACCCGCACCCGCGAGTACATCCAGATCATGCGCAAGATCATGGCCCGCGAAGGCCCGGTGGAGTTCGACGGCAGCATGTACCACCTGCCCAACAAGGGCGAGGGCACCACGGGCCTGGGCAAGCCACTGAAGTCGATCCTGGAAGCCAATACCGACATCCCCATCTACACCGCCTCCATCACGCCGGCCGGCCTCAAGTGCGCTGCTCAGGTGGCCGATGGCGTATTCCCGGTGTGGATGGACCCGGACAAGTACAATCTGTTCGCCGACGATTTCAATGCCGGCTTCGACAAGGCCGAGGGCGACAAGAGCCTGAAGGACTTCGACGTGGCGCCGTTTGTCTCCGTGGCCATGAACGATGACCTCGACGCCGCCTACGATTCCCTGCGCCCCTGGCTGGCGCTGTACATCGGCGGCATGGGCGCCAAGGGCAAGAACTTCTACAACGACTATGCCACCCGCCTCGGCTACGGTGATGCCGCCGAGCAGATCCAGGACAAGTACCTGGCCGGCGAGAAGCTGGAAGCCGAGAGCCTGGTGCCCAACGAACTGCTGGACGAAGTCGCCCTGGTGGGCCCGGCGGACCGTATCCGCGAGCGCCTGTCCCGCTGGAAGGATGCCGGCAGCCGCGGTGAAGTGGGCAGCATGCTGGTCGGCGCCCAGGACCCCGCCGTACTGGAGCTGCTCGCCGAAGAGATGCTCTGATGCATCCAGCCGGTAAGGTCGTTGTCGTCACCGGTGGCGCCAACGGCATTGGCAGGGCGCTCTGTGAGCGCTTTGCCGAGGAAGGTGCCAAGCTGGTGGTGGTTGCCGACCTCGAGGCCGATAACGCCCGTGCCGTCGCCGAGACCATCGGCGGCGCCGCCTTTGGCGTCAACGTGCGCAACGAGGCCGAGATCAAGGCCATGGTCGACAGTGTCCAGGCCGAGCACGGCCCCATCGACCTGTTCTGCTCCAATGCCGGCATTATCGCCACCGACGGCGAGCCCTGGTGGGCCACCTCGGCGCCCAATGACACCTGGCAGGCCATGTGGGACATCCACGTCATGGCCCATGTCTATGCCGCCCGCGCCTGCCTGCCCAGCATGATCGAGCGCGGCGAGGGCTACTTCCTCAATACCGTGTCGGCCGCGGGGCTGCTCAACCAGATTGGCGATGCCGCCTACTCCACCACCAAGCACGCCGCGGTGGGTTTTGCCGAGGCGCTGGCGATTACCCACGGAGACGACGGCATCAAGGTCTCGATGGTGTGTCCGCAGGCGGTGGCCACGCGCATGATTGGCGATTTCGAGGACGGCGGCAGCGCCGGCGTCGACGGCGTGATCACGCCCGCCGACGTGGCCGAGGCGGTGCTTCAGGGCCTGGCCGAGGAGCGCTTCATGATCCTGCCCCACGCCGAAGTGGAGCAGTACCGCCAGAACAAGGCCGCCAACTACGATCGCTGGATTGGCGGCATGCGCAAACTGCGCCGCCATTTCGGCAACCCGGAAACCAGCTAAGGAACCCCCATGCCCGCTATTGACCTGTTTCGCCTCGATAGCAAGATTGCCCTCGTCAGCGGCGCCAGCCGCGGCATTGGCGAGGCTATCGCCCACGGCATCGCCGAGCAGGGTGCCCATGTCATCGTCTCCAGCCGCAAGCAGGATGGTTGCGAAACCGTGGCCCAGGCGATTCGCGACAATGGCGGCCAGGCCACGGCGATCGCCGCCCACGCCGGCGATCTGGAGGCCATCGATAGCCTGTTCGCGGCAGTAGTCGAGCAGTGTGGTGGCCTGGACATCCTGGTGAACTGTGGTGGCACCAACCCCTATTTCGGCCCGGTGGCGGAAACACCGATGTCGGCCTTCGACAAAACCATCGAAGTGAACTTTCGCGGTCCCTTCTACATGAGCGAGAAGGCGGTGGCGATCATGAAGGAGCGGGGCGGCGGCGCCATCCTCAATGTCGCCTCTATCGACGGCATCAGTGCCGGCACCCTGCAGGGGGTGTACAGCACCACCAAGGCGGCCATGATCAGCATGACCCAGTCCTTTGCCCTGGAGAATGGCGCCCATGGCATCCGTGTGAACGCGCTGTGCCCCGGCCTGACCGAGACCAGGTTCACCACCGTGTTCATGGAGCAGGACGGCTACTCGGAGGTGGTCGACCACCTGCCGCTGAAGAAGGCCGCCCTGCCTATCGATATGGTGGGTGCCAGCCTGCTGATGGTGTCCGATGCCGGCGCCTGCATGACCGGCCAGACCCTGGTGGTGGACTCCGGCGGCCTTATTGCCCACGGGCTGTGAGGGGCCGGTAAACGGGAAATGGGGGTCAGAGTCACTTTTCCACCGGAAAAGTGACTCTGGCCCCCATTTCCCGGCAGCTACCATCAGGTATACTCCGACCCCGTGGAAACCTCACAACGCTTTGCCCAGACCATTCTCAATGGTTTCGAGTCTTACTTCGCCGACTTCCAGAACCTGACGCTGGCGGCCAAGCCGCGCTTTGAAAACGCCGATTGGCAGGGCGTACACAAGGCCTCTCGGCGCCGCATCGACCTGTACAAAGAGAAGGTGTACAACGTTCTGGATTTCGTCCGGCTGATTGCCGGTGACCGCCTGCTCGACCTGGAATTCTGGAAAGAGGCCCGCGCCCACTATGCGCGCCTGATCAAGGGCCACAACAACTTCGAGATTGCCGAGACTTTTTTCAACTCGGTCTATTGCTCCATCCACCATCATCGGCGGGTGCGCAACGATTACGCCTTCGTGTTCTCTTCCCAGGGCGACATGCCGCCGGTCAGTGAAGCCCGCATCCTGCAGAACTACCGGGCCTGGGACGGCCTGGAGAACATGTTCTCACGCATGCTGGACGACTACGCGTTCAATATCCCCTGGGAGGACAAGGAGCGCGACGCCGGGCTGATCGCCGCGGCGCTGCGGGACAAGCTGTTTCCCACGTTCCCGGTAGATGAATTCAAGATGCAGGCTCTGACCCTGGAGTCGGTTTTCTTCCGCAACAAGGGCGCCTATATCGTCGGCAAGCTGTTGGCGGGGCGTGAGTCCATGCCCTTCGTGCTGCCGGTGCTGCACACCGAGCAGGGCAGTGTGTTTGTGGACACTATTCTGTTTGGGTCTGACCGGGTCAGTGTGATTTTCAGTTTTACCCGCAGCTACTTCATGGTGGATGCGGCCATCCCTTCCCAGTACGTGCTGTTCCTGCAGAGCCTGATGCCCGCCAAGCCCATATCAGAAATCTATTCCTGCATGGGCTACTACAAACACGGCAAGACCTACTTCCATCGCTGCGCCTGGCGGCATATGGACAGCACCACCGACCAGTTCGATCTGGCGCCGGGCATCAAGGGCATGGTGATGAGCGTGTTCACGCTGCCCAGCTACGACTTCGTATTCAAGATCATCAAGGACCGCTTTACCCCGCCCAAGGAAATCACCCGGGAAGAGGTCATGGAAAAGTACGCCATGGTAAAGCGCTCCGACCGGGCCGGTCGCATGGCCGATACCCAGGAGTTCAAGAACCTGGCGTTCGCGCGAGAACGCTTCAGCGATGCCTTGATGGAGGAATTGCGCGAAGTCGCCCCTTCCGCCATCGAGGAACACGGCAAGGCGCTGATTCTCCGCCATGTGTACGTCGAACGGCGCATGGTGCCGCTGAACCTCTACCTGCAGGATGCCAGCGACGAGCAGGTGCGCGCGGTGATGGACGAGTACGGCAATGCCATCAAGGAACTGGCGGCCGCCAATATCTTCCCCGGCGACATGTTGCTGAAGAACTTCGGCGTGACCCGTCACGGCCGGGTGGTGTTCTACGACTATGACGAGATTTGTCCGCTGACGGAATGCAACTTCCGTAAGATTCCGCCGCCGCGCAACGAGGAAGA
>JANQIO010000152.1 GCA_028282105.1 Halieaceae bacterium | reverse complement strand
TGTTTCACCTCTATTTCAACCACGCCGAAGCGTCCTTGCTGGCAGCGCGTGATGCCGTGGCCAGGAGCACCGGCGTCTGGTTGTTCGATTTCTTCTACCGGCCACCGGGTTCGGATCACCCGATGACCGAGGTAGTCGTCCACAGCGGTTTCTCTGCGCTGCCCGAGGCGGAGCTGAGCCGCGCGCTCGCCGAGTTTATGCGCCACCTCGAGGCCGGCTAGGCCGAGCCGGGCGCTGGCCACCGGCCTCGGCGCATTCGGTGCCGCACTAGTTCTTGACAAGCACCAGAGCCAGGCGGTTAAATAACCAATAAGTGACCCGTCGGTCATATAATAGATAAATACAGTTTGGGGACACCCTCAATGCGCCTGGGATTCTTGCTCGACTACCGCCAGCGCCATATCTCCGTCGACATGGACCTGGTCCGCCAGGCGGAAGCCTTCGGCTACGACTCGGTCTGGGTATCGGAAGCCTGGGGCAATGACGTGGTGTCCATCGGCGCCTGGATCCTGGCGCAAACCGAGAAGATCCGCTTTGGCACCGCGATCATGCAGATTCCGGCGCGGGCGCCCACCATGGCGGCCATGACCGCTATGACCCTGGACCAGCTATCTGGCGGCCGGTTCATACTCGGGCTCGGCGTGTCAGGACCGCAGGTAGCGGAGGGCTGGTACGGCCAGGCCTACGGCAAGCCGCTGGCCAAGAGCCGCGAGTACATTGAGATTGTGCGCAAGGTGCTGGCCCGCGAGGCGCCACTGGAGCACGCCGGTGAGCACTATGACATCCCCCTGCTGGGTGAGGGCAGCACCGGTCTTGGCAAGCCGCTGAAGAGCATTCTGCACGGCAATCCAGAGCTGCCCATCTACTCGGCGTCGTTCACGCCCGGCGGGATTCGCAGCAGCGCCCAGATTGCCGACGGTTTGATTCCCATCTGGATGGACCCCACGCGCTTCGACCTGTTTGCTGACGACCTCGAGCGCGGTTTTGCGGCAACCAATGGCCAGCGCTCGCTGGAGAATTTTGATATCTGCCCCTTCGTCTTCGCCGGTGTGTTTGACGACCTGGAGGCCTGTCGCGTGCCCCTGCGCAATGTGCTGGCGCTCTATGTCGGCGGCATGGGCGCCAGGGATCGCAACTTCTACAACGATTACGTCAAGCGCCTGGGCTACGAAGAGGCTGCGGTGCGCATCCAGGACCTGTACCTGGATGGCAGGAAAGATGAAGCCGCCGCCGCGGTGCCCGACGCGCTGATCGACGACCTGTGCCTGATCGGCCCGGAGGCGAGGGTCAGGGAGCGGCTGCAGGTCTGGAAGCAGGCGGCCAGCCAGCGCCAGGTAGACACCATGATTATCCAGGCGCCGGACGCCAACACCCTGCGCGTGATTGCAGAAGAGTGTCTGTGAGCAACGCCTGCCACTGAATAACAAGGACCCGGGTCCAAAGGAACCGCTGGAGAACCGCAATGAAAAAACTCGACAAAGTCATCGTTACCAGCGCCACCACCGGCGCGATTCACCTGCCCTGTATGTCGCCCTACCTGCCGGTGACGCCCGAGCAGATCATCAACGATTCGGTGGCGGCGGCGGAGGCGGGGGCCTCGATTATTCACCTGCATGCCCGCGACCCGGACACCGGCATGCCCTCTACGGACCCCGAGCTCTACAAGGCCTATTGCAGCGAGATTGCCGACCGCAGCGGGGCCATCATCAATATCACTACCGGCCAGCCGTCCTTCGATACTATCGGTGACTGGCCGGCCACCCTGGAAGCGCGGCTCGCCGGCCCCTGCGCCATGTCACCGGAAATCACTTCCTTCAACATGGGCCCGATGAACCCCGGCACCTGGATGCTGGCCGACCGGCTCAAGTTCCAGCACGAGTGGGAAGAGATCATGTGCTGGGGGTCCATGGACACCACCATCATGAATACCGGCGCTTCCATGGAGCGCTTCGCCAAGGAGCTGGGCCAGGAACGCGGCGTGAAGTTCGAGTTCGAGTGTTTCGACATCGGCCACCTCTACATGCTGGAAACCATCGCCAACCTCGGCTGGGTGGAGCCGCCGTTCTTTATCCAGTCTATCTTCGGTTTTCCCGGTGGCCTGGGGACTGACCCGGCGCATGTGGCCCACGCCAGGGATACCGCTGATCGGCTGTTTGGCGACGACTACATCTGGTCGGTGCTGGCGGCGGGCAAGGACCAGCTACGCTGCACCACCATGTCGGCCTGTATGGGCGGCAACGTCCGCGTGGGCCTGGAAGACTCGCTCTGGAAGCGCAAGGGCGAACTCGCCAAGAGCAGCGCCGAGCAGGTGGAGAGCATGGTCACCATTCTCGACATGCTGTCCCTGGAAGTGGCAACGCCGGAAGAAACGCGCCAGTACCTGGGTACCAAGGGCCGCGAAAACGCCAACTACTGATCGGGGGGATCATCATGGGAGCCATCGACATCGAAGCGCCGGTCTCCAGCGCACTGTTTGACCGGGCCCGGAAGGTGATGCCTTCCGGCTATACACGACAAATGGCGGTACAGAAGCCGCACCCGATTTATGCCGCGCAAGCCGACGGCTGCTGGATTACCGATGTGGAAGGTGTCCGGCGGGTGGATTTCATCAATAACTTTACCGCGCTGATTCACGGCCACAATCACCCGGTGATCACCCAGGCGGTCAATGAGCAGGCAGCGCGGCTGATGTCCTGCATCATGCCCACCGAGTCCGAGATCGAGCTGGCGGAAATCATCTGTGAGCGTATCCCCAGCTGTGAGGAGGTGCGCTTTATGAACTCGGGCACCGAGGCGGTGATGATTGCCGTCAAGGCGGCGCGGGCTTACACCGGCAAAAGCCGCATCGCCAAGATGGAAGGCGGCTACCACGGCCAGTTCGACCTGACCGAAACCAGCTTCCAGCCCATGCCCGACAAGTGGGGCGACCCCGCGGCGCCCAACTCGGTGGCCCATGCCGCCGGTACTCCCCAGAGCGTGCTGGACGAAGTGCTGGTACTGCCGCTCAACGATGTAGAGGCCGCCCGCGGCCTGCTGCGCGCCCATGCCGACTCGGTTGCCGGCGTCATCATTGACCCGTTGCGCCTGCAACTGGGCCTGGTGGAGCCGGAGCAGGATTTCCTGGAGATGCTGCGCGAGGAAACCAGCAAGTTGGGCATGGTGCTGATCTTTGACGAGGTGATGTGCCTGCGCAGCGGCTACCACGGCACCCAGGGCCGGCGCGGAATCACGCCCGACCTCACCACCATGGGCAAGATCATCGGCGGCGGCATGCCGATCGGCGCCCTCGGCGGCAGCCGCGAGGTGATGTCGGTGTTCTCCGTGGACGAGGGCGACCCCAAGGTAAAACACAGTGGCACCTTCACCGCCAACCCGATGTCGATGCATGTCGGTGCCGTGGGCATGAGCCTGCTGACGCCGGAGGCCTTTGACGAACTGGAGCGCCTCGGCACCCGGCTCAGGGAAGGTGTCGATAAAATCCGCACCGATCTGGGGCTGCCCGGCTACGTGGAGGGCGCCGGCTCGCTGGTGGCTTTCGTGATGCATGAACAGCGGATTCGCTGCTGGCGCGACCTGTTTGATGCGGCGGTCGGCGGTTTGCTGCAGCGCATTGAGACCTACCAGAAGCTGCTGATGAATGAGGGCCTGGCCACCATGCGCGGGGGCTTTGTGCTTTCGACCCCGATGGACGATGAGGTCATCGATTTCACGCTGGAAGGCGTGAACCGCGCCCTGACGGCAATGAAGTCACTGTAAGCCCTGCGCGGGCGCAGCGCGCCGCGGAAAACAGCACAGCAACGAGAGACACAGCGATGAGAGCACTGATTCAACGGCACCCGTTCTGGACCTTCTATACCCTGGCCGTCAGCATTTTTGCCGGGCTGATTGCCTATATGGTGGTGCTGGAGGTGGTGGGGCAGGCCAGCCACGGTAGTGACTACTCCCTGCTGGGTGACTTTCGGGATTTGCAGGCGCGGCTGCGCGCCGAGTACCCGGTATTGTTCCACCATCGCGATAGCTGGGTGTATTACGTCAGCTGTTACTTCGTCATGCCGCTGGCGACGCCGTTTTTCTTTTTGCCGGGCGCGCCGACCGTGTCAGCGCTGGCGATCGTCGCCCTCAATCGCGGCAAGCGCGGCGTGCTGGCGCTGATCCGCCTCTACAAGCCTATCCAGGGCAGCCTCAGTGCGCGCCAGGGCCTGGTCATCTACGCCGCACTGCTGGGCGGTATTGCCCTGATGACATCAGCGGCGTGCCTGCGCGAGTACTACTTTGGCGACCCGGCCCGCGCCGGCGCCTTCCTCGAGCACCTCGGTGTGATTGACGTCAAGACCTTCCTGGGTGCCTGGATCATGGCGCTGTTCTTCAACCAGGGCGCGGCGTTGGAGGAGCTGGGCTGGCGCGGTTATGCCCTGCCCATGTTGATTCGCCGCCTGGGCAGCCCCCTGGGCGCGACCATTGTTCTGGGTGTGCTGTGGGCGCTGTGGCATTTCCCGCGCGAACTGCCGGAGCTGGCCCAGGGTGGCCAATCCATCACGGAACTGCTGCGTTCCCAGGCCTGGTTTATTCTGAGCTGCGTGAGCATGAGCATCGTGGCCAGCTATTTCGTGAACATCACCGGTGGCAGCGTACTGCCGGCCATCATGATTCACGGCTCACTCAACCACGTGAATGGCATGTACAGCGCGAACGTAGAAGGGCTGCGTGTGGCGATCACCGGTGAAGGACCGCTGATGTGGTTTGTCGCCGCTCTGGTGGTGCTGGCCATCGCCGGCAAGGACCTGGGCTGGAAGCGCCGCCAGGCCCTGCACGGCGGCCAGGACCCCTCGGATGCCTGGGTCGAAGAGCCAGCGCGGCTCTAGCCGGGCATCCGCAGTCAGCCGCGGCTGCCGCTAGTGTCTTAACCCAGGGCGGCGACGAGAATCCACAGGCTGCTGACGACGTACACCGTGAAGGTGCCGACCATACCCAGGGGACGGCCAATAAAAGGCCCCATCCCACTCAATCCCAGGTAGTGCACCAGTCGGGCAACCACCAGGGTTGCGCCCAGTGCGTGCAGCCAGGTGTCGCCCGCACCCATCAGTTCCATCACCACCAGCAGCGCCACCGCCAGCGGCGTGGTTTCCACGAAGTTCGCCTGGCAGCGAATCAGCCGCAGCAGGTCTTCACTGCCGCCGTCCCCGATATCCACCTTGTGACTGAGCCGGAACATGCCGACCCGCAGCGTGATGGGCACAAAAATCAGGCCCAGTATGGCGATGTAGATGGGCGTAACGGACAGTAGCGAGATGCTGGGCAGTTCCATGACAGACTCCTTAAATAGACTGCGGCCGGTTTTGTCGAGAGGCGGGCTGGTGGGCCCTGTCGCGATTGTGCATTTTTTGTAGACTATCAGGCCACCGCGAAAGGCTGCGCGTTTATGCACAGTTCGCGAGAATATTTGCACGGCCCCCGGGCCCGTGCCCAGGCAGTACGATAGCACCCGCACAGAGAGACAGAGGTAGCAACACATGGCAAAGCAGATCTGGGACACCCTGATCCAGGGCGCACTGGTTTTTGATGGGCGCGGCACCGCACCACAGCAGGTCGATATCGCGGTGAAGGACGGCACCATCGTCGCCAAGGGCACCGTGCTGGCTGCCGAGCTTGCCGAGCGGGTGGTCGATGGCAGCGGCCAATGGTTGATGCCGGGCCTGCTGGACATCCATACCCACCTGGACCTGGAAGTCGATCTCGACCCCGGTTTGCCGGAGGCGGTTCGCCACGGCACCACCACGGTGCTGGTCGGCAACTGCAGCCTGGGCACCTGCTTCGGCACCCAGCGCAGCGGCGACCAGGACCCGATCGTGGACTGCTTCACCCGGGTCGAGAATATCCCCAAGAAGGTGCTGTCGAAGTGTGTCGATGCTGTCACCTGGAATGACACCGGTGAATACATGGATCATTTCGCTGACATGCCGCTGGGCCCCAACGTGGCGGCCTTCGTACCGCACTCCATGCTGCGGGTAGAAGTGATGGGTCTGCAGGCCAGCATCAGCCGGGCACCGACAGAGGCCGAACTGGACCGTATGTGCGAGCTGCTGGAGAAGGCCCTGGACCAGGGTTACATGGGCCTGTCCACCGACGGCCTGCCGTTCCACTACCTGTCCAACGACCCCAATACCGACAAACGCATTCCCACCCAGTTTGCCTCCTATAAGGAAATGAAGCGGCTGCTGAAAGTCGTGCGCGAGAAGGACAAGGTCTGGCAGACCACGCCGATCATCGAAAACCGCCTGCTGGCCTTTAAGTACTTCGCATTGACCAGCGGGCGTCTGCACGGCAAACCCCTGAAGACCTCGGCGCTGGCCGCGCTGGACTTCGCGGAACTGGCGGGCAAGCGCAACCCCTTCCTGGCTTTTGCCGGTTTGATGAATTCCAAGTTCTTTAACGGCAATATCCATTTCCAGGCCCTGGGCACCAATTTTCGGGTCTGGAGCGACGGCATCGTCAGCCCGCTGTTCGAGGAAATGCCCGCAGCCAGCAAGCTGATCGCCAGGGAATATGATGACCGGGAAGGCCGCCAGGCCCTGATGGACGATCCCGCCTGGCAGGAAGAATTCCGCGCCGAGTGGCATCACGGCCGCCGCGGCTTCAACTGGCCGACCATCAAGGCAAAGCTGGGGGCACCGGACAGCGTGGTGATTCGCGACATCAAGCGCATGCACTTCGACGGCGCGCCGGTGGCCGACTGGGACGGCGACAGCTTCCAGCAGGTCTTTGACCGGGTGGCGCGCTACCAGCAGGGCGATGCCAGCCAGGCCCGCTCCGAGGCGGAGAAGGAAGCCTTTGAGCTGTTCCCGCGCCCGGTCGGCGACGACGCCGACTTCATGATTCATCTGCTGCGGACCTACGACAAGAACTTCCGCTTCTGGGTCGACCAGGCCAACGTCGGCAATGAGCGCACCCTGGAGATGCTGCTGCACAAGGACGCACTGCCGGGCTTTAACGACTCCGGCGCGCACATTACCAACATGGCGTTTTTCGACGGCAACCTCGGCAGCCTCAAGCGCGCCCAGGAAGTGGACCTCGCCACGGTGTCGCGCATGGTGCAGCGCCTGACCTCAGAGCCGGCGGCCTTCTTCGGGCTGGATGTGGGCAGCCTGGAAATTGGCGCCCAGGCAGACATGGTGTTGATCAACCCGGAGGCGCTGGCCAGCTACGAGTGCGATCCCAACCGCCAGTTGGTGCACCGGGACCTGTTTGACCACGCCCAGATGGTGAACCGCTCCGACGGAGTGGTGTCGCGGGTGATGATCAAGGGCGAGGATGCCTGGGTGGGTGAGGGCTTCGCCGACACCCTCGGCCAGCAGACCCTGGGCCGGGCACTGCGCGCCGCCTGAGCTTCCCGGGCGCTTTGCAGGGCCGCTGAGCGGGGAGTGCCCGGTCAGCACCCCGGGATTATCGTTCCTACCCGGGCAACTGAGGCACTGACAGGTCAACGCTAGTTTGTCTGACGGCTGCTCAGTTTTTGTCCAATTTACGTCCCGGTCTCGAATTTTGTGACACCGGTTCGGCCGGGAGGTTGGTAAGCCAAATCCACCTTTGCCAAGATGTGCTGGCGATCAGGGACGAGTCCGCCAACGGGCTGGTTCTGAATGTTGACCAGCCACACCGACAGCTTTGATGGACGTAGCCGAATATTCCTACCGCCTGCTTGAGGGCCACCCGATTGTCGCCGTTGGCGGCAAGCAGTATCTGCTGGCCACCGGCGCGGCCCGCTCAGTGGGGAATTCGCCGGTACTCATGGGACGGCGCGACATCGACCCGCGGCCAAGCCACCACGGCGTCACCGTGGCCAACCTGCGCCAGCGCCTGGGATCAGAAGTGTCGGGCATGTTGGGAGCCGACCTGCTGGCCCCCTTTGCCGTTAGCCTGTTTCCCGAAGACCGCTTGTTACGCATCAGCTCGGCCTGTGAAATCCAGGGCGATACGCTGCCGATTGAAGTGATCCGTGGCGCCCCGGTGCTGACGGTCCAGGCCGGTGGCGTCGGCGGTCGGCAACTGCGCCTTGTACTCGACACCTCCTCGGCCATGACACTGGTGCCGGAGCGCCTCCTGCGCCACTGTGAGACCCTCGGCTCGCGCAAGGGCTATCACCCGCTGGTGGGCAACTACCGCACGGCGCGCTACCTGCTAGACCTCGCCATCGATGGCAGCAGCCGCAAGTTCCAGGCGGGCGTTCTGCCCGACCGCATGGAGACCCAGCTACAGGCAGATCGGCTCGACGGCATTCTCGGTATCGATCTGCTCGAACATTTCGGCATTTGCCTGCGCCTCACGCGCAGAATGATCACTCTCGGACCCCGTAGTTTCGGTATACAGGCAGCGGCTGGCGCCTGAAGCCAAGTCTTAGGCGGGTTCAACCATGTTGGAAAGTCGAGCCTTCATCGACTATAGCCGCATGGCTAATTACCTTTTCCAACTGCACCACGGTCACATCATCGTCAACGTTGAGGGCCGCCCCTGCCTGCTGGATTCCGGCGCACCATTCAGCGTTGGCTATGAAACGCTGCACCTTGGCGGCAAGCGATTCCCGGTGGAAGCGGCCTACATGGGTGTGACGCCGAGCTACCTGGCGGAACATATCGGCGTGCCGATCGAGGGGATGATCGGCGCCGATGTGCTGCGGGAATTCACTGTCTCGGTGTATGCCGCCGAGCGCATGGTGCAGTTCCACCACCTGCCGACGACGGGTGACATTGTGCTGCCGGTTCACGAGTCCGGCGAGTTGCCAGTGATCAACGTCAAGGTCAACGGCCGGGTACGGCGTATGTTCTTCGATACCGGAGCTCCTATCTGTTACCTGCTGCCGGATGCCCTGCACGGCGCGGTGCCGGAAGGCCGGCATGAGGATTTCTATCCGCTGCTGGGGAACTTCCTGACCCCGGTTTACAGCCTGGCTGTTGAGCTGGGTGGCCACAGCCGCCGCTTCCGCTTCGGCGAAGTGCCCGAGGAACTGCGCGCCATGCTCGAGTCGGCCGATGTGGCCGGCATGATCGGCACCGAACTGCTGCGTCACTTCGGTATGAGCCTGTCACTGCGTGACAGGATCATGCGCCTCGAGTCGCCGCACAGCCTGGTGGGCCTCGCCACGGGGTAAACCGGCACCTTCTCAGCGTGCCATTTTGCTGCGCGCCAGCGTCCATCCTCTGGTTTAATGGACGCTCCTATTCGCCACAGGAAGCGCTGTCATTTCATGAGTTTGTCCGAGGTGCGCCCGAGAGACTGGGGCTGGCTGCTGGCGGCCATCGCGCTGCTGGCGCTGGCCTGGCAGGGCGGCGTGGATCGCCTGGCCGGTGACTATGTCAGCGCGTCGCTGGTAGACGCCGGCATCATCTACGGCACCGCCCGCGGTATCAACGCGCTGGTCTCGGCCCTGCAGGGAACCGAACTGGATATGTGGCTGGTGACCTTTTCCATTGGTGAGCTGCTGGACCCGATCAACGACGTGATCGAGCGGTTCTCGGCGGTGATGACTCTGGCGGTCACCAGTCTGGTGATCCAGCAATTGCTGCTGGTGGTGGTCTCGGATGTCACCTTCTCGGTGGCGCTGACCGCGCTGGCAATCGCCACGCTGGTGGCCTGGTTTGTGGCCCGGAGCGGCGGTTTTCCGGGGCTGATGAAGACCTTCCTGGTAGTGGCTTTCCTGCGCTTTGCCCTGGCGCTGGTCATTCTCGCCAACCTGTGGGTGGACAGGGTGTTCCTGCCCGACTCCAGTGGGCCGGAGCACCAGGTCATGCAGTCCTTCTATGGCGATCTCGAAGAGGTGGACCGCACCGTACGTGGGGAAGGGGAGCGCAAGCGCAGCGAACTGGCGGGGCAGTTCGATGAACTCCAGGCGCGCTTCACCGAATTCGTCGACGGCGCTCTCCGGTTGCTGGGAGCGGTGCTGCTGAAGAGCGTGATTATCCCGCTGTTGTTCCTGTTCGCGGTCTGGCGTCTGGCCGGCTTGGTGTTGCGGCTGCCGGATCGCTAGCTCAGCCCCGGCTCAGTCCCGGCGTTGCCGGTCGAGGATTTCGATCAGTCGCCGTTCGTTGCGGAATACTGCGAAGGCCAGCCCCACCATCAGCACGAAGGCGCCCAGGCAGGCGAGCATCAGGATCGGTAGCAGCACGGCCATCACATACAGCGTGGTTTCTTCCAGGCTGCCTGATTTCAGCGCTTCCACGGTTGCCCAGGGATTGACCATCAGCGGGATGAACAACCACAGCCAGGTGGCAAAACCCAGCAGGCCTGCCAGCATGCCGCCGCCCACATAGGGCCACAGAGCAATCAGGCGCCGGCGCCGGTCAACAAAGGCCTGGTCAGTGGGATTCAGGTACATGTGCTTCTCCGGTCAGGGGGCGGTGCCGTGCTTCACGTAGATCAGTTCATCGGTGGGAAAGTCCAGTGCCGCTGCCTGCGCCACCAGCTCGTCCAGCACCGGCTGGGGCAGCCCCGGTTCGCGCGCCAGAATCCATAGGTAGCCGCGGTTGGGGCCCACAACCATGACCCAGCGATAGTCCGGGTCCAGGGCAATCACGTTGTAGCCACCGTAGAAGGGGCCGAAAAAAGAGACCTTGAGCTGGGAGTAGTCGCCCGCCTGTAGCGGGTAGGCTTTGCCTTCGGCCTGGTTCCATTCGCCGTCCTCGATGCTGTAGCCGCGGTTGAGCACGCTGATGCCGCCGTCTTCACGCTTGCCGTAGGTGGCGGTCACGTCGCTAAGGCCGCGTTCGAAGCTGTGGTCGAGACGGGCGATTTCATACCAGGTGCCCAGGTAGCGTTCCGGGTCCACGGTCGCCACTGATTCAACGCCGTCGGGCAGCCCGGTGCAGGCCGCGAGGAGGGTGGCCAGAATCGCCAGCAATAGCTTTCGCATAACTCGTATCCGCAACTAGGAAGCGTCGGAGTATAGCGGAGATGAGGGCTGGACAAGCCATGCCATGGCGGCTTCCTCGTCCCGGAAAATCGCTTCCTCGGTGTCGGCGTGGTTGCGGTAGTGGCGGTGCAGGCGGGCCGTTTGATAGGAGACCAGGTGGTCGGCCACCACGGCGACCCGGTCCGGCGGGTGCGGATAGCTCTTGGCGTTTTCGGCGATCTGCTGCAGCTCGGCGACGGTGAACATGAAGCGCTCGCCGTTCAGGCAATACAGACGGCGCCGTCCCGGGTAACCAATGCTCACCGTCTGCTGGATTTCCAAAACCATGTCCACTGTGGGGCTGGTGTGGAAATCGATGCGTACGAAATCCCTGCGTACAGAGATTGTGTATTCCACCGTTCTGCCTCCGAAACCGATGTGGCGACAGTCACTGTAAGTGTAGCCCTGCCAGCAGGGTGGGCAAGCCGCCGGTTTTCGTTTCCGCCTGCTGAGCGCGGTGATATGCTACGCGCCCTTTTTTTGCCGCCCGCCGCCATGAACGCACCGCAGCCCACAACGCCGCGCAATACCACGCGTGAGCTGCTGCACATCGCCATCCCCATGGTGGTGTCGCAGGGCTCCTTCGCGGTCATGGTGTTCTGCGACCGGCTGTTCCTGTCCTTCCTGGGGCCACAGTACATGGCGGCCGCCATGGCCGGCGGGGTCGCGGGGTTTTTTACCATCTCGCTGATGACCGGCACCCTGTCCTACGCCAACGCGCTGTCGGCCCAGTACTATGGCCGCGGCGATATGCACAAGTGCCCGCGGGTGGTCTCCCAGGGCTGGCTGATGTCGCTGGTGGCGCTGCCGCTGATGTTGCTGGCTGCCGTGGGGGTGCACGCCATGTTCGGCATGGCGGGGCATGAGCCAGAGCAGTTGGCCCTGGAGCGCCAGTACTACCAGATTCTCATGGCCGGCGCGCTGTTCCAGTGCCTGAAAACGGTGATGGGTTCCTACTTCGCAGGCATCAGCCAGACGCGGGTGGTCATGATTGCCGACGTGCTGGCGGTGCTGCTGAACATCGGCCTGTCCTATGCGCTGATTTTCGGCAAGCTCGGCCTGCCGGCCATGGGTATCGCCGGCGCGGCCTGGGGCACGGTGATCGCCACGGCTTTTGCGGTGGGTGTCTTTTTGCTGTTCTACCTGCACCCGGTACACCGGGCGCGCTTTGCGGTGCGGGATTCCTTCCGATTTGATACCGGCATCATGCGCCGCTACCTGCGGCTGGGTGTGCCCTCTGGCTTCGAAATGTTCATGAACGTGGCGACCTTCCACCTGTTCCTGATGATGTTCCAGTCCTACGGGATCCCGGCCGGTGCCGCCGCATCCATCGTGTTCAACTGGGACATGATGTCCTTCGTACCGATGATCGGCCTGCACATTGCCGTGATCAGCCTGATCGGCCGCTACGTTGGGGCAGGGGACCTGAGCCAGGCCAACGCGGTGATCGCAGCGGCCATGCGCATTGCCTACACCTACGGTGCCGTGCTGGCGATCGCCTTCACGGTGTTCCGGGCCGACATGATCATGGTGTTCGCCCAGTCCGGTGCCGACTTCAGCGAAATTGTCACGCTGGGCAGCTTCATGATGGTAGGGCTCAGCTTCTATGTGCTCGCCGACGCTACCATCCTGGTGGCCGGTGGCGCCCTGCGTGGGGCCGGCGACACGCGCTGGCTGATGACCACGTCAATACTGCTGCACTGGCTGATGGTGGTGGCCCAGTACTTCATCATCATCGTCTACGACGCCGGCCCGCGGCTGTCCTGGGTGGCCTTTGTCATCATGCTCATCTCCCTCGCCGCCTGTTACCTGTGGCGACTATTGGGCGGCGTATGGCGCCAGCCCGAGCGGCTGGCGCGGGTGATGCAGGAGTAGCCGCCGGCTGCTTACGGATAGCGGGGCGGGATGATGGGAACGCCAATTGTGCCGCCGTAGTAAATGCGCTGGCCCGCCTTTCCCGCGCTGCTGGTTATCTGCACGGTGATTCGGCCGGACCAGTCTCTTTCCTTGCGCACGGCGGTGGTTCTGCTGCGTGGGTCGTGGCTGACCCGGCTTGTTCCACCGCAGGCGCGGCTCATCAGGCTGGCGTCGATCGGATGCGGCTGTGTCTGCTCGATAAGAGAATTCATGTTTGTCTTCCTTGACCGATGTGTGGATTGGACGGCTAGACCAACTTCCAGCCGGCGTGGCTGCGGGTACCCCTGCTTTGCGAGCCAATGGCCAGGCTTGGAGCGTGAAACCTCTGCGGCGGATCAAAGATGGATACAACCGGGACATGTGGATAAGGCGGGCAGGAGCCACCACCCCGGGGGTCCAGCACGCAGCCTCCTGCCACCTGATCTGCTTCTGCCTCGCGCAGAGGCTGCGTACCCATCGTTCTTTCTGAAAAGTGCTTCATTGTGATGTCCTCTCTGTCGTCCATGATGGAGGTGTGATGTGGCCGGGCTATTCCGCGTAGTTATTGCACGGCTCATTAGAGTCTAACCGCATCCGCGTTTTCCTCGCCGGGAATTTCCCACCCAAGCGCGCAAGCTGTGCTTGGGATCCTGGCCTTGAATGCCTTTTGCATACTCTCTTAATATGCCTGCGCCGGCACCGACACTGTGTCGGCACCCTGCAAAGCCGAACAAGGATTTCCCATTGCCCCCCAGGCGTCTGGCTCGCCGCTTGCACAAGTGGCTCGCAATCGTGGTTGGTGCACAGCTGGTGCTGTGGGCGGTCTCGGGCGTTTACATGGTGTCGGTGGATCTCGACATCATTCACGGCGACATGCTGGTGAGGGAGGTCTATCCCGTGCTGGATGAGGCACTGGACGACGTGTTACCTCCCGCTGAGGTGCTTGCCGATCAGGGCAGGGTGACTGGCTTCGAGTTGGTGTCGCGTCTGGGCCGGCCGGTCTACCTGGTCACTGGTACCGGCGGCGCGCGCCGTGCGCTGGATGCCCGCACCGGAGCGCTACTCCCAGACCTTGATGCACAGGCTGCGGCGCAGGCCGCGCAGTCGCACTACCGCGGTGAAAGTACGGTATCCGCTGCTGTGCTGCTCACCCGCAATCCGCCGTCGGAAATCGGCACGCTGGCGCTGCCGGTCTGGCAGGTGAACTTTGACGATGTCTGGGGCAGCAGCTTCTACATTGACCCGGTGAGTGGCGCCTTCCTGAAGCGGCGCCACACCCTGTGGCGGGTGTTCGACTTCCTGTGGATGCTGCACATCATGGACTACGAGGCGCGCACGGATATCAACAACCCGTTGCTGCGCCTGTTTGCTTCGCTGGCACTGCTGCTGGGCCTGAGCGGCTGCTGGCTGCTTTACTACCGCTTCCTGCGCCGGAGGCCGGCGTGAAGACACTGCGCACACTGCACCGCTGGTTCGGGGTGCTGGTGTTCATCCAGGTGCTGCTGTGGATCGGCAGTGGGCTGGTGATCAGCTTGCTGGATGCCGATCTGGCGCGCGGCAAGACCACCCTTGCGGACCTGCCCGCCGCGCCGCTGGTCTCCGAGGCGTTGCTGCCGGTCGCGGCGGTGCCCCGGCCCTTTGCGGGCATCGAGAGCGTTCGACTGCAGCACCTGGCCGATACCCTGGTGTATCGCGTGGCCGGGCGCGACAGCAGCCAGCTCTATGATGCCTTTACCGGTGAGCGGGTGACTGTCGACCAGGCTCTCGCGCTGGCCATTGCCCGCCAGAGCTACCGGCCCCTGTCCGGCGACGAAGTCATGCCTGCCAGCGCAGCGTACTTCGAAGAAACGGTATGGCGGGTGGCGTTTGCGGACCGGGTTGAGACCAATGTGTTCGTGGGTACCGAGGATGGCCACGTGCTCGGCCATCGCAATAACCGCACCGAACTGGTGGAGTTCCTGCTGATGCTGCATTTCATGGACTACACAGGGGGTCACGATTTCAATCACCCTTTGATTATCATCGCGGCGGTGCTGGCACTGTGGCTGACCCTGAGTGGGGCGCTGCTGTTGGTCAGCAGCCTGCGACGGGTGGGCCTGAGGTAGCAGGGATGTATACTCAGGCTCCCGCAATTTCGTCAGGCCCGGCGCCTGCACCAACCCAAAGGAGAAAACCATGTTCAGTCACGTGATGGTCGGCGCTAACGACATCGAGGAATCCCGCCAGTTCTATAATGCCCTGCTGGGCAGCCTCGGCTACCCGGAAGGGGTGATGGATGAAAAGGGTCGCGTGTTCTGGTTTACCGACACCGGCATCTTTGCCATTTCCAAGCCCATTGATGGCCAGCCTGCCAGCTGCGGCAATGGGAGCACCGTGGGCTTCGCAGTCAACGGGCCGGAACAGGCTGACGCCTGGCACGCGGCAGGCCTCGCCAACGGCGGCACCACCTGCGAGGAGCCGCCCGGCGTGCGCGAAGGTCCCATGGCCCTGTATCTGGCCTACCTGCGCGACCCCTCCGGCAACAAGCTCTGCGCCTTACATCGTATGTAGGAGCCCTGTGGCCGGGCGTTGTTCGCCCGGCCTCTCCCACCATGGCTGACGTCGTTCCGTTCAAGAGACAAGCTGGGAAGAAAAAGTCCCTGAAGGAAAAGCACAGGGGCAACACCCTGTGCCGCAATGGCCACCACAAGTGGCAGGTCGAAACCGAGAAGCGTTTCGACGTAAAGCAGGGCAGACTGGTCACCAGCTACAAATGTGTACGCTGCGGCAAAACCCGCAACGAGGCGCGCTGACATCAAGGGCTTACACGCCTTGCCTGTGTGCCGCTCGCCCCACGGCGTTGTGCCCGCTCGACTTGTCGGCGCCTGACCCCTCGATTTACCTCATATTTAGAAGCGAAGGAGATAACAAGAATGAGCTTCCTTAACGACTACTCCGCCGCCTTTGCAGGCCTGGCGGTAATACTCGCCACCATGCTGGTACAGCAACTGATTGCCAGCAGCAAAAAGGCCCGGGCGCCTGGCGCCATCCCGGGCAAGATGGATGACGGGCTCGGTCACGAGTCTGTGGTATTCCGCACCCAGCGCACCTGGATGAACTCCCTGGAAAACCTGCCGGCGATGCTGGGGACGATCTTCCTCGCGGTCATGGTGGGCGCCAACGATACCTGGACCGGAATCCTGGTCTGGGTGTATGCCATGTCTCGCATCATCCACATGGTGCTGTACTACACGATTTCCACAGACGTGAACCCCAGCCCACGCAGCTGGTTTTTCCTGCTGGGCCTGGTAGCCAACCTGGTCCTGCTCGGCTTCTGCGTCGCAGCCCTGCTCTAAAAAAAGGGGTCAGAGCCCTTTTTATGAAGACAAAGACGGAAAAGGGCTCTGACCCCTTTTTCTGACTGATGGTGGAGGTGCCTGATGACGGTGCTTGATTCCTTTTCCCTGACCGGCCAGGTGGCGGTTGTGACCGGCGGTGGCAAGGGCATTGGCCGCGGCATTGCCCTGTGCCTGGCAGAGGCAGGCGCCGATGTCGCTGTGGCGGCCCGCAATGCCGATGATCTTACCGAGGTGGTGGCCGAGATCGAAGCCCTGGGCCGCCGCGGCCTGGCGGTGCCCACCGATGTCACCGAGCTGGAGCAGCTTGATGCGCTGGGTGAGCGTGTTACCGCTGCGCTGGGCGCTCCAACTATCTGGGTCAACAACGCCGGTGGTTTGCCGGATGCCACCCCGCGCTACCTCACGCGTACTTCAGAGGATCGCTGGGATGCCCAGCTCGACCTCAACCTGAAAGCGGTCTGGGCAGGCGCCACGGTAGCCGCCCGCTGCATGACCGAGCAGGGCGGCTGCATTATCAATATCTCCTCGCGCACCGCCATGGGCCCACAGCCCAAGAACGGCCCCTATGCGGCGGCCAAGGCGGCCACCAATAGCCTGACCCAGACCCTGGCCGTCGAGCTGGCGCCGTCCATTCGTGTCAACGCCATCGCCCCGGGGCCGATACCCACCCAGAATTTCATGGAGTCCACCGGCACCACGGAAGAGAACCTGCCCGCGCTGGAAGCGGCCATCGGTTTGCCCCTGAAACGGATTGGCCGGGTCGAGGATATCGGCGCCGCGGTAGTGTTCATGGCGTCACCGGCGGCGAGCTGGATTACCGGCCAGTGCCTCTACGTGGACGGCGGTCTGTAGCCACATCAAAGAAGGCGCCTCAAAAAGGGCTCTGACC
>JANQIO010000073.1 GCA_028282105.1 Halieaceae bacterium | reverse complement strand
AACAACAATGGCTGTCGAGACGAAGAAAACCTTCTGCCGGTTCTGTCACGTGTTCTGTGGCATGGAAGTGGATGTAGATGACGGCAAGGTCGTCGACGTACGCGGTGACCACGACAACCCCATCTCCGAGGGCTATACCTGCCCCAAGGGGCGCAGCGAGGTCGACCGCATCAATCACCCCGAGCGTTTCACCGCCTGCCAGAAGCGGGTGGAGGGGCAGCTACAGCCGCTGGACACCACCCAGGCCCTGGATGAAATCGGCGAGCGACTGCGCGCGATCATCGCCGAGCACGGCCCACATTCGGTCGCGGTCTACAGCGGCTGCGGCGGCCACCGCACTGCGGCCGGCGGCCCCTGGTTTGTCGGCAAGTGGCTGGAAGCCCTGGGCTCGCGGGGTATGTATACCTCCTACACCATCGATTCCCCGGCGCTGTCGATTGCCACCGGCTGGCTGTTTGGCGCGCCGATGCCTTTCGGCTCACCCGACATCGAAAACTCCGAGGTTGCCATGTACGTGGCCACCAACCCGACCGTGTCGCACCTGTGGACCATGCCTCAGTCAAACCCGTCCACGCGCCTGAAAAACACCCTGAAGCGCGGTATGAAGCTGGTGGTCATCGACCCGCGTAAGTGTGACGTGGCGCGTCGTGCCGATGTGCACCTGCAGGTCAAGCCGGGCGAGGACGCTACCCTGCTGGCGGCCATGATCAAGGTGATCATCGACAACGACTGGTACGACCATGAGTATGTGGAAGCCTACTGCTCCGGTTTCGAGGAATTGAAGGCTTCGGTGGCCGACTTCGATCTGGACTATGCGGCGGCCCGCACCACCGTACCGAAGGACACCATTGTTGAAGGTGCGAGAGTATTCGCCACCGCCGGCAGCGGTGCTGCCCAGACCGGCACCGGCCTGCACATGGCCGCGCACCAGAACCTGTGCGTGTTCCTGGTTTGGGTGATCAATGCGATTTGCGGCCGCTACGACCGCCGCGGTGGCATGACCCGCATCACCGGCGCCCTGTCGCAGCCTCTCCCCGAGAACATGGGGCCATTGCCAATTCCCACCTTCAGTGGCGAGGTGTCGCGGATTCGCGGCATTCGCGGCATGTCCGGGCTGTTTGGCTACAACGAGATGCCCACCAACACCCTGACCGATGAGATTCTCACGCCCGGCGAGGGTCAGGTGCGGGCGTTGATCGTCAACGGCGGCAACCCGGCGCTGGTGTTCAGCAACACCGAGCGCACGGTGGAGGCGCTCAAGAGCCTGGACCTGCTGGTATGCCTGGACCTGTTCGAATCGGCTACCGCGCGCTATGCCGATTACCTGATGGCCGTGAAGCACCCCTTCGAGCGCAACGACATTCCTCACATGATGAACATGTTCTACCCGCAGCCGTTCATGCAGTACACCGACAAACTGGTGGAACCGCCGGCGGGCACCATCGAGGAATGGGACTTCTTCTGGGAAATCGGCGAACGGCTGGGCATTCGCGCCGCCATCCCCGGCCTGCCGGAAGACCGTAAGCCCGATGCCGAGGAGATCATGCAGGCGCTGAACGCCAATTCGCGTACGCCCTTTGAGGATCTCAAGGAAAATCCCAGCGGCAAGCTCTACGGTGACCGTGAGACGGAAGTGGGTGGGGTGATCCCCAATATGATCGGCCATGCCGACCGGCGCATCGCCGTTGGCAATCCGGAGCCGATGGCGGAGCTGCGCGAGGTGCGCGCCGAACCCATGCCGGTGGCGGGCAGCTACAGCCCCGACCGGGACTTCCAGTTCCGCGCCATCACCTACCGCATGTCGGAGGTGTATTGCACCACCGGCCACAACCTGCCCAGGGCGGAAAAGAAGCGCCCCTACAACCCGGTGCTGATCTCCCACGACGACCTCGCCGCCCATGGCTTTGCCGACGGCGAGTGCGTGATTGTCGATTCAGGCTTCGGCCAGCAGGAGGGCATTCTCGAAGCCTCCGACGATGTCGCCAGCGGCACCCTCGGTATCGCCCACGGCTGGGGTGATCCCGGCGACGACCGCCCGGTGGAGGAAAAGGGGATTAACGTACAGGCGCTGATTCCGGCGCACGAGCGTTATGACCGCATTACCGGCCTCGCCCAGCAGAGCGCCTACCCGGTCAACCTGCGGCGTCATGAGGGTCGCGTTATCGCCCGCAGCGGCTGACAGTCCGCTGGCAGATGTATAATCGGGCCGGTGCGATGCAGTCGCACCGGCCTTTTTTTGCGAGAGATTTCATGTCTGCCTACACCCCCAGAGCTGCCTGCGCAGCACTTTCCCTGGTTTTCACCCTGTTGTCGTCAGCGGCTCAGGCCAGCGATACCAGGCTCTTCGAACTGATGAACGACTACTGGGACTGGTACAGCAATAGCCAGTCCCTGTCGGTGGCCTTCTTCGGCAGCGACGTTCACCCTGATCAACTCGATGACTTGAGTGATGCGGCCTTCGATGCGCGGCTCGGCAAAATGGCGGCGGTGCTGGCCGAGCTCTACGAGTTCGATATGGAGAGCCTCAGCGAAGATGGGCGGGTCAACCACGCCACCTTCACCTGGATGCTGGAGAAAGAGCGCAAGACCCTGGCGTCCGACCAGCGCTACCTGTCTATCACCACCATGGGTGGCTGGCATACCGGCTTCCCGGCCATGATTGCGGCCATGCCCCGCCGCAGTCTGGCGGACTACCAGCATCTGCTGGCCCGTTTCCAGGCGTTCGAGGCCTATGCCGAGGACAACATCGCCTTGCTCGACAGGGCCATCGAGAACGGTTACACCCAGCCCTGCGAGACCCTGGAGGGCTACGAGGGCAGCATTCTCGGCTACCTGGCCGACAGCGCCGAACAGTCGGTGTTTTATGCGCCGTTTGTGGACATGCCCGCGGAGCTTAGCGCGGAGCAGGTGAGGGTCCTGCGGGAGGAGGCGGTGAGGCGTATCGACGGTATCGTACTGCCCGCCTACCGGCGCTTTGCGAAGTTCTGGGAGCAGGACTACCTGCCCGCCTGTCGCCCGCAGGTGGCGCTGTCCTCTGTGCCGGGCGGGCGCGAGCTCTATGATCACCTGCTGAGCTTCTACACCAGCCTGGATACCGATGCCGAGACGGTACACGCCCTGGGCCTGTCGGAGATGGCGCGTATCCGCGCCGATATGCAGGCAGTCATCGAAGAGGTCGGCTTTGAGGGCGATTTCAAGGCTTTCCTGGCCTTCCTGCGCAGCGACCCCCAGTTCTACGCCACCACCGAAGAGGCCTACCTGCACCGCATCGGCTGGATAACCAAGTCAATCGACGGCATTCTGCCGCGCTACTTCGCGCGCCTGCCCAGCATGCCTTATGGCCTCAGCGTAATCCCCGCGCAGGAAGCCCCCAAGACCACCACTGCCTACTACCAGCCCGGGGCCATCGACGGCAGCCGCGCCGGGCAGTACTTCATCAACACCTATAAACTCGAGGAGCGACCGCTCTACGAGTTACCCGCGCTGAGCCTGCACGAGGCTGTGCCGGGCCACCACCTGCAGTTGGCCTTCCAGGCCGAGAACCCAAAGCTGCCGGACTGGCGCCGGGTTTACTACTTCCACGCCTTTGGCGAGGGCTGGGGCCTGTACTCCGAGCTGCTCGGCGAGGAGATGGGCATGTACAAAACTCCCTATGAACGCTTTGGCCGCATGGTGTACGAGGCCTGGCGCGCCGCGCGACTGGTGGTGGACACCGGCATGCACGCCAAGGCGTTCATAGGGAGTTTTGTACATGCCCATCTCCTCGCCGAGCAGCTCGGAGTACAGGCCCCAGCCCTCGCCAAAGGCGTGGAAGTAG
>JANQIO010000033.1 GCA_028282105.1 Halieaceae bacterium | reverse complement strand
TCAAATCCAGGCCGCCAGCCTGTAGGCGGCGCAGGGGCCTTTGGACTATCCTTAATACCATGGATAGCTGTCCATCAACGCCCGCGCTTCAGCGCCTGCTGCTGTGCCTGACCCTGTTGCTGGCCATGTCGCTGCAGGCGCCATCGGTGCTGGCCATCACCGTCTACAAGACTGTGGATGCAAACGGCCGTATCAGCTTCTCCGACCAGCCGCCGGCTGAGGACGCCGAGGGCGATCTCGAAGTCGAGGTACTGGACTACAGCACGCCCACCGTCACACCATCGGCACTGGATAGCGCGCGGCTGCAGGCGTTGCGCGAGACCACCGACCGCATGGCGGCTGATCGCCGCGAGCGAGAAGCGCACCGCGCCAAGCTGAGAAGCGAGGCCGCCGCGGCCCGTGCCGCCAGCAACCCGGTGCCGGTCTACGAGGGCTACTACCCCAACCGCGTCGTGGTACAGAATGATGGCTTCCTGGGTCCGGGCTTTGGTCGTCCACCCCTGTGGCACCCCAGGCCGCCGCATGTGCAGCCGCCGATTGCCAGACCACCTTACCTGCCTGGCCGGCCGGGCTACCGCGCGATCACCCGGGACACTATTCAGCGCTATAACGAGTATCCGGCAAACCTGATCCGCAAGCACTACAAGGGCGGCGCCCGGCGGGTGTTCTACGGTCGCTAGCCGAGGCTGACCCGGGCTAAATCCAGCACCAGCCGTGGCGGCGGAAGAACTTCCACCCCGATTGCACGAACATGCTGATGTGACGCACACCCTTGCGGGCAGAGTAGCCGCCGTGGTGCACGATGTGCATGCTCGGCAGGTAGACCAGCCGACCCAGCGGCTGCAGGCGCAGAGACAGGTCGAAATCCTCAAAGTACATGAAGTACTGGTCAGAGAAACCGCGCGCCTGCCGCAGTGACGCGGTACGGGCGTACATGCAGCAGCCGCTCACCAAGGGCACATCGGCGGCGCTGCCGTTGTTACAGGCATCCCGGATCTCATAGCTGTGCAGGTATTCGCGGAAACGACGCCTGATGAAATCCGGTGCAAAGGCACGCAGCATCAATACCAGCACCGAGGGATAGCGCTTGCAGAGGTACTGGATCTGCCCACTGCCATCTGTCGCGCGCGGGCTCACCGCCGCCACGTCATTGTGGTGCCACATGTACTCCAGGCCTGAGAACAGGGCGTCCTCGGCGAGTTCGACGTCGGGATTGAGAATCAGGTGGAAATCGCTGTCGGCACGTTGCAGGGCCTGGTTATGGGCGGCGCCGTAACCAATGTTGCCACCCGGATGCCACAGATCGATGCGCTCAAAGCGTTCGCCGTGCTTGTCCAGCACCAGATTCCTGACCCGCTGGCGATAGTGGGCATTGGTGGAATTGTCCACGACCAATAGCTGCAAACGGATATCCAGGCCCTGATCGCGGGCGTAGCGCAATGCGCGGTGCAATCCGTCCAGGGTCTTCAGCAGCAAGCTGAACTCGCTGTTGAAGGTGACCATGGAAACAGACACATCCAGCGGCCCCGCGGTTGCGGCCCAGCTTGCGCCCACGGCAACGGGTGCCGCTTCGAAGACTTCGAGCTTCATATCGTCAAACTCACAGTGCCGGTTCTATGACCAGCTGTTGCTGAGTCGCGGGCGCGCTACCCCTGGCCCGTCCCGCACGCTTGCATGAGGCGGGGACCAGATATTACCATCCGGCGCGCTGCTGTCGAACCCGCACCCCCGCGCTCATTGCCGACGGAAAGACCCCGCAGCTCACAGGGAATAACAGGATAACAATACCGTCCCGCCCCCTGATAAAGAGAGCACCCGGCTTGCTATTCATATCCCACGTCTACTTCTGCCTGTTCCTGCCGATTGCACTGCTGGTCTACCAGCTGCTGATCAGCCGCAACCAGCCGACCCTGTGCCTGGCCTGGCTGGTGGCTGCTTCCCTGTTCTTCTACGGTTGGTGGAACCCCCAGTACCTGGTGCTGATCGTCGGCTCGATACTCTTCAATTACGGCCTGGGTAGCTGGATGAGTCGCAGCGAACCCGGTACTCGCAGGGGCCTGTTAGTGCTGGCGCTGGCCGGCAACCTGGGCCTGCTGGGCTATTTCAAGTACGCCAACTTTGTGGTCGATGCCAGCAACCAGCTCGCCGGTAGCCACTTCCACCTCGACACTATCGTGCTGCCGCTGGCGATTTCCTTCTTCACCCTGCAGCAGGTGGCCTACGTGGTGGATTGTTACCGCGGCGACGCCAAACCCTACCCGTTTCTGCGCTACAGCCTGTTCGTGTGTTTTTTCCCGCAGCTGATAGCGGGCCCTATTGTTCATCACCGCAAGCTGATACCGCAGCTGGCGCAGGACAGGCTCAAGGCGCTCAACATTGATCAGCTCGCCCTGGGCATCAGCATTTTCTTTGCCGGTATGTTCAAGAAGGTCGCCATCGCCGACCAGCTGATTCCCTGGGTCAGCCGGGTGTACGATGCCAGCAACCCGGACCTGATTACCGGGCTGCATGCCTGGCTTGCTACCTACGCCTATACCTTCCAGCTGTACTTTGATTTTAGCGGTTACTCAGACATGGCTATCGGCGCTGCGATCATGTTCGGCATCAAGCTACCCATCAACTTCAACAGCCCCTACAAGGCCGGCAATATCCGTGACATCTGGCGGCGCTGGCATATCACGCTGAGCGATTTCGTGATGCGCTACGTCTACGCGCCGCTGGGCGCGGGCAAGCGCGGCCACCCGCGCATGTACGTCAATCTGTTTATCGCTTTTCTGGTGACGGGTATCTGGCACGGCGCCGGCTGGAACTTCGTGGTGTTTGGCTGCCTGCACGGCAGCGCGGTAATGCTCCACCAGGGCTGGAAAGACCTGGGCTTGAGAATGCCCCACTGGCTGGGGATTCTGCTCACCTTTAATTTCTGGGCCCTGGCCCTGGTGATCTTCCGTTCCCCCAGCATCGAACACGCCGCCCTGGTGTACCAGCGCATGCTGGGTGGTATTGAGACAGCCCCATTCATACACGACGAGTACGTGGTGGCGGCCTGCCTGCTGGCCCTGCTGCTGGTGGTGTGGACCGCGCCCAATACGGCACAGATCTACCGGGAAAAACCGTCCACGGAGATAGCGCCACGCTGGCGCTGGCAACCCACCGCCGCCTGGGGGCTGGTGCTGGGCCTGATTGCCACTGTCCTGACTTTTCAGCCACTGACCGGCGCTGCGCCGGACCAGGCCTTCATCTATTTCCAGTTTTGAAGACGCTCATTAGACATCCCTTCCTGCGAAGCTTCGGCACGGTGCTGATGATTGCCGCATTGGTGCAGGGGCTGGTGATAGTGCTGTACCTGGCGAATCCTCACTGGTTCTACTATCGCGCCTGGGAATACTATTTTATGTGGGCGAATTTCACCGCCGCCGACGACCGCCACTGGGCGGGTATCGAGCGCTCGGACCTGGGCCGCCGTTACTTCTTCAAGTACCAGGAAGCCAGGGAGACCCGGGTCAGCACCGACGGCGACGGCTTCCGCTCGGTGCCTGCACAACTGGGCAAACCGCGAATCTTCGTCCAGGGTCGCTCCAACGTCTTCGGTTCCGGCGTGTCGGACGACGAAACTTATCCATGGCAGCTTGCCGAGCAGGCGGGCGTGGCAACCTTCAATGGGGCGCACGGCAAGCTGTTATCCACGCTGTCCCGACCGGGGCTGGAAGATGTGCGGCTGGTTGTCGACGTCTACCACGAGCGCAACCTGTCGACCCGGGCGCTGGCCAGGCAGCAGTACACGCTGAGTGGCGCCTCTCTTGCGCCCTACGCTCCGCTTGCCAGCAGCAATCTGGACCACTGGCGCGCCATGATGCGCCCGATAGTGCGGCCGGGCTGGTGGTTACCAGACATCATAGCGCGCCAGCTTCGTCGCCTGGCGATGGACTTCAAGGAGTTTCACCTGTTTGGATCGCGTCCCTACCTGGCGGTGCCCTATCGGACCGACAACTCTGCGCTCAGTGATGTCGTGGCTATTATGGCGCAGCGGCGGCAGGTGATTGAGTCCCTGGGTTTAGATTACCTGGCCCTTGTTATTCCCTCGAAGCTCAGCGTCTACCAGCCCGAGCTGATCGATCAGCAAACCCTGCAGCGCGGGCGCAACATCGTGGCGGAGCTGCAGGGGAACGGCTTTCCCGTGGTCAACCTGTTTCCCGCCTTCATGTCCGAGGGCGGCAGCGAGTTGATCTTCCAATATGACTCGCACTGGAATGCGCGCGGCCAGGCGCTGGCCGCAGAACTTACCGTCGCGGAGATTCGACGCCGCTGGCCCGAGCTGATCGACGCCCCATCAACGTCGTCGGAGCCAGCGAAACCAACGGCTCCAGGCGCTGGCTGAAGCGGGAGCCGGTGCGGGCGGGGTTACGCCGTTGCCGCGTTCAAGGTGGCTCACGCGGTTTACCAGCACCTGAATTTGCCGCTGCTGGTAGGCGATGATGCCCAGCAGGGTGCGCTGCTCCCGATCGAGCCGGGGAATATCCGGTTTGCCTGCATCGACCTCGGTCTCAAGCGCCGGGAAGCGACGTCCGCCGCAATCGTGGCGCTCAAACAGGCGGCGGTTGCTGTCGGCAAATTGCTCCAGCACCTGCCGGCGCTGCCCATTGCTGATCAGGCGCTTGGGATCGAGCTCGTCCTCGGCGCCCAGCTGCTCCGACACCTCGGTGAGGATGCCCGACAACTGCCGGTGCGCCACTTCCCCCACCGGGTAGCCACGCAGAATCTCCAGCATCCGCAACACGTCGAGTGCCGGGCTGGCGTTGCGACGTGCGGCGCTGAAGCGGAAGTCCTGCTTTGGGTTCACACCCAGTACCGCCAGGAAGTCACGCTCAATGCCTTCAGCCATGGATTCGTACAGCCGCACAGTCGTGTTTTCGATGCCAAACACCTGTTCCCACTCGGCCAGCACGGCATCGTAGTCCAGCAGCTTGAGGCGCCCGCGATCCCCCAGGTAGTCGTCCATGGCGGTATCCAGGGACAGCATGCCACCGCGTATCTCCTGTACGAAGCTGGACACCATGACTTCATCCTGCCGGCGCAGGTAGGCGACGATCTTGACGTCGAAGCGCTCGCTCAGCAGCGGCTTCAGCTTCGCCGGCTTGACCAGCCAGAAATTCTCCGAGGAAATTACCGCGCGCGACAGGCCGCTGTTCGCCACCTCCTCAGCCAGCGTGGCGTAGAGAGCGTCGGGCTTGAGGTCCTGCACCACCGGGTAGTCAGGCAAACTGGGCAGGAACACCAGGGAGAAGTGATGCGAGGCGCCGTGGTAGAGACCGGTTTTTGGATAGCAGACGCCCTGCCCGGCCAGGGCAGCGCGATTCTGGTTCAGAAAGCCCTGTAGCGCGGTGGAGCCCACCTTGGGGCGGCCGATGTGAATTGTCAGTTCTGGTTTCATGTCGGCGCCACCAGTTCGCGCAGCCAGCCGTCCAGCTCGCGGGCCTGCTCCGGGAACAGGCGGATGCCCTCGGCGTGCGGGTTGCGATGGGCGCGCAGGCGCTCTGGCTGGGCCAGGCAGCGGGCCATGGCCGCGCGCAGCGGTTCGGGGTTTGCCGTCATGGGAATCAGTTCGCCATTCTCGCCATCGCGTATTGCCTCGCCGACACCGCCCTCGCTGCAGGCAATAACCCACACGCTGCGGGCCAGCGCCTCACGCACGGTCAGGCCAAAGCTCTCCTTCCACTGGGAGGGAAACAGTAGCACGTCGATGCCGGCGAAAAAGTCGTCGATGCCATCCTGGTCGTAGGCCGGGGTGAACTCCACCTCGCCCGGCACCTGCCAGAAGCCCGGGTCCTTCCAACTGACGCCGACATTCTGGGCAGCGTCTACCACTTTGAGCCGGTAATTGCGGTAGTCCTGCAACTGGTTGAGTGCTTCGACAATAACCGGGGCGCCCTTGAGGGGACCCGGCCCGCCCAGGAAGCCAAACACCAGCTTGTCCGGCGGCAGCTTTGCCGCAGCAGACGGCGCCCGCGGCGGCACGATGCCATTGCCGTTGACTCGGCATTGGGAGATGCCATTGGCGAGGTATAGATCGGCCTGGAAGCGACTGGGCGCCAGCACCATGTCGGCCAGCGCCAGGGCAGTCTTCATCACGCCCAGCTTGTGCTCGAACTCATCGGGCCGGTCGACGCAGTAGCGGCAGCGGTCTGGGGAAATCTCTCGCTGGAAGCAGTAGCGGCCGTTGAGATCGACCATGAACTGGCGATCACAGAGCCACCAGGCGTCGTGCACGGTCACCACCAGCGGGATACCTTGCTGCTTGATGGCTGGGAAGTAGCCACAGCCAAGCCGCTGCACCGCATGGGCATGCACCACGTCCGGGGCCAGCCTGGGCAGCAGGCCCTCGATAATGCGATCCACGTAAGCGTTCTGGTATTCGTCGCCGTAGCGCTTCTCGGTAGGCAGGTTAATGGATATCACCTCAACCGACTTCGCCCGGTAACGCCGCAGATTGTAGGCGGGAATACCCGGATCGACGTGGGTGGTAATCACCGTTACCTGCCAACCCAGGTCACGCGCCAGGCTCTCGTTGATGGCCTCGGCCACCACGGTCGCGCCGCCGAAACTCTGCGGTGCGTAGAATACGTTTAACACCAGCAGGCGCTTGCTCATCGGGCGTAGTCCACCCCAAGCTGAGCAAGCGCCGGCGCCAGTTCCGGCACGATTGCCGCCACCGTGTGGCGCTGCTCAACCGCATTCCGCGCGGCCTCGCCGAGCCGGCGGCGCAGGCTGGCATCTGCCAGCAGCGCCGTCAGCGCGGTGGACCACTCCTCCGCACTGGCCGCAAGGTAGCCGTCCTCCCCGTGCTCTATGACGTCACTGAACTGACCCACCCGGGAGGCCACCACCGGGATGCCCAGCAGCGCCGCCTCATAGAAGCGAATCGCGCTCTTACAGGCGTTGAAACTGTCAATCAGCAGTGGCACGACCACTAGCTGGGCCCGTGACAGGGCGGCAAAGTACTCGTGGTAATTGCCAAAGGGGATGCGCCGCAGCCGCGCGCTGTGCTTCTGCAAACTGGGTGGGACCTCGACATAGCCCACCAGCATCAGCACCAGCGTGGAGTTCGCCTCCAGCAGCTCCGCCAGCACCGGGGCTACCGACTCGAAATCCCGGTCATGGGCCCGGGAGCCGGACATATAGGCCAGCACGGTTTCCTCACGCGCAGGCGGGGGCTGGCCGCTGTACTGGGCCGCCAGTTGAACGGCCTCCGCGTCCACCACGTTCGGCCAGACCGCCGCCTCGACGCCCAGCACCGCGTTAACACGCTCCGCCATGCCCCGGGTGCTGACAAACTGGAACTGGCATTCGCGCATCACCTCCAGGTGCAGGTCCGCGGAGGCCAGCAGGTTGTCGCGCTCGGCGTCGGACAGGGTCTCCAGATTGCGGTTGGCACGGTAGGTCTCGGCGTCAAAAATCGGATCGTCAATGTCGTAGGCCAGCACCAGGCCCAGCCGTCGCGCCTCGACAAGATAGCCTGCTACCACCGGCGTCATCGCCACCCGGTACAGCAACAGGTGAGTGGCCGTCTGCATCAGGTTGTAGACCCGCACCTGGTCATCGATATGACTCATGTGGCAGTCCACCCCCTGCCCGTGCAGCAACTCCAGCTTCTGTACCACGCGGTATTTGCGGCACTGGGGCAGGTCCAAAGGCCCGACGATCAGCACTGAGGGGCGAGCGAATACCTCGGCCGCGGCAGCGGGGGGAGCGTCCATGCCAGAGCGCAGGAACCAGCGCCGAAAGAGCCCCCCGTAGCCGTGCCCAAAACCCCAGTTGACGTACTGATAGGCCTTCACCACGGCAGCGGCAAAACCGTTGCGCTGCGCGTGGCTGATAAAGCTGCGCAGGTAAACCGGCAGGCGACCCAGGCGTATCAGCCAGGCATTCATGTGGCTGCTACCCCACCCTCGACGAAGCCCCAGCGCCGACAGAATTCGGGGTCCTCGAGGATGCTGGCGTAGACGCGCTCGGCCAGCCGATGGTTCTGGCGGCGCATGTAATTGTGCACCTGCCGGGTGAGCCAGCCATTGAAGCGCGGCAGCCGGCGCTGCAACTTGAAGCGGCGCTGCAGACCGATGATGGACCGGGACAGGGCATCGACGCCGTTGAGCGCATCCAGCCGGCACAGCTTGTCGCGAAAACCGGCGCCGTGGTGATACACCAGGCCACCGTAGACCCCAAACCACAGGGGGTGCAGGTCGCGGGCGTTGCTGCGATCCAGCGCCAGCCAGTCCACACCGCGCTCTTCGAGGGAATTCAGCAAGCGGCCGCCCACGTCGGTTACTGGCTGGCCCTGCAGATTTTTCCAGTAGCCGCCGCCGCGCCAGTCGCCGCCGATGGCTTTCCAGAAACCCACGGTGGTCACGCAAAAGCAGGGATGGGGCTGCAGGTCTCCATTGTTTTCATAACGTCGCGCCGCCACCAGGGGGTGCTGCTCCAGGGCGGTAAATGCGTCGCTAAGGTCGGCTACCGGGAAGGCGTCGCCGTCGATAAAAACCAGGATGTCATCATCGGCGGCCTGCGCACAGATCTCCTCGGCGAGGAGATTGAGCTTGTCCGGGTGGGGCAAGCCTTCTTCGGTGTGTACACAGTCAAACAGGCTGTGGAAGCGCTGGGCCACGTGGTTGAGGAAGGCATGCAGGCGAACCTGGCCCGGGCAGTGCCGGCGAATGGCGGCCAACTGCAGGTCTATCCAGTCCTCGGAGCGCCAGTGCACCGTGGCAAAGTATGCGGTTCTATCCATTACGGCCATGAAAGCCCGTGAAGTCCCAGTGTTGCGGAGCCTGGCTGCCGGGGTATGCGAAGCGCCACATTGTACATGAGGCCCCAGCGGCCACCTAGCCCGCAGCGCGGCAGGGAGACTGGCCTCCAGCGAATCATTGTTTATAATCGCCCCCTTCCGTTCACACCGTGCCATCCATGCGCTTCCGCAAACGCCACGCCGAATTGCTCTATCACTGCGCCCTGTCGGAGCTCAAGCGAGACTCTGACCGCGCCTATTTCGGCATGCTGTGGTGGGTGCTGGACCCGCTGATTTACCTGGCCACCTTCTATCTGATCTTTGAGGTAATCCTGCAGCGCGGCGGCCCGGGTTTTGTGCACTTCCTGCTGACCGGCCTGGTGTTCTGGCGCTGGTTCGACTCCAGCGTGCGGCTGTCGGCCTTCAGCATCCGGCGCTACAACGGCATCATCAGCCAGGTCTACCTGCCGAAGATGCTGCTGCCGTTGATTATTGTCACCAGCAACCTGATGAAGTTCGGCCTGGTGCTGACGCTGTTCACAGTCTTCCTGCTGGTGTCGGGTTATTCCCCCGCCGAAAGCTGGCTGGCGATCCCCGTGCTATTGCTCACTCAGCTGGTGCTGGTGGTGGGCGCCAGCCTGCTGGTGGCCGCGGTGATTCCGCTGGTGCCCGACCTGATGCAGTTGGTGAACTACGGGATGACCCTGATGTTCTTCATGTCCGGCATCTTCTTCCGGGTGTCCTCGGTCGATGAGCCGCTGCGCTCGGTGCTCTATTTCAACCCCATGGCGGGCATGCTCAGCGCCTGGCGCGAGGTGCTGCTGTCACAGGCCTACCCGGCCTGGTCCCAGCTGGCCTATGTGTTGGCCTGTGGCCTGGTGCTGGGCGCGCTGGGCAGCTGGCTGCTGAATCGTTTCGACCTGCGCTACCCGCGGCTGGTCAACTGATGACTACGCTGCTTCGCTTCGAGGGCGTGGGACTGCGCTATACCAACGACCGGCGCGGCAGCCCGTGGACACTGCAGGATGTGAGTTTCGACGTACAGTCAGGGGAAACACTCGGCATCATCGGCCGCAACGGCGCCGGCAAGAGCTCGCTGCTGCGGCTGATGAGTGGCCTTATTGCTCCCGATGCCGGGCGCATTGTGCGGCACACGGAATCGATCCTGCTGCTGTCTATCCAGTTGGGCTTCCAGTCCCACCTCACCGGTCGGGAGAACGCCATGCTCAGTGGCATACTGCTGGGGATGCGGGCAGCCGAAGTCAGGGCGGCGATGAATGACATCATTGACTTCGCGGAGCTGGGTGACCAGATTGACGATCCGGTTCGGACCTACTCCGCCGGCATGCGCGGTCGCCTTGGCTTCGCCGTCGCCTGTCAGGCACGCCCCGAGGTTCTGCTGATCGACGAGGCGCTGAGCGTCGGTGACCGGGTATTCCGGGAGAAATCCCGCAAGTACCTGCTGGAGCGACTCCAGTCCGAACAGACGGCGGTCGTGGTGTCACACGATGAGAAGCTGATCGCCAATGAATGCAACCGGGTCATCTGGCTCGCCGATGGAGGCATCAAGGCCTGCGGCGCGCCGGAGGACGTACTCGAACAATATCGGCGCTAGCCAGGGACCAGGAGACTTATGCACGCCAGCTCTTTTGAAAAGATGAAGGACTTCCGCGATCGCCACCTGGCGGGGCGCGAAGCCGAACCCCTGGAAATCTACGACCTCGGCGCCCAGGACATACTCGGTTCTTACCGGCCGCTGTTTGCAGACACCGCCTGGAACTACCGCGGCGTGGACCTGGAAGCCGGCCCCAACGTGGATATTGTGCTGAGCGAGCCCTACCACTGGAAGGAGATTGCCTCGGAGTCCTGCGACGTGCTGATCTCAGGCCAGACCTTTGAGCACATCGAGTACTTCTGGATCACCATCCTGGAAATCTGGCGGGTACTCAAACCCGGCGGCATCGTCTGCATTATCGCGCCCTCCGCCGGCAACCAACACCGCTTCCCGGTAGACTGCTGGCGCTTCTACCCGGATGGTTTTACCGCCCTGTGCCACTACGTGGGCCTGCAGCCAAGGCAGATCTACACGCAGTGGCAGCCCAAAGGCACCTACCCGGACTCCAGCGATAGCTGGAAGGACTCGGTGCTGATCGCTGAAAAGCCCGCCATGCCACCGTTACTAAAGTTCAAGCACAACCTGAAGATGGCGTTGCGGCGGCGGCTGTCAGCGCCAGCGCGGTAGCGGCCACCGGAACCATGCGCCGCGTACTCGAAGACCAGCTGGATCTGCCGCTCCGTGAGCTTCTCAAGCTCATGCAGAAAGGGATGATGCAGCAGTCGACCTACTTCGGTGTACAGGCCTGGAAATGTCCGACGGACTTCTGGATCTACCAGGAGATCCTGTTCGAAACCCGGCCCGATGTGATCATAGAAATCGGCTGTAATCGCGGCGGCGGCACACTGGCTCTGCACCACCTGTGCCGCAATTTGGGCTGTGGCCGGGTGATCGGCATCGATATCAGCCTCGACAAGCTGGCGAGTTCTGTTCGCGAGACACCGGGCATTGAATTCATCGAGGCCGATGCCAGCCAGTGCTTTGACGAGGTGCGAGCGCTGGTCAAACCGGGTGAGCGCGTGATGATCATCGAGGACAGCTCGCACAGCTACGAGAACACGCTGTCGCTGCTGCAACAGTACTCGGCGCTGGTGCAGGTGGGGGACTACTTCATTGTCGAAGACAGCATCTGCGACCACGGCCTGGTGATGTCGGAGCCGCCCAACCGGGGCCCCTATGAGGCTATCGAAGCCTTCATTGCCAGCAACTCAGACTGGGTGATTGACCGGGATCGCGAGCGATTCCTGATTACCTGGAACCCCAAGGGTTTCCTGCAGCGGGTCAGCTAAGCCGCTTACCCGGCTTCTCCCAACAGCCCCGTGAATCGCGTCTCGTTACCCACCTGCTGGCGGTGCTCGCGGTAAAACTTCGCCACGTCAAAATCCAGCGCACCCGAGGCACTGTTGCCTGAAAACAGCTCTATACGCAGGAGGCCGTCGCGCTCGCTATCGGCGAGGTACAGCAGAAAGTCAAAGCCCGCATGCTCTGACACCGCCACACCCTGGCGTGCATAGTGGCTGGCAACGTCCGGCCGCGCGTGTACCGGTCGGGCCCATTTGCGGACGCTGTGCTGATCCGACACGCGTGCCAACACAGGCGCCTGGCGCAGGGACACTGCCCAGCCAATGACACGCAGGGCGATGCCGCCTCCGGCGTCGCTTTCCCAGACCTGTGGCGGACGCAGGCAATACTCCAGGGTGGACTGATCGGCAGCCAGCTCGGCGCCGGCCCGATCGTAACCCGCCCGGTGAATCTCCATGTTCCAGGGGTTCATAGCCGACTCCGCAAACTAGTTGACCACCAGACTAGCGCTTTCGCCACACTGGAACCAGGCGCTGCCGGATTGAAGGCGCCAGTCCAGGCGGTAAGTGCCGCGCCGCAGACCGGCCAGATCCAGGTTGCCACGAAAACCCACCTGCTCGAAGGCTGGCCCGAAGCGCCTGGCCACATCCTTGCGCTGAATGCCTGCGGCAAAGGGGTAGACGCGTTCAATGCCAAGGGGAACCTGCTCTCGCACCAGCAGGTAGCCCGTCGAGGCCGCAGCTGTGAGTTTGCCCCAGCCGGCAAACTCCAGCATGCCGAGGTCCTGTACCGCTACCCGAACGGGACGACCCAGGAAACGGCCGCGGTTAACGGTGTCCACACGACAGTCGATCTCGGCCGCCGGCGCTATCAACAGTTCCGCCGCCGGCGCATTAGGCAACGGACCGCGGGGGAAGTCGTGCTCCACCTGCCAGCGGCTGTATTCCCTGTCGCGGCGGTACTTGGCGGGTGTCACCCAGGTATTTAGCAGGTCCTCGCGAATGGCCGCGTTGTGAGCCGGCAACGTGCCCTCACCAACCCGGTAGCCGAATCCGCCCGGCTCCGCCGCCGGCGTACCCGCCAGGTGTTCCATCATGCGCTGGCCGATCTGCGGCCGGAAGTGAATCACGTCGTAGAAGTTGAGGGTGTCCCCCAGCGCGGCCTCGGCGACCAGGAAATCGTGGAAGGGCGCCAGCTCGGCCAACATGGCCTTGAGTGCCTCCAGCATGCCCAGGTTATGCCAGCGCAGGTTGTTGAGATAGGTGGGCTGCAGGAACAGCACCGCTTCGATTCCGCGGGATTCCAGCAGCGCGAGGATCGCCGTCAGGTCATCTCGCAGTCGCAGCAGCCCGTACTGGTCCGGCGGGTTGTAGGGGAAGCGGAAGAAAGGCTGCTGCCGGTGGGCATCCGGGTCCGCGTCAATCTCCGCGTCGCACTGCGGGCAGAGACTGCGCCCCGAGGTATCAAAGGCGTAGCTCACTACCGGACGCTGCTGACGCTGAGGCGAAAAGTAGAGCACGTCCGTGTTGGACAGAGGCCGGAACAGGTAGTCGAGACCAAAGCGCCAGCGGGCGATGCCGGCTACCGCCGGGTGGTGTCGGCGCAGGTAGTCCTCAGCATGCCGCCCGGGGTCCAGCAGGTAGGCCATTTCATCGACGGCAATGTAAACCTGCCGGAGAGCCGGTAGCTCATCCACCAGCACCGTGAGCACTTCGAGGTGGTCTCGCGGCAGGCCCTCGGAGTAGGCGAAGTTGTAGGCGCCGGGGCCCAGGTTTTCCGTGAAAGGAATATTGGCCGCCTTGGAGGAGCCGAACAGCAGTGCGGTGATCTCATCGCGACGGGATAGCACGGCCTCGTACTTGCGATAACGTTCGTTGGGTATCACACCCCGCCAGTCGCTGCGGTGCCCGAAGATACCGTAGTAGTCCTGCACCCAGTTGTAGCCGGGCAGCAACAGAGCGCACAGCAGCGGTAGCAGCCACCAGCGGCGCGCAACAGGCTCAGAAGTTGAAGTAGATGAATTCACTGCTGCTGGTATTGATCGACAGGGCGATAACAAACAGGGTCAGGGTGAGGGGCCACATACGCGATTGCAAGCGTTCGTCGGCGCTGAGCTCGTTGGAATTGCGCGCCAGGAAACACAGCAATCCACAGCCCACCGTCAGGGCGACATCCAGGCCACTGACCGCGAGCGCGCTGGCTGCGGCCGCGCCGTCACCGGCGTAATGAGCGATGTCAAACAAGGCCCGGTACATGGCAAAGGCGGCGTCGGCATCGGCAGAGCGGAACAGCACCAGGCTCAGCACAAAGAAACAGAAGGTTGCACCGATGGCCAGACGCTCGGGCACAAAGTCCAGGCGGCCGTGCATCACCGTGACAAACAGCACCGCCAGGCCGTGCAGAATGCCGAACAACACAAAGTTCCAGCCGGCGCCATGCCAGATGCCGACCAACACGAAGGTGACGAACACCGCCACCAGTGGCCGGGCGCCACGCCGCGCCTTGCCGCGCAGGGGACCGTAGACGTAGCGGGTCATGAAGTCGTTAAGGGTGATGTGCCAGCGCCGCCAGAATTCGCGAATATTCCTGGACCGGTAAGGGCTATTGAAATTGAGCGGCAGGCGAATATTGAAGCAGCGCGCCGCCCCCATCGCCATATCGGTGTAGCCGCTGAAATCAAAATACAGCTGAAAGGTATAGGCCAGCACCACCAGCGCCACCTCGTGAGGCGGCAGTGAGGCAGCCGTAGCAAAGCCGCTACCCACCAGCGGCACCAGGGCATCCGCCAGCACGGTCTTCTTGAAGAAGCCAATGGCGATCAGGAACAGCCCCACCCGCAGATTACCCGGGTCGATCCGCAGGAAGTCATCGCGGTTGAACTGCGGCACAACTTTCGAGTGATGCACGATGGGGCCGGCAATGAGCTGCGGGAAAAAACAGACGAACAGGCAGTAGTTCAGGAAACCCGGCGCCGCGACCTGGCCGCGATAGGCATCCACCAGGAAGGCAATCTGCTGGAAGGTGTAGAAGCTGATCGCCAGTGGCAACAGCAGGTATGACAGCGCCATCTCGGTGCCTGCCAGCGCGTTGATATTGCCGATCAGGAAGTCGGCGTACTTGTAATAGCCCAGCAGCCCCAGGTTAAACGCCACGCCCAGCCACAGGGCAGGCTTGCGCAGTGGCGCCTCACCCTCACGGCGCAGGAAGCTACCAATGCTGTAGTTGACGGCAATGGATGCCAGCAACAGCGGCAGATAGCCGAGCTTCCAATAGGCGTAGAAGAACAACGATGCCAGCACCAGCATCAGCCGGGCCAGGGTCGCCCGACCAGTGAGGCTGGCGAGCAGAAACAGGAAGAATACCGAGGGCAGAAAAACGGCAAGGTATTCGAAGGAGTTAAACAGCATGCCCGGGAAGGGCCTCTTGCCGATCCGTTGGAATTGTTTGTCGCGGATTTTAGAGTAGAATCCGGTATCGCTCAATTTGCCGCGGCGCCACGTTCCAAACAGCGCCACCGGGTGTTGGAATCTCGCCCTGCCTCAATCCTTTAAGCCAAAGCAAGCGCCATGACTATTCAAACCGCAACACTGCCCCGGACCGACGGCCAAGGCAGCACCACGTCATCGCTCGAATTCTGCTTCGACGCCCCCCATCAATGGACCTTTATCCACAAACCGCGGCGGGTCCAGTTCAGCGGCTGGGCGGCGAGCTTTGACGACGGCCCCGCCAGGATTCTGGTCACCGCAGCAGATGGCAGCCGGACCGAGCACGCGGTGTCGCTGGAGCGCCCGGACGTGGTGGCGCACTTTGCCTCTCAATCCAGGGATGCCCCGCTGCAGTGTGGCTTTGCCTTTGAGCTGGAGATTCCCGCCGAGCGCGGCGCCGACTATGTGGTGCAGCTTGAGGTTGTTAACGATAGCTTCCGCTCAGGCCCCGCCGAGTTTCGCGCCCGGGATTTCGTCTCCATGCACTGGGAGCAGAATGGCGCGGAGCGCGAGGCCGACACCAGCCGCGGCAACTACAAGGACACCTGGAACGCGGTGTCGGACAATGAGAACAGCGCCAAGATCTCGGTGGCGGGCTATACCGACGAGGCCGAGTTTGAACGCACCTCGAAATTCACCCTGCAGGTTTTGCAGAACAGCGTAGGGGTCAACGCCGACGACACCATCCTGGAGATCGGCTGCGGCGTGGGCCGCATGGCACACACTCTGTCACCACTGTGCCAGCGCTGGATCGGCGCCGACGTGTCCGAGAATATGCTGGAACATGCCAGGGCTCGCACTGGCGACCTGGCCAACGTCGACTTCCAGCCGCTGAACGGCTGGGACCTGTCCGCCATCGACGACCGTAGTATCGATATGGTGTATTGCACCGTGGTGTTCATGCATCTCGATGAGTGGGATCGCTTCAACTACATCTGCGAGGCCATGCGGGTGCTAAGACCCGGCGGCCGGCTCTATGTCGACAACTACAACCTGCTGTCCCGGGAGGGCTGGGACTTCTTTATGAAGAACATGCTCGACTATCATCCGCTGCAGCGGCCCGCCAACATCAGCAAGTCTTCCACACCCCAGGAACTCTGCCACTTCCTGTCCATGGCCGGCTTCGAAGACATTGACCATCACGCCGGGGACGACATGTGGGTGTATGCCTGGGGCCGGAAGCCCGGCTGACTCCCGGTGGCCAATACCCAGCGACAGGCCGCTCTGCAGGACCTGGTCAACAACGGACTCGAGGTACTGAACGGCGACAAGCTGTCACCAGAGCCGCCGGTCGCTATCGTCGTGCTGGGCGCAGCCCGGGGTGGCACCTCGGCGGTGGCTGCCTGCCTCGATGCGCTGGGCGTTGCCATGGGCAGGGGTGCGCTGCCGCCGGTCTATGAAGACCTGGAACTGGCGCTGGCGATAGAAGAGGGCCGAGAGGCAGATGCCGCAAGCCTGATCGACGCGCGGCGAAGCAACAGCCCCTGGGGCTTCAAGCGACCCGGATTCAGCCGTTTCCTTGAGCGTTACCATCAGTCACTCGGCAATGTGCGCTATGTGGCCGTGTTCCGCGACCCCCTGGCGACCGCAGTGCGGGCCCAACTGTCCAGCGAAGCCGATCTGCTGGGCACCATGCGCAGGACCCTGGAAGAGCATCGCCGTAGCCAGCAGTTCCTCAAGCAGTCCGGCGCGCCGGCCCTGTTGGTGTCCTACGAGAAACTGCTGGAGAACCCGGCGGCTTTTGCCGATGCCCTGGCAGACTTCTGCAGCTGCCCCAACGCTGACCGCGAGGCCGCCGTCGCCCGCATCGAAGCAAGTCCGGCCCAGTACCTGGACCACACCCGCAACAACAAGAGCCGCGGCCGCCTCGACATCGTCGAGCAACGCCGGATTCGGGGCTGGGCCCAGTATCTCACCTACCGACGCCAGGCGGACGTGGCGATCGAAGTCAACGGCCGTGAAGTGGCGCGAGTGGCTGCCGACCAGTACCGCGAAGACCTGAAGGACATGGGCATCAGTGCCGATGGTCGCTGCGCCTTCGACGTGGCGCTTTCCGAACCGCTGCAGGCGGGAGACGTGGTGCGCGCCTTTGTGACCGGCGACCCTTTCGACATTATGAACAGCCCGTTGACCTACCAGCCGCCCGAGCGCTGGTGGCAGCGACTGCTTTCACGTGGGAGCCGGGGTCGTGACTGAGTCGCTCGCCGCCATGTTCAACAGCGGCATTGCCAGGCTCGGGGAGAACCCCGCGGGAGCGGAGCGCACGCTGGTGGTGCTGGGTACGGCCCGGGGTGGCACCTCGGCCGTGGCCGGCGCGCTGGACCGGCTAGGCGTGTATACCGGCGCCCTGTCAGCCGGGCCGGTGTTCGAAGACGTCAATCTCGCCAACGCCATCGAGAACGGCAGCGAGGACGACGCCCGCCGCGTGATTGGCGACTACGACTCGGAACACGATGTCTGGGCCTTTAAGCGGCCGCGGCTGCTCTACCACGTGCAGGACGTGCACGCGCTGTTCCGCCAGCCGGTCTACATCGTGGTGTTCCGCGACGTGTTTGCCGCCGCCCAGCGCACACGCATCTCCGGCGGCGTGGACATCTTCCGCAGCATGGACAAGCTGCTGGCCGACAATGAACGCATCATCGACTTCCTGGAGACGGCCCGCCCCTGCGCCCTACTGTTGTCCTACGAAAAACTGATGGCCAATCCCGCGCAGCTGGTGGACGCGCTGATTGAGTTGGTGCCGCGTGAGGTCGACTCCGCGACACGCCAGGCCGCCATCGGTTTTATCCGCCCGGCCCCGGAGGACTACCTGGACGCCACCCGCACCACCAAGGCCTCCGGCGCTATTACCGGCATTGACCACGACCGTGTGCAGGGCTGGGCGCGCTACAACTTCCCGCTGAAACCCGCCGCCACCCTGGAACTGTCCGTGAACGGCGAGCTGGTGGCGAAGACGGTGGCAGACCGCTCAGCGGAGACCCTGCCTCCCTGCCCCCAGCAACCGGCCGAGCTGCCGGGAGACAGCAGCTGCGGGTTCTGTTTCGAGCTGGCACCGCAAAGCCTGGCCACTGGCGACAACATTTCCATCAAGGCCAGCGAGGACATCACGCCGCTGGACGACTGCCCGCTGCAGGTGGAACTCGCGGGGGATGCCCCATGACCGACAACCGCCTGAAGTACCAGCGCGAAATCAGCCCCGGCGCCGAGGACTCATTGTCCAAGCTGGCGGCTCGCGTACCTGAAGGCGCCACCGTTATGGACCTTGGCGTCGGCAGCGGTGAACTGGGGGCCTACCTGGTGCGCGAGAAGCAGTGCACCGTGGATGGCATCGAAATGTCGGCTGAGCATATCGCGCGAGCTGAGCCGCACTATCGCCAATTGCGGGAAGCTGACCTGGAAGACCCGGACGCGCTGGCGGGGTTTACACCCGCCAGCTACGACTGCGTAGTGTTTGCCGACGTGCTGGAACACGTGCGCGACCGCGACGCGGTGTTGACGCGCGCCGCCGCCCTGCTCAAGCCCGGGGGAGAATTGCTGCTATCGGTGCCGAATATTGGCTATGCCGGGGTGGTGCTGGACCTGCTGGAGGGCCGCTTCGACTACCGCGATGAAGGCATTCTCGACGACACCCACCTGCGCTTCTATACCCGCGATTCCCTGTGCCGCTTCCTGGAAGGACTGGACTTCCAGGTGGTTGAAATCGATACCGTGGTCCGCCCCCTGCACGCCACCGAGTTCAAACAGTTCGCACCGGAGCTGCTACCGGCCTCGCTGGTGAATACCCTGCTGCAGCGGGAGGATGCGCTGGCTTACCAGTACATCCTGCGGGTGCAGGCCGGCCCGGGGCCCGTCCATGACTACCAGCCGCTGTCAGGCATCATCAACCGCTTCGAGGCCCGGCTGTTCTGGATGGGTGACGGCGATCTGCAGCACGGCGAACACAAGCTGCAGCGCCAGTGGGCCGCGCTTGACGACCAGGACAATCAGCTGCGGTTTGAGGTGGAGGACGGGACAGGCGTCGAAGTGCTGCGCTATTTCCCCGCCGACCGCGCCGGGGTGGTGCACCTCAAACGCCTGGAGATTTGCGTCGGCGACGAGCTTGTCGATGTTTGTGCAGGCAGTGCGCTACAAAATGCCCTGTGCCAGAACCTGGTGATACTGCACGGCCCTGCCGGCTACAGGCTGCTGTGCCAGGACGCCAATGCCTGGTTCGAGCTGTCGCTGCCGCCGCTGTTTGCGGGCACAAAGCCCAGGCATATTCACCTGCATATCGAGCAGAGCTGGCCCATGAGCCAGGACTACCAGGCGCTGCTGGAGGCCTTTGCCGATGGCAATAAACAGGCCGCAGAGCTGGCAGACCAGCTGGTCGAGCAGCGCGCCCACCGGCGCGGGCTGGCCGGAGAGATAGCCCTGTTAAAGGACAGCCTGGCGAAGAAAGACGCAGAGCTTGCCGCACTCCGCGACGCAAACCCCTGGCGCAGTCTCACCAGTAGACTGTTGGAGATGGCACGCCCGATCGCCCGCCGGCTCCGCTATGGGCTCTACACGGCGCGGCTGCGGCTGAGCGCCGTCACCAACGGCGAACAGCAGGCCGACGGCTGGCTGGCCATGACAGGCGACAGCGGCCACCTGTACTTCCCGACCCCGGACCACCTGCGCGGGCGCACGCTGTACTTCAGTATCCGCTACCGGAGCGAGGACCGCCTGTGGGGCCCGAAGTTGTATACGGTGGTGGAGGGCGAACTGCACGAGATGATGGCGCCCATGTACGAGGATCGCGGGGGCAAAGCCATCTTCGGCACCCTGGAAGCACAGGAGGATCTGCAGGGCCTGGTGTTCGCCCCCAGCCGCCTCGACTGTCGACTGCGCATCGAGTCCTTCAAGCTGCGGCCGCTCGGGGCCTGGCTGACCAGCCTGGAAGACCACTGGCACTGGCTCTGGTATTACCGCTGCTTTGGCGCCGCCTGGGTTTGGGAGCGCGCCAGGGAAGATCTGGCCATCTGCTTCGAGAATTTCCCGCGGCTGGGCATGCACCGCGAATACGCGGATTGGTGGGGAAAATTTGGCCAGGTGCCGGCGCAGGTCCTGGCCCAACAGCGCAGTAGCGCGGCGGGGCTGGAATCGCCGCTGCTGATCTCGGTGGTCATGCCTACCTATAACACGCCACCGGCGCTGCTGAAACAGGCCGTCAACTCGGTGCTGCGGCAGAGCTACCCGTACTGGCAGCTGTGCATTGCCGACGACTGCTCCACACGAGCAGATACGCGTGCGGCACTGGAGACCATCGCGGCCAGGGATGAGCGTATCGTCCTGCATTGGCGCGACAGCAACGGCCATATCAGCGCCGCCACCAACGATGCCATCGCCCTGGCGCAGGGTGAGTACCTTGCCTTCATGGACCATGATGATGAGCTGACACCAGATGCCCTGTACGAGGTGGCCCAGCGCCTGCGGCAGCCCCAGCCACCCCGCCTGCTGTATTCAGACGAGGATATTATCGATCCCGAGGGCAAGCCGCTGCGCCCGCATTTCAAACCGGACTGGAACCCGGACTACCTGGCATCCATCAACTACTTCTGTCATCTGGTGGTCGTGGAGCGAGCTTTGCTCGCGGAGCTGGGCGGACTGCGTGAAGGCTTCGAGGGCGCCCAGGACTACGATCTGGTACTGCGCGCCAGCCACGCCGTCGAGGACTCGCGCATTGAGCATATCCCGCGCGTGCTGTACCACTGGCGCGCGGTGGAGGGCTCAACCGCTGATGACATCGAGCACAAGGATTACGCGGTGGACGCCGGCCTGCGCGCGCTTGAGGATCACGTCCGGCGCCAGGGCCTGGATGCAGAGGTGGAACTGTCGGAGATGGGCATGGCCTATCGCGTGCGTCACCGGCTGCCGGAACCGGCCCCCAGCGTGGACATCATTATGCCCACCCGCGATTCCCTGCAGGTGCTGTCCCACTGCGTGGACAGCGTCCTGCAGCGCACCGAGTACTCCAACTATCGCCTGACCATCATCGACAACGGCAGCAGCGACCCGGCCTGCCTCGACTACCTGGCGCAGCTCGAGCAGGACAGCCGGGTACAGGTACTGACCGACGATCGGCCATTCAACTTCTCGGCACTCACCAACTTCGGCGCAGCGCAATCAGATGCCGAGGTGCTGCTGCTGATGAACAACGACATGGAAGTCATCAACGGCGACTGGCTCACGGAAATGGCCAGCCAGGCGGTGCGAGAGGAGATTGGCGCGGTGGGCGCGAAACTGTTCTTCGCCACCGACTATGTGCAACACGGCGGGGTTGTGCTGGGCGTTGGCCCCGATGCCGTAGCCGGGCACGCCTTCCGCGGTTTCTACAAAAGCCAGACCGGCCACATGGGCAGGCTGCGCCTGGTGCAGAACTTCAGCGCGGTGACCGCGGCCTGCCTGGCGGTGCGGCGCCAGAGCTACCTGGACGTCGGCGGTATGGATGAGGCCAACCTGGCCGTGGCCTTCAACGATGTCGACCTGTGCCTGAAGCTGGTAGATGCCGGCTACCGCAACCTGTGGACGCCCTACGCCCAGCTATTCCATTTCGAGTCCTTTTCACGCGGTCGGGAAACCGGAGAAAAACGGCTGCGATTCGAGCGCGAGCGCGATTTCATGAAGCAGAAGTGGGGGCGTCGCCTGTTGGAAGATCCCGCCTACAACCCCAACCTGACGCTGGCCTACGAGAGCTTCGATATGAGCTGGCCGCCGCGCTAGTGGCAGCGCGCTTGCTCAGCCCGGCAGTTGGCCGAGGATGGCGTCCCAGTCATTGCTAAGCGGCGGCAGCAATTCGTCGCGGCGCTCGTCCAGCTCAGCGTATTCCAGCGCCATGAACTCGGCGACGATCTCATCGAAGCGTTCTTCGAGCAGCGTGGAGCCGGCATCGAGCCCGGTGACCATACCCAGCCCGGAGGGCAGCGAGGGAATCACGCCGACCTTCAGGTCCGGCCGGTACTTCACCAACAGCGGAATCATGCGCCAGACATCGCCAGCCCAGTAGGCCATCACCCGATCGCGGGCGGCGCTCAACTCGGTGGGCGGGTAGCAGTCGTGAATCATGACCACCGTGCCCGGGTGGGCGTACTTCTCGAGGTTAATAAAGTCCTTCAGAGCCTGCTCGAACAGGTGCAGCCCATCGATAAAGGCGAGGTCCAGGCGCTCTACACCCAGCTCCTCAAGCAGGTTATAGCGGGCAAAGAAGTCATCGCTGGTGACCGGGTACAGCCGGGCGCGGGCAGCGATGTTGGCAGTGACCCGCGGACAGGGGTCAATGCCGACACAGTGGGTATCCGCCTCCGCCAGGGCCATCGACGCACCGGTGGCCACGCCGATCTCGGCATAGCCGGCCGGCTGCAGGTGGCGGTGCAGGCGCGACAGGATCGCCGCGTAGTTGTCCCCGGGCATCATTACCCGCGCCATCAACATATGCGCCTGGTTGTAGGCGCCGTTGAGGGCAAACATGGATTCACAGGCAGCGCGAGCCGCGGGCCGGTCGCCCTGCTCCAGCAACTCATTGACCTGGCTGGCCAGGGCTTCGAGCCGGCCGTTCAGATCGGCCTGGTGTTGGGGTGGACTGCTGGTCGGCTGCATGGAAGGTTCCGGTATTAGCGAGGCGCCTATTCTGGCTCTCGCTTCCGGCCGGGTCAATCACGGGGCAAGCGCAGCGACCCTCGCGGGGACACGCACAGAGACACTCACAGGGGCTCTCACAGGGGCTCTAACAGGGACTGTCACAGGGACAGGGACAAAGCTCGCTGCTACCATGACGGCTTTGAAATGCACATCAGGAATTGCGTGCAGGAAGCTCAAGCGCCACCCGCTGCCCTCATCCTGCTGGCCACCCACAACGGCGAACCGTGGCTGGGGGCGCAGCTCGAGTCCCTGCTGGCGCAGGACTACGACAACCTGCACATTGTCATCCGCGACGATGCCAGTAGCGATGCGACTGCCGCCACGCTGGAGAGCTTTCGGGCACGGTCGCCGGATCGCATCTCTGTGCTGGACAACAACGCCTCTCATGCGGCCGGCATCCGCGCCAACTTCACAGCGCTGATGCGGCATGCGCTCACAGAGCGCAGCGAATCCCATATGCTGTTTTGCGACCAGGACGATATCTGGCATCGCGATAAACTGTCCACGCTGCTGGCTGTGCTCCCTGACACCGTGACAGAGCCCGGACTGGCGTACTCGGAGATGCGGGTGGTCGACGCGAGCGGGATTGCGGTCGCCGACAGCTTCAGCAGATACCAGAAGCTGTCGCCGCAGGCACCGCTGCAACGACTGCTGGTGCAAAACCACGTCAGCGGCTGTGCCTGCCTGTTCAATCGAGCGGCGCTGGAGCTGGCCTGGCCGCTACCGCCGGAGGCGTTGATGCACGACTGGTGGCTGGCTCTGGTGACGGCCTGCCTGGGCGACATCCGTTATTGTGAGCGACCGCTGCTGGACTATCGGCAACACACACAGAATGCCGTCGGCGCCCGGGGTTATGGCGGGCGCTATCTTTGGCAGCGCGCCAGCGGCGACCGCGGTACCGGCCTGGAGGCGCTCTACCGGCAGGCACTGGCGCTGCAAACGCGGCTGACTGAACGCGGCCACGCCCTCCCGCCGGCGCTTGGCAGCTTCCTGGCGACGCGCGGCTTGCGTCGGCTCCAGCGCTGGCGCGCCCTGCGTACCGCAGGGCACACCCGCAGCGGCGTGCTGCGCAACCTGCCCCTGTGGCTGGCATAAGGAACAACACCCATGGCAAGCAGTTCCAAGTTCGGTCCCGGCATCCTGGTCACGGCGGCATTTATTGGCCCAGGTACCGTAACCACCGCCAGCATCGCCGGCGCCGAGTACGGCTTTGCCCTGCTGTGGGCGCTGCTGTTCTCGGTGTTTGCCACCATGATTCTGCAGGACATGGCGGCGCGGCTCGGGCTGATCACCCGCCGCGGCCTGGCCGAGGCGCTGCGTGAGAACTTCGCCGGCAGTTGGCTGGGGGGCGCCGCCATCGCGCTGGTGGTGCTCGCCATTGGCTTTGGCAACGCAGCCTACGAGGCAGGCAATATCATCGGCGCCGCCATTGGCCTGGAGAGTATCCTGGCACTGCCTATGAGCGCCTGGGCAGTGCTGGTTGGCCTGCTGGCCGCCGCCCTGCTGGCTTCCGGCACCTACGCACTGATCGAAAAGCTGCTGGTGGCGCTGGTGCTGCTGATGAGCGGGGTATTCCTGGCCACCCTGGTACAGGTTGGCCCCGACCTCGGCGCCATGCTGCGGGGCGCGCTGCTGCCACAGGTACCCAGTGGCTCGCTGCTGACCGTCATTGCCCTGGTCGGCACCACGGTGGTGCCCTACAACCTGTTCCTGCACGCCAGCGCCGTGCAGGAGAAATGGCCGGCGGCTACCGATACGCGACAGGCCCTGCGGGAGGCACGCATCGATACCGGCCTGTCTATTGGCCTCGGCGGCCTGATCACCCTGGCGGTGATGAGCACCTCGGCGGCGGCGTTTTTTGGCGGCGATTCGGAGTTCTCCGCTGCCAATATGGCCCGCCAGCTGGAACCGCTGCTGGGCAGCGGTGCGCGATACTTTTTTGCCGCCGGCCTGTTCGCCGCCGGTCTCAGCAGCGCGGTAACCGCACCGCTGGCAGCGGCCTACGCCGTGTGCGGGGTACTGGGCTGGTCGCAGGACCTGAAAAGCCCGCGTTTTCGCGCCGTGTGGATCACGGTACTGGTGTGCGGGACAGGTTTTGCGGCGCTGGGCACCAAGCCGCTGCTGGCGATTCTGTTCGCCCAGGCCGCCAATGGTTTCCTGCTGCCGATCTGCGCCCTGTTCCTGCTGGTAGTGATGAACCGCCGCGGCAGCCTCGGCGAACACGTCAACAGTGCGCTGATCAATGGCCTGGGCGGGTTGGTGGTGCTGGTAACCGTGGGGCTGGGCGCCTTGAAAGTGCTGCGCGTATTCGGCCTGGTATAGCCGCTTCAACGCAGGCCTAGTAGGCCGCTACCGTGCCGTCCTTGCGCATTTCGGTAGCGCCGATATAAACACCGCCCTGGCGCAGGATTGCCTGGTAGCCGCCGAAGCGACTGCCGGTATCGTCCATTTGCACATTGTGGCCCATGGTCTGCAGGCGCCGGCGCGTGGCCTCCGGCACACCGGGTTCCAGGTAGAGTGTGCCAATCGGGTCGCCATCTATGCTCGTGGGGCTGCGGCCACCATCGTGCAGGAAGCGCGCCGCATCGCCCGCCTCCTGAATGTTCATGCCGTAGTCGATATGGTTCACCAGCACCTGCACATGGCCCTGGGGCTGCATGCCACCGCCCATCAGGCCGAAGCTCATGTAGGGCTTGCCGTCCTTCATTACAAAGGCGGGAATGATCGTGTGGAAGGGGCGCTTGCCGGGGGCATAGGCGTTCGGGTGGGTGGGATCCAGTGAGAACAGCTCACCGCGATCCTGGAACATGAAACCGAGGCCATCCGGCGTCAGCCCGGTGCCCATACCGCGGTAGTTGGACTGGATCAGCGACACCATCATGCCGTTACTGTCCGCGACCGTCAGGTAGGTGGTGTCGCCCTCACCTTCCAGCTTGGGCTCACCGGCCGCCACCGCGGGATTCACCTTGCCGGCATCAATCTCAGCGAAACGCTGCTTGCCGTACTCATCGGACAGCAAACCGGCGAGCGGCATCTGTGAGAAGTCCGGGTCGGCGTAGTAGCGCGCCACATCCTCGAAGGCCAGGCGCTTGGCTTCCACCATAAAGTGATAGACCTCGGCCGAAGAGCGCGGCCACTGACTGAAGTCCACGTTCTTGAGAATGCTGAGCATCTGCAGGGCGGCAAAGCCCTGGCCGTTGGGCGGCAGTTCGTAAACATCGTAGCCCCGATAATTGACGCTGCCCGGGGTGACCCACTCGCCGCGGTGAGCGGCAAAGTCGGCGAGCTTGAGGTCGCCGCCGATGCGCTCGAAGTACTTGGCCATGACCTCCGCGAGCTTGCCTTTATAGAACACGTCGCGGCCTTCCTTGCCGATGATCTCCAGGGTGTTGCCGAGGTCGGGATTGCGGAACAGTTCGCCCTCTGCCGGCGCGCGCCCACCCTTGAACCAGGTGGCCTGGGCATTATCAAACTCCTCGATCATGCCGGTATCGCGATTGAAGCGCGCCAGGTTGCGCCCGAAGTAGTAGGCAATCACCGGCGACACCGGGAAACCTTCCCGGGCGTAGTCCACCGCCGGCGCCAGCACCTGGGACATCGGCAGCTTGCCGAACTGTTCATGCAGGGCGAACCAACCATCAACGGTACCGGGCACGGTCACCGGCAGGCTGCCAAAGGCCGGTATACCCTGGTGCCCTTCCGGCAGCCGGCCCTCGCTCTGCATATCGGCGATACGCTGTTTCAGGTCATCCAGGCTGCGGCCCTGGGGTGAACGCCCGGAGCCGTTGTAACCGTAGAGCTGACCGGAGGCCGGATCCCAGACAATGGCGAACAGATCACCGCCGATGCCATTGCCAGTGGGCTCCATCAAGCCCAGGGCCGCATTGGCCGCGATGGCTGCATCCACCGCCGAGCCACCTTGCTTGAGAATGTCGATGGCCACCTGTGAAGCCAGCGGCTGAGCGGTGGCTGCCATACCGCGCGCGCCATAAACCGGGCTGCGCGAAAAATCCAGGCCCACCGGCCGGCCGCCGGAGCCCATATCTTCGATGGCACTGGCTCCGGCGCTGATGCTCGCAGTCGTGACGGTGGCCAGTGAGAAAAGTAGCGCGCGGAGTAAGGATGGCATGTTGTGGGTTGTCCGGTCGGTTTGGCGATTGATTCCGCAAGGCCTCGAAACGCCCTGAGAAAAGCATTGCGAGAGACTATGCAGTGTCACTGGCAGTGTCAACGCGGACGCAGTACAGACGCAGTGCGGACGCAGTGCGGACGCGGTGTGGGAGCCACCGCGACAGCGGTGACAGTCGCCATATCGACGGGTATGCTAGTTTTTCAGTTGTCCCAGGCACAGAACAGGAACGCTCACCCCATGGCAGACTCCAGCGCCGCCATCAAGGCGCCTTCGCCCTATAAGCGGGCCCGCCCCGGCATTGACTGGAGCGCCTACGATCCCGGCGCATTCTACGACGAGATCATAAGTTCGCCCGGCAATGCCCGCGCAGCCGCCCGCGGACTGGTTTCCTACACCCGCAAAATGTCCATCAAGCACCTGCTGTCACGCCAGCAGGCGGCGGATCTTGCTATTCAGGAAATGGGCATCAGCTTCACCGTCTATAGCGACGGCGAGAACATCGACCGCGCCTGGCCGATGGATATCCTGCCGCGCATCATCCCCCTCAAGGAATGGAAGGTGCTGGAGCAGGGCCTGGTGCAGCGCCAGGTGGCACTGAACAAATTTATCGACGACCTCTACAACAAGCAGCGCATCCTCAAGGACAAGGTGTTGCCGCGGGAGATCATCGACAGCTCACCGGAGTTTCTTGAGCAGTGTATCGGCGCCAAACCGCGCTACGGTGTCTGGTCGCATGTCTGCGGCTCGGACCTGGTGCGCGATGCCGATGGCACCATGTACGTGCTGGAAGACAACCTGCGCGTGCCCTCCGGTGTGTCTTATATGCTGGAAAACCGTGCCGTGTCCAAGCGGGTGCTGCCACAGCTGTTCGAGAAGCACTTCATCCAGCCGGTTGACGACTACCCGTCGCAGCTATTCGACACCCTGGCATCACTGTCACCCCGACCCGGCGATCAGCCGGAGATTGTGGTGATGACGCCGGGCGTCTTCAACTCCGCGTACTTCGAGCACGCTTACCTGGCACAGCGCATGGGCGCAGAGTTGGTGGAGGGCTCGGACCTGGTGGTGGGCGACGATGACAAGGTGTATATGCGCACCATCCGTGGATTGGAACGTGTCGACGTCATTTACCGGCGCATCAACGATGACTTCCTCGACCCGGAGGTGTTCCGCCCCAACTCGATCCTTGGCACCCCCGGGCTGTTCCGGGCCTGGCGCAAGGGGAACGTCGGGATCGCCAACGCCCCCGGCGCCGGCGTCGCCGACGACAAGGTGATCTATACCTACGTGCCGGCCATCATCAAGTACTACCTCGATGAGGATCCGATTATCCCCAACGTGCCCTCCTACCTGTGCGTCGACAAGAAGCACTGCGACCACGTGTTGAAGAACCTGGAGAACATGGTTGTGAAGCCGGCCAACGAATCCGGCGGCTACGGGATGCTGATCGGGCCGGCGTCCACCAGGAAGCAGCGCGAGGAGTTCGCGGCTCGTATTCGCAAAAACCCGCGAAACTACATGGCGCAACCGGCGCTGTCGCTGTCCACCGCACCCACTCTGTGCGGCAACAGCATCCAGCCCCGTCACCTCGACCTGCGGCCGTTCATTCTGCAAGGCAAGCGCCACTACGTGACCGCCGGCGGCTTGACCCGGGTTGCCCTGCGCAAGGGCTCGCTGGTGGTGAACTCCTCCCAGGGCGGCGGCAGCAAGGACACCTGGATCGTCGACACGGAGGCAGGCTAATGCTCTCCAGGGTGGCTGAACGCATTTACTGGCTGTCGCGCTACCTGGAACGCGCCGAGGACACCTCGCGCCTGATCCTGGTACGCCACAATGTGATCCTCGACCTGCCGCGCAGCGTGCAGCCCGACTGGGAGCTGCTGCTGAACGTGCTGGGGGCGCGCGAGAGCTTTGACGCCAGGCCCGGGGCAGCGACGGAAAAGAACATCATGAGCTACGTGTTCAGCGAGCGTGAGAACCCGTCGTCGATCATGACTTCCCTCGCCAGCGCACGGGAAAACATGCGTACCAGCCGCGAGGTGTTGCCCAGCGAAACCTGGGAGCGGGTCAACAGCCTCTACCTGAGCGTGGCCCGGCGCGCCAACAAGGGCCTGCCGCGCGCATCGCGCCACGGCGTATTGAACGGCATTGTTCAGTCCACCCAGCAAATTTCCGGCATGCTGGCGGGCACCATGAACCAGGATGAGACCTATCAGTTCCTGCGCATGGGCCGCAACCTGGAACGCGCCGACATGACCACGCGCATCATCGATGTGGCGTCGCTGGCGCTGGCCAATCCTGAGGAAGACGTCAGCCCTTACCAGAACGTCATGTGGGTAAGCGTGCTGCAATCGCTCAGTGCCTACCAGATGTACCGGCTCAGCGTGCGCCACAATGTGCGCCCGGCGGATGTTCTGCAGTTCCTGTTGCGCAACCGCGATTTCCCGCGCGCCCTGTCCCACTGCCTGCTGGAGCTGGAAGCCTCCATGCGCCTGCTGCCCAGGGGTAACGAGGCATTAAAGGCCGTGCAATCTGTGCACCGCAAGATCAAACGCACCAACTGCGCCGAGCTTGAAGGCCAGGCCCTGGAGAAATTCCTCGATCACGTCCAGCTGCGCCTGCAGGGCGTGCACGAGGTGATCGAGCAGACCTGGTTCACCCCGGAGCAGTAATGACTCCCTATCAATGCCGCTGCGGGGAGCCTATCTTCTTCGAGAACACCCGCTGCAGCAATTGCGGGCGTATTCTGGCCTCGGAGCCTCTGCAGGCGGCCATGTTGTCGCTGGACAGCGACGACGATGGCTGGGTAGACGGCAACGGCCAGCGCTACCGCCCCTGCGCCAATCGCACCGCCTGGCGGGTCTGCAATGGCGTGGTGGAGGCGGACTCCCACGAAACCCTCTGCTCCTGCTGCCGGCTCAACCGTACCATCCCTGCCATGTCACGCGGCGAGAACGTGCTGCGCTGGAAGCACCTGGAAGCCGCCAAGCGGCGCATGATCGCCGGTGTCAGCAAGCTGGGCCTGGACGTCAACAGCAATGGCGGCATGCGCTTTGATTTCCTAGAGGACAAGCGCAGCCACCCGGACGTGTTGGAGCACTTCGTGACCACCGGCCACAAGGACGGCGTGATCACCATCAACGTGCTGGAGGCCGATGAAATCCAGCGGGTACAACAGCGAGAACTGATGGGCGAGCGGTATCGCACGGTGCTGGGCCACATCCGCCACGAGGCCGGGCATTTTTTCTATCCGCAGTTGGTGACGGACCTGGGGGCATTCAGCGCGCTGTTTGGCGACCCGGCTGCGGATTACGACCAGGCGCTCAACCGCTATTACCAGGCAGGGCCGGAGGACGGCTGGGAGCAGCGGCACGTCAGCGCCTATGCCAGCTCACATCCGCTGGAGGACTGGGCCGAGTGCTTCGCCCACTTCCTGCATATCGAGGACACCCTGGAGACCGCTGTCTGCTATGGGCTGGCGCCCGATCCCGGCAGCGACCCGCGGGAGCGTATCAATGCCTGGGCGCGCTTTGTTATTCCACTGAACGAGCTGGGCCGCAGCCTGGGCCAGCGGGATCATTACCCGTTTATCCTGACCCCGGTGGTCATCGACAAGCTGCTGTACGTGCAGGCCGCAGTGGCCTGCGCCGCCCACGCCTTGCCGGCCGCGGGCTAGCGAGTCGGCTAGTCGCGCCGGCGCTCGTCGGCCACCGGCACATCCGCAACCGGCTGCACCGCCTGCAGCGAGGCCGAGCGCTTCTCCCACTCAAACTGGGGCAGGTCGAGAAAGGCCTGCTTGATCGCCGCCGACCAGGCGCGCCGCAGGGTGGTGAGATAGGAATCTTCCTCGGTGAGCTTGATGTAATGGTCGGATTCGAAGGTGTCGTTTTCGTAGACCAGCACTTCCACCGGCGGACCCACGGTGGCATTGGCGCGCATGGTGGAATCCATGGACACCAGCGCGCAGCGCGCAGCGTCCTCCAGGCTGGTGTCCTCGTGCAGAATACGGTCGAGAATCGGCTTGCCGTACTTGCTCTCGCCAATCTGCAGGTAGCGGGTTTCCTCGGAGACCGAGATGAAGTTACCCGCCGAATAGATCATGTAAATAGACGGCTTATTGCCGTCGATCTGGCCGCCAACGATAAAGGACACCGAGGTATCCACATCGGATTCGGCGGTGGAGTCACTGGCGGCTGACTGCTGCTCGCGGCTGACCCGGCTTACGTAGTTAGCGATCTCTACCATCTTGCCGCAGCTCAACAGGGATTCTGTTTCCTCATCCTCCATATCGCCCTCGATCTGGGCGATCACCGCCTGCGACGTGGCGAGGTTGCCGGCGCTCAGCAGTACAATCATGCGATCGCTGCCGAGGTCGTAGACATGCATCTTGGAGTAGGTAGAGAGGATATCGGGGCCCGCATTGGTGCGGGAATCCGAGCAAAACACCAGGCCGTCTTTGGCCGCAATCGCCACGCAATAGGTCATCTGTGGAGGAGCCCTCTTGGGGTTATATTCTTGTAGTTGAGCGGAACTTAACAGCTTTTTCCGCGCCGCGGAATCGCCTTGCCCGCTTTTTTTATACGGCCCGCGCACCAGTCTGGCGCAGGCTTTTTTTCATGATCGGGCACGGCCCCGAAACCCGCGAGATCCCTCCACAGTCAGCGTTTACTGACGACCCAATACTGTGCGCGGCGGGTGACGAACGGTAAGCTAATCTGATGCTGATTAACCCGGAAATCCTCCCTACAGGGCTGCTGGTCATCCTGTCGCTGCTCACCCTGCTGGGGCTAGGCGTCGCCCTGCGCCACGCACCCTGGGCTGCCCTGGCCGCCGTTCCCTCCCGGCTACACCTGGTGCTGGGCGCCAGCCTGGGCTGCACCTGCCTGTGGTTGCTGAGCGTGGACCTGGGCGGGTCGGTGCGCGTACACCTGCTGGCCATGACCAGCATGACACTGCTGCTGGGCTGGTGCCTGGCCGTGTTGGCGGGCGGCCTGGCCCTGCTGCTGCAGGTGCTGCTGCTGGGCGAACCCCTGCTGGCACTACCGGCCGGCTGGGTGCTGGGGGTAGTGCTGCCGGCAAGCCTCTCCAGCTGGCTGGTCGCCAGGCTGCCGCGGCAGCAGAACCTGTTTGTCTACACCCTCGGCGGCGGTTTTTTTGGCGGCATGCTGAGCGCGCTGGCGGTAGCAGCTGCCACGCTGCTCACCCTGTGGCTGGCAGGCGAGGCCGAGCTGGCCCGCCGCGGCCTGGAAGTCTGGCCCATGCTGGCGCTGTTGCTGTTCCCGGAGGGTTTTATCAACGGCATGCTGGTAACGGCGGCCTGCGTGTTCTTCCCCGGCGCGGTAAAAACCTTTGACGAGCACCTCTATTTCGGTGAAGACGACCGCGGCGGCCCGGATCGATGATGCTGATCAAGTCAGTTTAAGGGAACCGCAATAAATCGAGGCTATACTGTTGGGCTTATGACACTAAATGACGAAGCCCAGCACCCCCTCAACCTCCGCCTCGGTGATCTCGACTCGAGCCAGTTCATGCCGCGCGAGCTGAGCTGGCTATCTTTCAATGCCCGAGTGCTGCAGGAAGCCGCCAACGCCGAGGTACCGGTCATCCAGAGGCTGCGATACCTGGGGATCTTCTCCAACAATATGGACGAGTTCTTCCGGGTGCGGGTTGCCGAAGTACGGCGGCTGCTCTCGATATCGTCCGGTAGCGTGCGACAGCAGTACAAAGACCTGCTGGAAATGATCCAGACCCGGGTGGTGGAGCTACAGACCGAGTTTGACCGCATCTACGAACTGGTACTGCTGGAGCTGCGCAAGCGCAAGATCTACATGGTCAACGAGGAGCAGCTCGAGCCCCACCAGGCGGAATACGTGCAGCGCTTCTTCAAATCCCAGGTGTTGCCCGAGCTGGAACCCATCCTGATGTCAGACGGGCAGGCCATGCCCAACCTCACCGATGAATCGATCTACCTGGCCGTGGATATTGTCGCCGGCGGCGACCACCGCTACGCGCTGGTGGAGGTCCCCAGCGACCGGGTGTCGCGCTTCGTGGAGATTCCCCGCAAAAAGGGCAAGAAGGGCAAGGTGTTCATCGTGCTGGATAACATCATCCGCTTCTGCATGCCCCAGGTGTTCCGCGGCGTGATCGAGGTGGAGAGCTCTTCTGCCTACACCATCAAGTTCTCCCGTGATGCAGAGCTGGAAATCGATACCGGCATTTCCGACAGCCTGATCGAGAAAATGGAAATCAGCCTCAAGCGCCGCCAGAAGGCCGAGGCCGTGCGCTTTGTCTACGACGCGGAGATTCCCGACCACCTGCTGAGCTTCCTGACCAAGCACTTCAATGTGCGCAAGTACGATAGCCTCATCGCCGGCGGGCGCTACCACAACTCCAAGGACTTCATGGGCTTTCCCAATGTGGGCCCGAAGTACCTGGAGTACAAGCCGCTGCCGCATATTCCGGTGCAGCGCCTTGAAACAGGCGGCAGTATCTTCGAGAAGATTCGCGAGAAGGATGTGCTGCTGTACTACCCGTACCACTCCTTCGACTACATCATCAACATGCTCAAGACCGCGGCCCTGGACCCGGCGGTCAAGAGCATCCAGATCTGCCTGTACCGGGTCGCCGGCAAGTCCCGAGTCTGTGATGCGCTGATCAACGCGGTTAACAACGGCAAGCGGGTGCTGGCGGTAGTGGAGCTGCAGGCGCGCTTCGACGAGGAGGCGAACATCAACTGGGCAGAGCGCCTGGCGGACAATGGCGTCCAGGTGATGTTCGGCGTGGCAGGCCTCAAAGTGCACAGCAAGCTGATCCTCATCGAGCGTGAGGAGGACGGCGATATCGCCTTCTACAGCCATATCGGCACCGGCAATTTCAACGAGAAGACCGCCAACCTGTACACGGATTTCAGCCTGCTGACCTACGACCAGGGCATCGGCAAGGACGTGTTCAACGTCTTCGACTTCCTGCGCTTCAACTACAAGCGACCCAGCTATCGACACCTGCTGGTGTCGCCGCACTCCAGCCGCTCCGGGCTCTATGAGCTGATGGACCAGGAGATTTCCAACGCCCGCGATGGCTATCCCGCCGCCATGACCCTGAAATGCAACAACCTGGCCGACCGGGAAATGGTCATGAAGCTCTACGAGGCAAGCAGTGCCGGCGTCGAGGTGAAACTGAACGTGCGCGGCATGTGCACCATGCTGCCCGGCGTACCCGGCCTGTCAGACAAGGTCGAAGGCATCAGCATCGTCGATCGTTTTCTCGAACACCCGCGGGTCTACAGTTTCTACAACCGCGGCCAGCCGAGTTATTACATCGGCTCTGCCGACCTGATGACGCGCAACCTGGATTACCGCGTGGAAGTGCTGACCCCGGTGCATGATCCCGATGCCCAGCGCCTGCTGCAGGACGTGCTGGACCAGCAGTGGCACGACAACGTCAAGGCGAGGGTGCTGGACGAGGCTCAGTCCAACCAGATGGAGAGCGGCCGCAAGAGCGTGAAGATCCGCAGCCAGGAGAGCATTCACCGCTACCTGCAGACTGGCAAGCTGCCGCGCTATCCCAAGTCCAGCCTGGCGCAGCCGGCCAAGCGGCGCCGCAAGCGCAAACGGAGCTAATCAACCGGAGCGGTTGGCAGCCATCCGCAGGCCGTCGAAGAAGACCTTGGTGCTGCGCTCCAGCAGCTGATAGGCATCTGCCCCGGGCAGGAAACGGTCCACCTGTTGGTGCATGGCCAGGGTAGATAGCCCGTGCACCATGGCCCACAGTTCGGTGGCCAGCTCCAGCGGGTTGACCGGGGCAATGGACTCCCGTTCACAGAGCGCCGCGACGGCGTCTGCCAGGATGTAGAACCCGGAGCCGCGCAGGTCCATCCTCTCGTCTTCCATGGCGCGAGCGCCCATGTCGCCCCACATCAGGTCGACGAAGTTGCGGTGTTTGAGCATAAAGCGGATGTAGTTGCTGCCGAGGGCGACAATGGTCTCTTCCGTTCCGAGCTCTTTGTCAGCGACCGCGTCGCGGGCGGTTTCCGTAAGACCCATGAAACACAGGTGGGCCACGGCTTTCAGCAGTTCGTCGCGATCTTTGAAGTGCCGGTAGGGCGCGGCGCTGCTGACCCCGGCGCGACGTGCCGCCTCCACCATGGCGAACTCCAGCGAGCCGCTCTCCTCGATCAGCTCTGCCGCCGCGACGATCAGCGCATTGCGCAGGTCCCCGTGGTGGTAACTTTTGGCGTCCTGGAGTGCGGCCGACATACTCAGCTCGCCATACGCTCCAGGCTGGGGCCGGGCGGTGGTGCCAGCTGCATGGGCACGGCCCGGGACTGGGGTTTGTTGCGATTGGCCAGCAGGAACATAGGCGGCACCAGGTAGAAGGAGACGACCGTGGACAACAATACCCCGCCGGCTATGGCCATGGCAAAGGGCGGCCAGAATTGACTGCCTTCCAGGATCAGCGGCAGGAAGCCGCCAAAGGTGGTGATGGTAGTGGAGACAATATGGCGGCTTGAGTCCATGACCACGTCACGCATGGCGGGCCGGTTGCAGCGCATGGCCTTCTCGTCGATCTGCAGGGCAGTCATGATGATGATCGCCGCGTTTATCGACACCCCCACAGAACCAATCACGCCAATGAAGGCCTGGATACCGAAGGGGTAGCGGAAGATGGCCAGTGACAGCAGGCTCAGGCCCAGGGAGCATACGCACACCAGGAAGGCCACAGCAGAGAGGCGCCAGGAATTGAAGGTGACCACAATGGTCGCCAGCAGCAGCGCCAGCACGGTGCCCACGGGGGCCATGATGTTGCTCACCACCTCGGCGCGCTCATCCGCGTCGCCACCGATCTGGTAGCGATAGCCCGCCGGCATGGCAATCGGGTTGGCGGCGAGATCGGCCACCAGCACCTTGAGGGCCTCTTCCGGCAATACGCCACGGGTAATATAGGCCTGCACCTCGTTGACGCGCTCGCCGTTCTTGCGGCCGATGGGGCTGCGAGAGGGCTCCAGCCGGTAGTTACCCAGGGTGCTGAGAGCCACCCCGGGCAGCTGTTCGCCGGAGCTGGCATTGGCCAACGGCAGGCGAATACTGGCAATTTGGTCGGGGCTGAACCAATCCGCTTCTGACAGCCTGGCGCGCACCGGCAAACGTTCCGTGTCTTCCAGTACCTCGCCACCGGTGGCGCCCTGCAGGCCAGCCTGCAAGGTGCGCGACACATCGGCCAGTTCCAGCTGCGCAAGGCGCAGTTTCTCTTCATCCAGGTTGAACACCAGCTTGGGGGCGCCGGCGACCAGGCTGGTGGTGCTGTGCGTGACCTGCGGAATCCGCTCCATACGCAGGCGGAACTCCTCTCCCAGCGCTCTCAGCACATCCAGGTCGGGGCCGAACAGCTCGATCTCCAGCGGCGCCGCCACCGGTGGACCCTGGTCGATGCCGCGTATTACCGTGCGCGCCTGCGGGAACTCCCGGTCAAGCTGCGCCTGCAGCTCGCGAATCAGGGCATCGGTCTGGTTTTCATCGGTGGTCAGGACCAGGCCTTCCGCCCAGCTGGCGATACCCTTTCTGCTGCCCCCCATGTTGTAGTAAAAGTCTGGTGCATTTTCACCCAGCACCCAGTCGACTCGCCGCACCAGGTCGTACTCGCGCAGGCGCGCGTCCATGCGCTCGACAACCGCCAGAGTGTCCTGGATAGAGCGCCCGTCGGGCAGTTTCACCTGCAGGTAGAACTGGTCCCTGTCGGTGCCTGGGAAGAACTGGGCCGTGAGGGTGGGGAAAGCCAGAAAACCCGATACCGGCAGCACCAGTGCCAGCGCAATTGAGCCGACCGGGTGACGCAGCGACCAGTCCAGTGACTGGGACAAGGCCCGCCCAACCCGGCCGCTTTCCATGCCGTTGTCCCACCAGTGGCTGTGTTCCTTGTAGAGGCCACGGGGCAACAACCAGGCGGCCAGCACCGGGGTGACCACCAGCGCCAGCAGCAGGGAAGAAGCCAGCATCATAATCACCGCCTTGGCGATGCTGCCAACAAAGTCACCGGCCGGCCCGGGCAGAATTGCCATAGGCATGAAGGCAAGAATCGTCGTGGCGGTTGAAGAGAACAGCGGCATTCGGAGACGGCTGACAGAGTTCCCGATCGCATCCAGCATCGGCACCCGGCGCAGCAGCTGCTTGCGCACTTCGTCGGTCATCACAATCGAGCCATCGACCAGCAGGCCCAGGGCCACTACCAGGCCGGTGACCGACATCTGATGGATGGGCAGGCCCGTGTAGTACATCAGGCACAGGGACATCAGTGAACACAGCGGCAGCACGACGGCGACCACCACCGCCGCTCGCCAGCCGAGGGTGAACAGCAGCACCAGCAGCACCAGCACGACACCCATCAGCAGGTTTTTACTCACTTCCATGAGCCGGGCTTCGGTGTAGACGCTCTGGTTATAGCTGGTCTCGATGCTGATCCCGGCCGGTGCTTCAGCCCGGAATTCGTCGATGAAACGGCTAAAGCCCTCGCTCCATTGATCGACCTGGCGCCCCTCCTCCATGGCAATGCCCACCAGTACGCCGCGCACACCTTCCACCAGGGCAATACTGGGCGGCGGCGTCACTTCCGACTTGAACACCTCGGCAATGTCAGAGACCCGCACGGCGCGCCCCTCGGCACCGGAGCGCACAATCACCTCGCGGATGCGTTCGAGTGAGTCGAAATCGCCGGCCACTTCAATGAGCAGGTCATTGTCGGGGCCACTGGCGCGACCGGACGCCAGCTTGGCGTCGGCGGACTGCAGCGCTGCCGCCACCTGCGGCACCGACAGGCCGCGCGCAATCAAGGCGGCCTCGTCCAACTCCACGCGCACCTCTTCCACGGGCTCGCCATGCAACTCCACCAGCTTGGTGCCAGGGAAGTTGCGGGCCCGATCAGCGAGGTCTTCCGCCACGCGCTTGAGAATAGCCATCGGCACGTCGCGACCCGGTTGGGGCCGGATGGCGACGATGCGGGTGTTGGACACTGTCAGGTCATTGTCGAATTCCGGCGCCAGTACACCCGGCGGGAAGTTGACTTCCGCATCGCTGACCGCATCGCGTATTTCCGTCCAGGCGCGCTCTATGTCGGCATCGGGCATGGTGTCGTCCACTTCCACCGACACCACCGAGACACCGGTGCTGGAAGTCGATTCCACTTCGACCACTTCCGGTATTTCACGGATTTCGTCTTCCAGGGGTCGGCTCACCAGGGCCTCGACCCGGGATGGGTTGGCCCCCGGGAAGAAGGTGGTCACCGTAGCGCGCAGGTTGGTGATGGTCGGGTCTTCCTGGCGGCCAACCGAGCGCAGGCTGGCCATACCCACCAGCAGGATCACGAGCACAACCAGGGTGAAGTAGCGCGAATTCTTGTACAACAGCTTCGCAAACATTTCAGCTCTCCTGCGGAAGGTCCAGGGGTTCTACCGGGGTGCCCGGGGCTACCCTGTGTACCCCATCAGTAATGTAGGTTTGGCCGGCAGCCAGCGACCCGCGCACGAAAGCCTGGCTGCCCCTGACGTCGAGCACCTCGACGGCTTCCCGCACGCTGACGGCGCCCGCATCGGTGGACTCCAGGCGCAGCACCGTCCACAGCCCGCGTTCACCTTCCAGCAGGGCAGACAACGGCAGCCAACCGCCGGACGATGCCACTTCCTCTTCAAGACGCAGGGTCACGGGCTCGCCGTCCAGCCCGCGGGCTGCATCAGGCAGCTCAAATACGGCGGTGGCGGTCAGGGTGGCGGGATCAACATCGGGCCGGATCGAGCGCAGGGAGGCGGTATAGGATTCGCCCCGCAGCACCAGGCGGTAGGTCTGGCCCGGGGCCAGCAGCGCAGTCTGCTCCGCGGCGATCCCAATATGGGCTTCGCGGCTACCGGCGGCCACTACCCGCAGTACTGGCATGCCCACGTTCACCACCGCGCCTGCATTTACCAGGCGCTGTGCCACAACGCCGTCGTATGGGGCCCGCAACAGTGATTTCTCGAGGTCGATATCGATGCCCCGCAGCTGTGCCTGCACGCTGTCGAGCTGGGCTTCCAGGGCCCGGGCCTGCAGCCGGGTTTCATCAAAAGCTTCTTCGGATACCGCACCGGTGGCCTGCAGGTCGCGTTGGCGCTTGGCCTTGATGCGGGCCAGTTCCAGCTCAGCAGTCACGCGCTGCAGGTCGGCGGCGACGGCTTCGCGGCGCGCCTCCAACTGGGCCGTGTCCAGGCGCGCCAGCACCTCGCCAGCGGCGACGGTAGAGCCCTCGGTCACCTGCAGGCTGGCGACCGAGCCCGGCACTTCAAAGCCGAGATCAGATTTGCGCCCCGCCCGCACCAGGCCAAGGAAGGAGACTTCACGGCGATAGCTGTCCTGGGTGGCAAAGCTGGCCACCGACACCGGGATGGGCGCCCGCGCTACCGGCTCTTCATCCATGCTGACACGCCCGTGCAGGGCCAGTGTCAGCAGGGCAGTGATACCCGCCGCTACACCCAGCGCCACCAGGGTGGTTTTGCGCGATGAGCGACGACGCGAATCTGCGAAGCCCTCGCCCTTGACTGACTCTGTATTGCTGACCTCTTCCACAACGCTACCTCTCTAACGGCCGTGCCGCGCATGTAAGAACGATTAACATTGAATGTTACAAGCAATAACATGTACGTCAACCGGCAGCGGGTGGATGCCTGCATATACGCTCAAAAAATCGTCATAACTGCGCATTTATGCACAGTTTAGGCAACTGAGTTACACAACTTTGTGCAGGAAAGCCCCGAAATGGGGCTTTCAGGTGGCGGGAGAGGCCTTGGCCGGGGCCATGCGCAGCGCGACAGCACGCCGGTGATAGATGATCAAGGTCAGTCCAACGACCAGGGGAACGGCCCACAGGGCAGGAGTAAGCGCTAACTCGGGAATCAGGCGCACGGCACCGAAGGCAAAGAAAGCGGTGTACACCGAGATGCCGGCTCCGACCAGGGCCTTGATGTGCTCGCGTATGCGCGCCACCGGGCTGGGCGGGATCAGGTAGAGGAACCAGAGGTTGGTCGCCACCGTGGCAAAGCCGACCATGGACATGCCCATCATCATGGGCTGCTGAATCTGCCAGCCCTGCCAGAAGCAGTTGATCGAGGCCGCGGTCAGGATCAGCTGGGACAACAGATTGTGCCAGGCCCGATTGCGCAGGTGATCGCGCCGGTTGTTAATCACCAGCCAGCCCTGCCAGGCGAGATTCACCGTGAGAATGGCCAGGTAGAGCATCATCCAGCCAAAAATGCCGCTGATCATGGCGGGGTCGGAGAAGACCGGGTGATAGACCAGGTGCGGATGGGTGCCTACCGGGTCGTACAGCGTGGTCAGGGAAATGCCGACCGCTACACTACCGGTGATCAGCATTGTCATGGTGAACAGGGTGCCAAAGCGGCGGTGATTAGTGCCACCTTTGCGGCCGGCGACCGGCACCCAGAACACCACGAGGCCCGTGGCACCCGTGGCAATATGAATCGCTACCAGTAGTTCGAACAGGGTGTGGCTGGACATGGTTTTTTGATCATCCCATACTGCGCCGCATTGCCATCATCCGGGGGCCACGGCAGTCACTTTCCAGTATATCCCGCCCAAGCCGAACTCGCTCTGGTCTGTCGCCGCTTTGGTGAGGGTCCTGTGGCGAGGCGATGGCAACCTGCTCGAGTTGCTGCCCGCAGCAGCCTACCGCTTCAAGGTCGGCAACCTGGGTTACTCGCGCCGCTCCACGGTGCTGTTCAACGACCCGGAACTGGTGCGCGAGATCATGAAGGACCCGGACGAGGTCTTTCCCAAAAGTGACCTGATGGTCAGCGCCCTGGAGCCGCTGATCGGCGAATCGATCTTCGTGACCGACGGCGCCAAATGGCGGCGACAGCGCGCCATGATCGACCCGGCTTTCTCGCAACTGCGTATCAGCCACGCCTTCCCGGCCATGCGCGCCGCTGTCGACGACTACGAGACCGTGCTCGCGCAACGCGCGGCTGCGGCCGAGACGTTCTCCCTGGACCTGGCCATGAGCCACCTGACGGCGGACATCATCTGCCGCACGGTGTTTTCCACCTCCCTGGATTCACAGGTGGCCATGGATGTGTTCGAGGACTTCACCGTGTTCGAGCGCTCGGTGGCGCAGGTGGATATCAAGCGCTTGATCCTCGCGCCCGCCTGGAGTGAGGCGCCACAGCCGGCGGAAGTGCTGGGCGCCTGCGAACGGATACGCGACCACCTGGGGCGGCTGGTAGACACCCACCTGGCGGCCGATGCCGACTACGACGATATCGCCAGCGCAGTGATTGCCGCCCGCGATGCCGACAGCGGCGAGGCATTCAGCCGAGAGGAGCTGATTGACCAACTCGGGGTGTTTTTCCTGGCGGGCCATGAAACCACCGCCAGCGTACTTACCTGGGTGTTCTACATCCTCAGCGTACAGCCCGAGCTGGTGGCCCGGCTGCGCGCCGAGATCGACAGCGTGGTAGGTGACGGCCCGGTCGAATTTTCTCACCTGCGACAGCTGCCGCTGGTGCGCGCCGTATTCCGGGAAGCGCTGCGCCTGTATCCGCCGATTACTTTTATCCCCCGGGTCGCGCTGAAGGCCACCCAGGTGGGCCCGCGACGCCTGAAGCGTGGCGCCCTGGTGATGATCGCCCCATGGACATTACACCGCCACCAGGACCTGTGGGAGCAACCCCACGCCTTTATACCCGAGCGCTTCCTGCCGGAGAACGAGGATGCCCTGACGCCGGGCGCCTATATTCCTTTCGGCCAGGGCCCGCACACCTGCGTGGGGGCGGGTTTTGCCCAGACCGAGAGCGCGCTGATCATTGCCCGCCTGGTGCGGCGCTTCGACTTTGAATGTCTCGATCCCGACAAGGTACGCCCGGCCGCCAGGCTGACAACGCGGCCGGCTGAACAGGTGTACTGCCGGGTACGGCCCTGCTAGCGCTGGGCCTCTGGCTCAACCCCTCCAGACAACCAGGCGATATCGCGCTGGGTCGCCTCGCCCAGGCTGACGTCGCTGGTGATGGCGGGCCAGAGAATCTCCCAGGACATGGGCGTCATCAGCAGGAACGGCAGTGGGTCGCGCAGCGACCACACCACGTCTCGTGAGCTGAACAGGCGTTTCATACGCCGCAGGAACTCGGCGGGGCGCAGGATTGCGGCATAGGCTTCGGTAAGTGTGGAATAGGCCCACTGCATACGCTGCGCCGGTTTGAGGGGAATGCTCTCGGCGCTGCCAGGCGCCAGCATCGCGCGCCCCAGCGCCTCGCCATCCAGGAAATGGACACCGCTGGTGGGCCGTGGGTTGCACTCAATGGCCCAGGCTGCGCCCTGGGCATCGACGATAAAGTCGAAAGCGATAAAACCGCTGTAGTTGATGCCTTCACAGAACTTGCGAATCCAGGCATGCACCGAGGCTGCCACGTCGACACGCTCGAAGCAGATCGCCACCGTGCCTGCATAGACGGCGCCCCGATACAGCACAGTCACCAGTTCGCGGCCATCGTGCAGCAGCGACAGTGAACTGATGTGGTCACCCTCAACAAACCCCTGTACCAGCATGCCCGGATCGCCGAGCCGGTGGCGCTGGCCGCCGCGGCACAGGCTGACACCAATCCCCGAGCAGCTGTGGGCGGGCTTGGCAACGTAATCGCCGGCGGCCATTAGCGCCTGCGCGGCTTCAGTACCTTCCGGGTGGGTGGGGGGCACCCCCAGCTCACGGCCCGCAGCGTAGCGCGCAAATGCGAGCTTGTCGTGCAGGCGCGACAGCGCCTTGAAAGACGGGCACAGCAGCGTCACCCCGTCCGGCAGCGACTCCCTGAGCGCTGCCACATGCAGGGCCTCTTCAGACACCGGCACCACCAGCTCCACCCCCTCGGCGGCGATCACTG
>JANQIO010000028.1 GCA_028282105.1 Halieaceae bacterium | reverse complement strand
CGAGTACATCGCCTTCAATATCGATACTGGCGGGGGAGATGACGTCGCTCATGGGTGTGTCCTCAGTACAGTCCAGCCCCATAGGCTAACACCAAACTGCAACGAACAAGGGCCCCGCCCGAAAGCGCATTAATACAAGGCGATCCAAAAAAGGGCTCTGACCCCTTTTTTAGGCCCCTTTTTGAGGAGGCGCGTGGGGGTGGGATCAGGCGGCCTTGTCGCCGGCCTTGCTATCCATATGGGCGCTGTCCCAGTTGTCGAGAATCTCGCGCAGTTGCTCGCGGGATTCTTCGGACTCGCGGGTGGACTCTGTCAGGTGGGTGGTGCGCGGTTCCCGGTCCAGGAACAGTTTGCCGCTGAGCTGGCCTGCCTCGGTGGCCACGGCCAGCCAGTTGATGGTGTCGGCACCTTCCTCGGGGGTGCGCAGCACCAGGCGGGTGAGCTTGTGGAACTCCGGCAGGGCGGTTTCGACTCCCGGGGTGTCGGCCCAGCCCGGGTGCATGGCGTTGACCACGATGCCGTCGTCGGCCCAGTCTTGCGCCCACTGTTCGGTCTTGATCATCAGCGCCCGCTTGCAGCGCGCGTAGGCCACCGAGCCCGAGTACTTGTCTTCCTCGTTCTGCAGGTCGAACACCCGCAGCTTCTGGCTGTACATGCCGCCAGACACCACGTTGATCACGCGGGCCTCGCCGCGCAGTTCTGCCGCCTGCTTCAGCAGCGGCTTCAGCGCCTCAGTCAGGCGGAAGGGGCTCAACAGCAGCAGGGCGAAACTCTGCTCCAAACCTTCGCTGGTGACCTCGCGAGGGTTGAACAGCGCGCCGGCATTGTTGATCAGTACATCAATGGGCTCGGCCTTTTTGGTGAGGCTGGCGACCACCTTGTCGACGTCAGCCATCAGGCTGAGATCGGCGATTTCCAGGGCGATATTGCGGTTGCCGGTGCGGGCCTTCAGCTCCTTGACCAGCGCCTGGCCCTTCTTGCGGTTGCGCACCACCAGGGTCAGTTTGGCGCCGCGGTAAGCCAGAAACTCGGCGCTGGCCTTGCCGAGGCCCGCCGTGGCGCCGGTCAGTACCACATGCTTGTCGCCCATGTAGCGCGACATCGGATTGAAGAGCTTTTTGGCTCCGCGCTTGTAGCCGCGCTTGGTGAAACGCATCAGAGCGGTGGGTACGAAGCGGTCGGCACGGGCGTTCTCGCTGGAGATTTCCGGCGCCGTGTAGTTGTCGTCGAGGGCGGCTTTCATGCCCTTTTGTACCGAGGCGTAGCCCATGCGCTTGAGGCCCGGCTCCATGCTGGCGGCAAATTTCTGCAGCCAGGGCTTCCAGGTAAACACCGCGGTATAGTCCAGCTCGCAGCCGGTCTCGGTGGGGGTGACGAGAATGGTGTCTTCCACTTCGAAGAAGCGGCCGCGGCCGATCAGCACCACCTTGTGGTCCGGCTCGAACTCGACGATTTCGTATTCCAGCGGCAGCTTGCCGAACGGGGCTTCGCATACCACTTTGTAGCGGGTGCCGACACCCACGGGCTGCTCGTCCAGGCGGCCGGTTTCAATGGCGGTGGAATCCCATTCGACGCAGGTGGCGAAGTCCGCCACATACTGGAATACCTCGCGTGCGGGGCGCTCGATCTGGATGGTTTCGTTGAGCGTGGTCATGTTGCAAAAAACCTGTTGAAAACTATGCAAATAGTACGCCGCTCCCGGCGGAGTCGATCACTGATCCCGGGCTCTCAGGGTGGCGTAGAATGGGGGTATGAACGTGCTTATTACCGGTGGCACCGGTTTTATCGGCAAGGCCCTGGTGGCCCAGCTGCTGTCCCGTGGCGACCGGGTCACGGTGTATACCCGCAACACCGGCCTGGCCGGTGACGAGAGTCTCAGCTATGTGAACCGGCTGGAGGATATCCCGGCTACCGCAGCTTACGATGCCTTTATCAACCTCGCCGGCGAGAGTATCGCCGAGGGGCGCTGGAGTGACGCCCGCAAACAGCTCCTGTTGAGCAGCCGGGTGGATACCACGAACGCGCTCTACGCCCTGGCCGAGCGCCTGCAGCGGCCGCCTGCCGTGCTGGTCAGTGCCTCGGCGATCGGCTACTACGGCAGCCAGGACGACACGCCGCTGGCGGAAAATGCCGCCACGGTGGAGGGTTTCTCCCACCGGCTCTGTGTTGACTGGGAGGCGGCCGCCCGCGCCTTTGAAGCACTCGGCACACGCGTCTGTGTCATCCGCCTGGGGGTGGTGCTGGGCCGCGGTGGCGGCGCCTTCGAACAGCTCAGGAAGTCCGTGCAGTTCGGGGTAGCCACCTGGCTGGGCTCGGGCCAGCAGTGGCTGAGCTGGGTGCATCGCGACGATGTGCTGCGCGCGATCAGCTTCCTGATGGATAACGACGACCAGGCCGGGGCCTTCAACCTCACGGCGCCCGAGCCCGTCACCAACCGTGGCTTCAGCGAAGCCCTGGCGGCCCACAAACGGGTCATCGCCGGCCTGCCGGTACCGGGCCTGGTCATGCGGCTGGCGTTGGGTGAGATGGCAGATGAGTTGCTGCTGAACGGCCAGCGAGTGATACCGCAGCGCCTGCAGCAGGCGGGCTTCAGCTTCGCCTTCCCCAGTGTTGACCAGGCCGTATCGGCGCTATTGGCTGACTAAACTGTCTGCCTAAACTGGCTAACTACACCCGCCGGGTGGATTAGCGGACTGAATTGGCCAGCTGATCAAGCACCTCGCCGGCGTCTTCCTCGATCTTCAGGCTGGCAAGATCGTCGGCACGGGTTCTGCCGCGATTGATAATGGTGATGGGCTTGCCCAACTCCGCCGCCAGCCGGCAGAAGCGATAGCCGGAATACACCTGCAGGGATGAACCGGCCACCAGCAGCCCGTCGCTGTTGGCGAGTGCCTCCTTGGTCGCCTCCACCCGCTCCCGGGGCACGGTACCGCCGAAGAACACCACGTCGGGCATTAGCGTGCCGCCGCAGAGCTTGCAGTCGGGCACCGTCATGCTGTCTACCACCTCGTCATCCACTTCCGCATCGCCGTCCGGCCGCAGCGCAGTCACGGTCAGGCTCCAGGCCGGGTTGAGGGCCGACAGGCGTTCCTGCAGGTCACCGCGGTAGGTGAGATCACCGCAGTTCAGGCAACGTACCTGGTCGAGGCGGCCGTGCAGGTCGATCACCGCCTGGTGGCCGGCGCGCTGGTGCAGGCCGTCAACGTTCTGGGTGGCCAGCAGGCCGATATGGCCGGCCTGTTCGAGGCGTGCCAGGGCGTGGTGCGCGCGGTTGGGCTTTGACTCTGCCACAAACGGCCAGCCCGCCATGCTGCGCGCCCAGTAGCGCCGCCGCGCCGCCTCGCTCTCCACAAAATCCTTGTGCTGTATGGGATCGCTGCGCTTCCACTCGCCGGCATCGTTGCGATAGGTGGGTATCCCGGAGGCAGCGGAAATGCCGGCACCGGTGAGGGCCACCATGTTCGGGTGGTTGTTCAGCAGTGTTTCTATGTCGATCATTGCTCGGCGCAATCCCCACAACCGTAGAGGCGCTGATATCGCTTGCGCGCCCAATAACGATAGACCAGGTCGGCCAACTTGCCCACGAGCGGCCAGCGCAGCACCGCGAACAGCGGGCCCCAGCGCGTGTGAGACCAGGCGGTGACGGTGGCATCCACACCAAGCAGCCACTCGCCGGTCGCCGTCTTCAGGTGCAGGTTGCTGAGCTTCTCCAGCCGGGTCGGCTCGCCGGGTACGTCGGGCACCTGGTTCAGGTCAACCAACGCCAGGCGGGTGTCGGCGATACGCGTCAACAGACGCACTTCCCGCATGCACAGCGGGCAGTTGCCGTCGTAAAACAAGGTGTCGTTGTTTTCTGGTACGTTCATAAGCGGTGCGGAACTATACTAGCTTCGCGCTAAATAGCCTTACGTTTTTTGTGGGAGAAATACATGATCACGCTGCACGGGTTCGCCTACAGCAACTACTACAACATCGTTAAGCATGTGCTGCTGCACAAGGGCCTGCCCTTTGAGGAGGACCTGCAGTACGGCGGTGACGATGCCTACCTGGCCATCAGCCCGGTGGGCAAGATACCGGCGCTGACCACCGAGGACGGCGGCCACATCAGTGAGTCGAGTGTCTGCTGCGACTACCTCGAGGACGCCTACCCGGATGTTGTGCCCCTGTACCCGACCGACCCGCTGGCGCGGGCCAAAGTGCGGCAGCTTATGAAGGTTTCGGAGCTCTATCTGGAGCTGCCCTGCCGGCGCACGATTCCCTTCGTGTTTTCCAACAGCGAGGTGCCGGACAGCCTCAAGCAGGATATTCGCACCACCGCGGAGCGTGGCATCCAGGCGATGAATGCCATGTGCCAGTTTGGCCCCTATGTGCTGGGCAGTGAGCTGACCATGGCGGACATCTACCTGCGCTACGTACTCAAGGTGGTAGCGCTCGGCAGCGAGAGAATCGGCTGGGACATCATTGCCGAAATCGACGGCCTCAAAGCGTGGGAGGCGATGATGGCGGACACGGAGATCGCCCGCCGTATCGACGCCGACCAGCAGGCGGATGGCCCCGGCTTTTTTGCCCATATCAAGCAACGCTTTGGCCTATAGGATCGAGTCGGTAGTACCAGGGGATAGCGAGAGGCTTGCTGACTAGTCCAGCGCGCGCAGCGGCCGGTCCGGCTTGGCATAGCTGAGGCGGGCCAGCCGGCGCGGCTGGTAGTAGGCATCCAGGCCGGCCACCGCCACGCTGTCCAGGGCGCCCAGGTCTATCCAGCCGTCCTCGGCGATAACGTCTTCGTCGAGCTGGACCTCTACGATTTCACCGATCACCAGGTGCGTGCCGTTCAGCTCAATGTCTATGGTCTGGCGGTGTTCGAGGCCAATGCGCAGGCGGCTCTGCACCACGTAGGGTGCCTGCAGCCGTGCGGAATACTCCGGGCTGAGGCCCACGGCTTCGAACTCGGACACACCATGATCATACCGGGCACTGGTCTGGTGGGCGGCCTGCACAATGTCGGCGTGCACGTGGTTGATGGTGTAGGCGCCGGTTGCCGCAATGTTTTCCAGGGTGTGACGCCGCACGCTGTCGGGCCGACTTATGAGGCCCAGCAGCGGCGGGTTGGCGCCAATGTGCACCACGGAACTGAAAACGGCCAGGTTGTCCTGGCCGTCCTGGCTGCGGGTGCCTACCAGGGTCGCCGGTTTGAAGCCGGAGAGGGCGTTGACGAAGAACACCCGGTAGCGGTCATCCATGGCGGCGATGTCATCGCCGCTGAAGGTACTGACCCGCAAGCTACTGAGCGGCCAGCGCGCTCTCGATGGCCTGGCGCAGTTCGGCGTCTTCAGGTTTGGTGCTGCTGCCCCACTTGGCAACGACGTTGCCATCCCGGTCGATCAGGTACTTGGTGAAGTTCCAGCGCGGCGCGCCCTGGGCCTCTGCCAGTTGTGCAAACATCGGGTGGGCGTCGGAGCCTTTCACGGGAATCTCCGAGTACATATCAAAGGTGACGCCATAGTTGAGGTAGCAGATTTCAGCCGTTTTCTCTGCGCTGTCCGCTTCCTGGTTGAAGGAATCCGAGGGGAAGCCGGCTACCGCCAGGCCCTGTTCCTTGTACTCCTGGTACAGCGCTTCCAGGCCCTTGAACTGAGGCGTGTAGCCGCAGTGGCTGGCAGTGTTGATCACCAGCACCGGCTGGCCTTCGTAGGCCTTGCAGAGGTTCACCGAGTCGCGGGACCGCAGCTTTTGCATGTCGTGATTGAGTACCTCCGGGCAGTTGGCCAAGGTGTCGAAGGACAGGCTCAGTGCCAGGGTGGCAAATACGGCGCGCAAAGTCGTCATCGAGATCTCCTGAATCTGTGAGCAGATGTGTGAATATGAATGAATGGTATGTTTTTGCCTACACCACAGATATCTACGGTGTTGTGGCGAAGGGGTCTTGGCGCTGTGTGGCCCACGGCTGGATTGGAGTTATACGAAAGTGCGACGACGCCCTGGGCACCGTCGGCAGGTTTAGTCCCGGCTTCGCGCTGTGCGGCTGCACAACTCAATATCGTTCTGCGCGGTATTGAGGCCCAGCCAGCTCCATAGATAACAGCGGGCCAGCAAACCGTTCAGAATGAGGAATGCGGCGATAACAAGGACGATGAGTTCCAGCAGGCCGATCTCCGGCTGGGTCAGTGCGATAGTCGCCAGTACACAGCCCAACAACGGCCTAACAACTCTTTCGAACAGGCTCAAATTGGGTTTCATGAGGACGGATACGAGAAAATCGAGGGTTTGGATGATTCACAGAGGGCTTTTTTTTCACCTACACTGTGTCAGTCAAAAACCGCCAAGGATGACGCCCGGTTTTGCCAAATTGGAAGCATAAGTTTCGTATTTTGCGAGGCGCCGAACTCGGCTGTTGGGCAGCGGGTCTGGCGCTGACCGGTGCCTTCCTGGGCCATTCCGTGCTGGCCGAGGTGCAGCGCCAGCAGGGCATCGCCGCCGCCAGCGCGGCCTGGCCGCCGACTGAGGCCGAGACCAGGATCGACCCGCATCATGCGAGCCAGCCCGTCAGTCTGCCCTTGCCAGCGACAGGTGTTGAACTGTCTGTAGCGACGGCGCCTGACCAGAGCCTCTGGTCCCCCACCCGGATTGCCGCCTGGCAGGCGAGTGCGCCGCAACCGCTGCTGGCGGTGCTGGAAATGCCAGCCCTGGACCTGGAAGTGCCGGTGTTCCAGGGCGACATGGAGCGCGGACCGGCCTGGATCGATGGCACCGCCCGGCCCGGACAGGCCGGCAACGCCGGTATTTCCGGCCATCGCGATGGCTATTTTCGCGCCCTTAAGGACGCCGCGGTGGGAGACCGCCTGAGCCTGCGCACTGCGGACGGCGTGCAGCGCTATGTGGTGGACGACATCCGCATCGTCGATCCGCTGGATGTCGAAGTGCTGGATCCCACCGACACGCAAACGGTTACCCTGGTGACCTGTTACCCCTTCTATTTCATCGGTTCCGCCCCGCAGCGATACATCGTCAGGGCAAGACTCGATGAATCCACTGCCACCGCCGCTATCGGCGGCTACCAAAAGGAGCTTTGAAATGAGCTTGAAGAGACTGTCCCTGGTCGCAGCCCTGCTAGGCCTGATGGCCGGGCCCCAGGCCTATGCCCAGGACGACCTGACCTGCAGCGATATCGAGTGGTCGCCAGCGATCACCGACCAGTACCCCAACATCGACGCGGCCTGTAATGCGGTGATGATGAAGAACGGGGAGCTGTTTGCCCGTATCTCTGTGGAGATCCAACGCGTGCGCAACAATAACCTGACGTTCCGGGTGCTGAACAACGACGGCAGTTCCGGCGGCATCTACACCCAGAATGTCGGCTCCGCGTGGTCCGCCACTATCGGCGGCGAAACCTACCGCGCCCGCGACCTGTACCGCGGCCAGCGCCTGAACGTCTACCTGCCGCCGGATCGCTGGGCGGTGATTCACGAAGACGAAGACGGCCCGGATATGGAAGACGCCATCCCGCTGGCGGCTGCCCCCATGCTGCCGGCAACGGCCAGCCAGTGGCCGCTGGTAGGCACGCTCGGTGCCGGGCTGCTGTTACTGGGCGCTGCGTTCACCCTGCTGCGCACTCAGCGTGCGCGCCAGCCGGTGGCGCGTCGCGTGGAGCGCCGCTAGGTTTTATCCGCGGATGACAAAAAAGCCGGGCATTTGCCCGGCTTTTTTATGCTCGTCTTTTTTTGCCGTGCTGCCGCGTGGCGCTGTTTTTGCAGGAGCTATTTGTGCGGGAGCTATTTGTGCGGGAGCTATCTGTGCAGGACCGGGCCGCGTAGGACCGAGCCGCGTAGGACCGAGCCGCGTAGGACCGAGCCGCGTAGGACCGGGCTGCGCAGGACCTAGTCGTCGACCCAGACCTTGCGAATCGGCTCGCCAAAATCGTCGTAAATGGTTTTGCGTCGCGGCTGCGGCAGGCGTGAGCGCTTGGGCATGCTGCGTCGACTGCGCTTGAGCTGTGAGCGGCGGGACTCAATGGCGGCCACCACCTCTGGCAGGAACGTGCGCGAACTGCGCGGCTCGGAAAACAGGCGGCTAGACTGAAAGGTCTGCGGTTTGTCGGGGTCG
>JANQIO010000176.1 GCA_028282105.1 Halieaceae bacterium | reverse complement strand
CACCTGCTCGGAGAACTGGCGGCACTGGTCGATAATGCGCTTCACATGGGCCAGGCGCTCGATATTGATAGCCCCGACAGCACCGGTATCCGACACGTTGATGGGGCAGGGTACGCCGCCCACCAGCCAGTTCGGATGTGGATTTTTTCCTCCAAATATCGTGTGTATCTTCTTGATTTCCTTCTGGAAATCCAATGCCTCCAGGTAGTGCGCGGTGGCCATGAGATTGGCTTCCGGCGGCAGCTTGTAGGCCGGGTGGCCCCAGTAGGCGTTGCGGAACAGGCCGAGCTGGCCGGACTCCACGAACTTCTTGAGGCGGGTCTGCAGGTCCTTGAAATAACCCGGCGAGGACTTGGGCCAGTTGGAAATCGACTGGGCCAGTTCGCTGGTGGCCTTGGGGTCCGCTGACAGGCCCGAGACAACGTCCACCCAGTCCAGCGCGTGCAGGTGATAGAAGTGCACGATGTGGTCGTGTACCTGCAGGGTGAGCTGCATCAGGTTGCGGATAGTGTTGGCGTTCTCGGGGATGTCGATGTTGAGGGCGTCTTCCACGGCGCGCACTGAAGTCAGCGCGTGGGTGCCGGTGCACACGCCGCAGATGCGCTGGGTAAAGGCCCAGGCATCGCGTGGGTCGCGGCCCTTGAGGATCACTTCGAGGCCGCGCCACATGGTGCCGGTGGATACCGCATTGCGGATGATGTTGTCGTCGTCGACGTTCACCTCGATGCGCAGGTGGCCCTCAATCCGGGTGATCGGGTCGACCACCACCCGCTTGCCGGAATTGTCGAGGGTAAATCCGTTGGGTGTCTGAATCGCCATGGCTTATACCCCCTCTGACTCGGTCTTGCTCTTGTAGTCCTCGGCCGGGTTGGCGCGGGCCCGTTTCAGCGCCGACGCTGCGGCGTGGGCGGCAATCGCCGTGCCGATGACACCGGCGGCGCCAAGGCCGAGTTGGTCGGCGTTGGCTTCTACACCCAGCGGGGTCTGCACGTCTGCCAGGCGCTCGTAGAAGGGGCCGTTGTCCCAGAAGTTTTCCTCGGAGCAGCCGATACAACCGTGGCCGGACTCGATGGGGAAGGACACACCGCCGTTCCAGCGGGTGGTGGAGCAGGCGTTGTAGGTGGTGGGGCCGCGGCAGCCCATTTTGTACAGGCAGTAGCCGCGACGGGCGTTCTCGTCATCCCATGACTCTGCAAATTGGCCGGCGTCGAAGTGTGGGCGGCGGTAGCACTTGTCGTGGATGCGCTGGCCGTAGAACATCTCTGGCCGGCCCAGGCGGTCCAGGGGCGGTACCCGCCCGAAAGTGAGCATGTAGGTGACCACACCGGTCATGACTTCGGGAATCGGCGGGCAGCCCGGCACTTTGACGATGGGCTTGTCCCTGATCACCTCGTGAATCGGCGTCGCCGCGGTCGGGTTGGGACGCGCCGCCTGCACACAGCCGTTGGAAGCGCAGGAGCCCCAGGCGATGATGGCCGAGGCACCGGCTGCCATTTCCTTGAGCTGTTCCACGAAGGGACGGCCGCCGACGATGCAGTACATACCGTCTTCGTTGAGCGGTGGGTTGCCCTCCACAGCGAGAATGTACTCGCCGTAGCTCTCTTCCAGGGTTTCTTCGAGTATCTGTTCGGCCTGGTGCCCGGCAGAGGCCATCAGGGTATGGGAGTAGTCCAGTGACAGCATGGACAGCACGACATCGGAGGCCAGCGGGTGACCGGAGCGGATAAAGCTCTCCGAGCAGCAGGTGCACTCAAGGCCGTTGAGCCAGATCACCGGTGTTCGGCGCTTGGTCTCCATGGCGTGGGCGATTTTGGGAGCAAATGCGGGGCCGAGGCCCAGGGAGGCCGCGGTCAGCGAACAAAACTTGTTGAAGGAGCGTCTGCTAATGCCTTGCTGGCGGAATACCTCGTAAAACGTCTGTGGTTTACCCATGTGAAACCCCGAACTATTTTTTCTTTTGTCTTATAAAGTGAAGCTAGCAGAGGCACCTGTCTGAGGTCCCTGTACAAATCCTCAACAGAGGCCTTTTCGGGGGCTTTATTGATCCCCGTCAACTTACTTCCTCTACCCATTTCTCCGGCGTTGGACCAGACTGTCAGGCATGATTTTTGACAACCCGGAAATCCTGGCGCTGCTGCTGAGCGCAGCGGGCATAGCGTTCACCCACACGCTGATGGGCCCAGACCATTACCTGCCCTTTGTCGCCATGGCGGTAGAGCGGCGCTGGACCCTGCATCGGCTGCTGGGCATCACCCTGCTATGCGGCTCGGTACACCTGATTGGCTCGGTGCTGTTGGGTGCTTTGGGAATCGCCATGCAGGCGGAGATTACCGGGCTGGTAGCGATAGAATCCGTGCGCGGGGAACTGGCCGCCTGGCTGTTGTTGAGCGCGGGCCTGGTGTACCTGGCCTGGGGCTTGCGCCAGGCAGGCAAGCAGCACGTGCATCGCCACAGCGACTCGCGTCAGAAGTGGGTGATTTTCATTATCTTTATTCTCGGCCCCTGTGAGCCGCTGATTCCACTGCTGATGTACCCGGCGGCCACCGCCAGTGTCGCCGGTGTGGTTGCGGTGACGGTGGTGTTCGGGGCGGTCACCGTGTTCACCATGCTGATGGCCGTCTCACTCAGCTATCTCAGCCTGCGACAGGTGCACTTTCCGCGCATCCAGCGCTATGGTCACGCCCTGTCAGGCGCGACCCTCAGTAGCTGTGGTGCGGCGATGCTGTTTCTGGGGCTTTAGCAGGGGCTCCAGGCCGGGGTCACCAGCGCCTATTCATCCAGGATCATCTGGAAGCCCCCGTAGATCAGCCGCATGCCGTCAAACGGCATGGGGTTGTTGTCCGGGTGCAGGCGTTCGTCCACCATTGCCTTTTCCATGCCGGCTTCCCGCGCCGCTTTGGAGGGCCAGGCAATCCACGAAAACACCACCACTTCATCCGGCTGGCGCTTGACCGCCTGGTTGAAGCTGGTCTGCTCGCCGTCCGGGACGTCGTCGCCCCAGCACTCCACCACGCGTGATGCGCCGCAATCCCTGAAGACCTCAGCGGCGAGGCGGGCGTGTTCAAGGTAGGCATCCTTGTTGGCGGCCGGCACGGCCCCCACGAATCCGTCGACGTATTCCATCAGCTGATCTCCCAGCAGTGCTTTGCCTAGAGCTTAGTACACGTGGCATGGATGGCTCGCACGCGGGTGGAGAAGGCGTCGCGCCCAGTCAGAGCGTGTCGTCACCCTGGATGTGGTATTCGCCATCCATTGCCGCATAGAACCAGCCAGTTTCCTGAGACGCGGCATAGTCATCGGCATCGGACAGCAGCTCACGGCGCACATCCTCCACGCTGCCTTCTTCCACATAGTCGAGCTCGACAGAGCCAAAGCCATTTTCCCGCTCAAACTCGTCCTCTTCGTCAATGAAGTCCTCACGCCACACCAGCACCTTGCAGTCGCTGGCCACGGGCACGCGAACGTAGTGCTGCGCTTCGCTGAGCCGTTTTCTCAGGGTATCGCGTGTTTCAGAATCCCGGGCGAGCATCACCCAGGTGTTCGCGCGCGGTGCTTTGCGCGCTGTTACCTCGGCACGTTGCTCGTCTGACAGTGCGAAAGCGGTGGTTACGGCATCTTCCAGGTCGTCGAACCAGGCGACCAGATTCGGATTTTCCATCCAAGGTGCTGTCACAGGCCGTTCACCAGGGCGGGCTCCTTGCAATTGATGGCAGGTACAATCAGCGGCCATCCGAGAGATGGCGTCTTATTGTCGTTGAGCACCCACAGCTTTGCCAGTCTATTGGCGTGCGCGCCGACCGCATCTGACGATCACGTCATCTCGGGAAGCAACAGCCGGCGCGGGGGCGCGAGGTCAGCGGAATGCGTAGCGCAGGGTGGCGCGAAAGGTCTCGAGATCGTCAATCTCCTCGTAGCTGACGCCAATGCCAATACCATTGCGGAAGCTGTAGATGCCCCCAAGGCGGAAGGTGTACTCGCCGTCGAAGACATCATCCACATCGATATAGCCGACCTCAGCGTTGAGCTCCAGGCCCTGCCAGACCACCGAGCGAATGCCGGCCGCGACGCTGTAGCCATATTCGTCGTTGTCGGAGGAGTCAACTTCCAGGTTCCAATCCTCATAGTTGATGTTTCCGTAGAGGTCTGTACTGCCGTTGAGGCTCCATATGCCCCCAATGCCCAGCGAAAGGGCGTCTATGTCCAGATCGACGTCTCCACCGAGAAACGATTCAACGTTGTCTTCCTGTGTGGAGTAGGAACCCAGTACGTATGCCCAGTCGGTGAACTGCCAGGCGCCGGCCAGTTCCCAACCATCGGGCTTTACGTCCCCGCCCGCGTTGGCATCCAGCTCGCTGTCGAGGTAGGACGCTTCTACGTAGGTCCAGTCGGGTGAGTCCGCCAGTGCTGAGCTCACGGGAGCGATTGTCAGGGTGAAAAAGAGAGAAGCTGTACTCGGTTTCATAGCGGTTACCTCTTGCTATTCGAGATCGATAGGCGTGGCCTGGATCAAGCTTGCCCAGGTATGACCGTTGACAGTGCCGTAACCGGGAAGTTCAGCAGAACGTGGGCTTGGCCACGCTACCTCG
>JANQIO010000144.1 GCA_028282105.1 Halieaceae bacterium | reverse complement strand
GAGCGCCGGCGACGAGGAGTTGGTGAGCTACCTGCGGCGCCGGGACAAACCCTTTCACCTGCTGGTCAACAAGATCGACGGCATCGACGAGGATTCGGTGCTGCCGGATTTCTATGCCCTCGGGGTCCAGCACCTTCACCCGATAGCCGCGAGCCACGGTCGTGGCGTCAAGGCCATGCTCGACAAGGTACTCGACCCGTTCATTGCAGAAGACGAGGCGGCTGACACCGAAGAGGACGGCGCTACCCGGGTGGCGATTATCGGTCGACCCAATGTCGGCAAATCCACCCTGGTAAACCGCCTGCTGGGGGAAGACCGCGTGGTGGTCTACGACCAGCCGGGCACCACCCGCGACAGTATCTATATCGATTACCAGCGTGACGAGCAACACTACACGCTGATCGACACCGCTGGCGTGCGGCGGCGCAAGAACGTCAAGGAAGTGGTGGAGAAGTTCTCCATTGTGAAAACCCTCAAGGCCATCGATGACGCCCATGTGGTGGTGCTGGTGATGGATGCCAGCGAGGGTCTGGTGGAGCAGGACCTGCACTTGCTGGGGCAGGCCATCGACGCCGGCCGCGGCCTGGTATTGGCGCTCAACAAGTGGGATGGCATGGAAGCCGACGACAAGCAGCGTGTGCGCTATGAACTGGACCGCCGGCTCCGGTTTATCGACTATGCGGATATTCACTTTATCTCCGCCCTGCACGGCACTGGCGTGGGGCACCTGTACAAGAGTATTGATGCCGCCTACCAGTCCGCCACGCGCAAGCTGTCCACCAACCAATTGACGCGAATCCTGGAAGACGCGGTGGCAGACCACGAGCCGCCCATGATCAATGGCCGGCGCATCAAGTTGCGCTATGCCCATGCCGGCGGCCAGAATCCGCCGCTGATCGTTATTCACGGCAACCAGACCGGCAAGGTGCCCGCCGCGTATCAACGTTATCTCGAGAAGATATTCCGCCGTGAGCTGAATCTGACCGGCACGCCGGTTCGGGTGGAGTTCCGCACCGGGGAGAACCCCTACGCCGGCAAGCGCAACAAGCTCACCCAGCGGCAGGTGTCGCGCAAGCGTCGCATGATGAAGCACGTCAAGAAAGGCAAGAAACGCTAGACGGAACTGCGCAATGAATGCACCCGTAACACCCACACCGGTGAAAAGGGATCTCGACAGCCGACAACAGATCGCGGCGTTTGTCGATGCTTTCTATGCGCGACTGCTGCAGGACCCGGTGCTGGCCCCGTTGTTTATCGAAGTGGCGGCGGTGGACCTTGAGGTGCACAAACCGCATATTGTCGACTACTGGTGCAAACTGTTGCTCAAGGACAGCCGCTATCAGCGCCACACCATGAACATCCACCGGCGATTGCACGGCCAGCGTCGCCTGACCCGTGCCGATTTTGAGCGTTGGGTGGGCTTCTTCCAGGCGACTGTGGAGGGGGGCTGGGCAGGTCAAAACGCCGACCGAGCCAAGCGTATCGCCCGCACCATCGCCGATAACATGTACAAGTCCTTCAGCTAAGTGATTGAAATAGAAGAGAATAAAAAAGTGTTGCAGTTTCATTTCTGGGTGATATGGTTATGTATAACACCATATCGGAGACGATATCGATGCTGGTATCGATGCTGAGAGTACGAAGACAGAGATTGAATCACGGCGGCGGGGCACGGCTGGCCATCGCGCTGGCCTTCCTGGCCTGCGCGGGTCTGTCCGCTATTGCTCACGCGGACACCCGTTCAGTCGAGGGCTTTGACATCGACCGTGTGGTATTGCGCGGTAGCGACGAGCTGAAAGTCACCTTTGGGGGCGCCAATCGCCTGCTGGTAAAGGGCGACAGCGATGACCTGGATCGGGAGCCTTTCTACGTGCGTGGCTCCACCCTGAAGCTGGGCTATACCGACAGCGGCCGCAAGGTGCGCAACGTCAAGTACCTGCTGGAAGTTAAGGACCTGGACCAGGTGGTACTGCAGGGCGCCGGTGACGTCTGGATTGACCCGGTGGAAACTCGCCGGCTCTCTATCAGCGTCGACGGTTCCGGTGTGATGCGGGTGCATTCGGTGACGGCCAATGAGCTTGAAGTCTCCGTCGCTGGCTCCGGTACCATCCAGCTGGCGAGCTGCGAAGTGGAGGACCTGGAAGTGGAGCTGGCCGGCTCCGGTGATATCGATCTGGGCCGGATCACCGCGCGACGCATGAATGTCTCCATGGCGGGGTCCGGTGACGTAGTCGGCACCAGCGAGAGTGAATCCGGCATGGTTGAGGTGCTGGATGTCGGCGTCGCCGGCTCCGGCGATGTCGATCTGTCGAACCTGCCCGCGGTTACCGTGGATGTGGACATACTCGGCTCCGGTGATGTCAGCGTCTGGGCCGTGGAATTCCTGGATGTGAACATCCTTGGCAGCGGCGATGTGCACTACCGGGGCGATGCCAGGGTAGATCGCAGCACCCTGGGTTCCGGCGACGTGCAGCCCATCGACTGATGGCGACCGGGATACTGTCCACATGGGAGGCCTGAGTGTGTCTGTAGAGTGGAATGACAACCTGCCGATCTACCGCCAGCTCCGCGACCTGGTGGTGCAACGAATTCTTGATGGCAGCTTTGCGGAGGGTGAGGCAGTGCCCTCGGTTCGCCAGGTCGCTTCCGACTACAACATCAATCATTTAACAGTGGCCAAGGCCTACCAGGAACTGGTGGATGATGGCCTGCTGGAGAAAAGACGGGGATTGGGGATGTTTGTGCTGAGCGGTGCTCGCGAAGCCTTAACGAGCAATGAGAAACAGAAGTTCCTGGATGAAGAGCTGCCCGCGTTTATTGACCGGGTACAGCGCCTGGGACTGGATATCGACACGGTGACGGAGTTGTTGAAGGCGCGGGGAGGCAAAGCCTGATGGCTACGCTGATCAAAACCGAACGCCTCGACAAGCGCTTTGGCGATACCGCCGCCGTCGACCAGGTGTCGCTGACTATCGAGTCGGGCAGCATTACCGGGCTGATCGGCCCCAACGGCGCGGGCAAAACCACGCTGCTGCGTGCCTTGCTCGGCCTCAATGCCTGCGACGGTAGCCTGGAAGTGATGGGCCTGGATCCCAGGAGCCAGCGCACACGGCTGCAGGAGCAGGTCTGCTTTATCGCCGACACGGCGGTGCTCCCAAGCTGGATGAAGGTGAGCCAGGTGCTGGATTACGTGACCGGCGTTCACCCGCGTTTCAGTCGTGAGCAGGCGGAAATGCTGCTGTCGCGCACCGAGGTGCGCCACAGCCATCGGGTCAAGGAGCTCTCCAAGGGCATGACGGTGCAGTTGCACCTGGCCATTGTGATGGCCATCGACGCCAAGCTGCTGATCCTGGATGAACCCACGCTGGGTCTCGACATCCTGTTCCGCAAGCAGTTTTTTGAGCAGCTTTTGAACGATTACTACGATGATGAGCGCACCATCCTGATCTCCACCCACCAGGTGGAAGAGGTAGAGAACATTCTTACCGACGCCATTTTCATGCGCGCCGGCGGCATCGTGCTGCACGAGTCCATGGACTCTCTGGCACAGCGCTTCTGTGAGGTTCATGTGGTAGGTGCCGCGGTGGAGCAGGCCCAGGCACATGGCCCGATCAGCGAGCGCTCGATTCTCGGTGGCAAGGCAATGATCTTCGAAGATGCGGACAGCGATGCGCTTGCCCAACTCGGCCAGCTACATACGCCTTCGGTGTCGGACCTGTTCATCGCCAAGATGGGGGAGAAGGGCTGACATGGAAATTTCCAAAGGCATGAAGTTTCACACCCTCATCATGCGCGAGCTGCAGGAGTACCGCGGTTCACTGGTCATGACCCCGATCTACTTCGGCGGCGCCGTGCTTGTCGTTATGCTGCTCGCGGTGCTGTTTGCCGGACGCCTGGCTGTGATTGGCGAAGGCGCCTTTAACATGCTGTCCGGGGGCGAGGGCCGCAGCATCAACCTGGAGCTGACCATCGATGAGGACGCCACGGGCAGCCAGGAGCTCTATGTCGATCGTGTCCGCCCCGATCGTTCCGGGCTGCCTTCCCAGGAGCTGACTGTTTCTGAAGCGGTCGAAGAAGTGCCCGAAGACGCCTGGAACTTTAACAAGGAGTGGAGTTTCTCCGCGCCGACGCCGGAGGCGAGGGGCGAAGACGATGTCGAGGGTGAATCGCTCAACCCGGTGCTGGGTGGTTTTCACAACATCTTCTGCCTGATCATGTTCCTGGTCACCATTAACTACCTGTTGGGCTGCCTGTACACCGATCGCAAGGATCGGAGCATCCTGTTTTGGAAGTCGATGCCGGTGTCGGAGTGGCAGGAAGTCGCGGCCAAGCTGGTGGTGGCGTCCCTGGTGGTGCCCGCCATCTACCTGGCGGTGTCGCTGCTGACACAGATACTGGAGACCTACATCGCCATGCTGCTGGTATGGCGCATGGACGGTTCGGCCACCGAACTGGTGCTGTCCCGGGTGCAGTTTGTCCCGCTGATCATCGACCAGTTCAGCGGCATGGTGGTGTGGATACTGTGGACGCTGCCGGCCTACGCCTGGTTCATGCTGGCTTCGGCGGCAGCCAAGCGCTCACCCTTCCTGCTGGCCATCGCCATCCCCATCGGCCTGGTGATTGCCGAGCGCCTGCTGCTGGGCAGTGAGCATGTGCTGATGGCAATTGGCAACCACCTGCCGCACAAAGTAGACGGTGATGATGTCAACTCCCTGGGCATGTATGACTTTGGTCCGGTGTGGAGTCAGCTCGACTACCTGGGTATGGTGTTCGGTTTCATCACCGCGGCGGCTTTCCTCGCCGGCGCGGTGTGGCTGCGTCGCTACCGTTTCGAAACCTGAGACTGTCCCGGCGGCCTGATCGTAAGCGCCTGCGGCCTGATCGAAAAAGCCATGGCCGATCGCGAAGATCGGCCATTGTCTCACCCCCGGCCCTCGCTGATACTGCCGACGTCTTTGTCACTGCCCTGACGGGAGGTCACCGTGTCGGAGCTGCTGCGACAGCAGTTTGAACTGGGCTACACCTATACCCGCTCAACCGGCCCCGTAGTGGGTCGCTTTCTCACCGAGCTGCGCCGGCGTCGCATCGTCGGCAGCCGGGGTGACGACGGTCGTGTCTACGTACCCCCCATGGAGTTCGATCCGGTCACTGCCAGTGCCCTCACCGAGTTCGTTGAGGTCGGTGATCACGGCGAGGTTGTGAGCTGGTGCTGGATCAGCGAGCCACGCGAGAGCCATCCCTTCGATCAGCCCTTCGCCTGGGCGTTGGTGCGCCTGGATGGCGCCGATGTGCCTATGGTGCACGCGGTCTGCGCCGAGCAGGGCCAGATGCACACCGGTATGCGCGTGCAGGCCCGCTGGGTAGAGGAGCCGCGCGGCTACATTACCGACATCGAATGCTTTGAGCCCGAGACCGAGGGAGCCGCGTCATGAGCGATAAGGCCACCGAAACGGAAGATCTCATCACCGCCATCGAAACGCCGGTGTACCTCAAGTACAACTTTACCGCCGGTGCTGCCACCACGCGCTTCCTGCACCAGGTACGCAAGGGTAAGCTCACCGGCCAGCGCCGTCCCGAGTGCGACTGCGGTCACGTCTATGTCCCGGCGCGGGGCTCCTGCGCGGCCTGCGGCCTGGCGACCACAGAAGAGGTTGAATTGGGCGACAAGGCGACGGTGCAGTCTTTCACCATCGTCTGGATTCCCATTCCCAACAACCCGATCCAGCCGCCCTATATCGTCGCCAACCTGGTGCCGGACGGTGCCAACATCTCCTTCATTCACCTGATGAGTGAATGCGACAACGACAGCGTGCACATCGGCCAGCGTGTGGAGGCGGTCTGGAAGCCGGAAGAGGAATGGGACTACGCGATGGACAACATCCGCTATTTCCGCCCCCTCGATGAACCCGACGTACCGATTGAGATGATTGGCAAGGTGCCGCTGTCTGGCTGGGAGGGCGAAGCGTGAAAGATGTCGCCGTGGTGTCCTTTGCCCAGTCCGACTGCCGCCGCGATGCCGGTGCCTGCAATGAAGTGGAGCTGGTGATGCCGGTGATCCAGCAGGCGCTGCAGGCGATTGGCCTCAACAGTTCCCAGGACGTGGATTTCACCTGCTCAGGTAGCTGTGACTATCAGCAGGGTGCCAGCTTCGCTTTCGTGATGGGTGTCGATGCCCTGGGCGCAGTGCCCCCCATCAAGGAATCCCACGTCGAAATGGATGCCGCCTGGGCCCTCTATGAATCCATGCTCAAGATCAGCATGGGGCAGGCCGAGTCAGCCTTGATCTACGGCTTTGGCAAGTCCTCGCCAGGCGAGCTGCCGACGGTGCTGTCCCAGCAGCTGGACCCCTATTATCTTGCTCCGCTGTGGGTCGACTCGGTAAGCCTTGCCGCACTGCAGGCGCGAACCCTGATTGACCAGGGCCTGGTGACCGAGGCAGACATGGCTGCGGTGGTGTCCCGGTCCCGGGCCCAGGCCAAAGCCAACAACCCCCACGCCCAGCTCGCGGGAGATGTTTCGGTGGATGAACTGCTGGCGGAGGCGCCCTGGGTGGCACCCCTGCGCAAACATGACTGTTGCCCGATCTCCGACGGCGCCTCAGCGATGGTGATCTGCACCCTGGAGAAGGCGCGGGCCTGGGGCAGGCCCTATGCCGTGATCCGGGGTATCGACCACCGCATGGAATCCCACAACATCGGCGCCCGCGACCTGACCCGGTCGGCTTCCACCACGCTGGCTGCCGACAGGGCGGGAGTGCCTGATGGCCCTGTGGAAGTGGCTGAACTCTATGCGCCCTTCAGCCACCAGGAAATCATTCTCAGCCGCGCCCTGGGGCTCGATGACAGCACTGCGGTAAATCCGTCCGGCGGTGTGCTGGCGGGCAATCTGATGATGGCCTCTGGCCTGTCCCGGGTGGGCGAGGTGGCCCGCCGAATCATGGATGGGGAAATCCGTCGTGGTGTGGCCCATGCCACCAGCGGCCCCTGTCTGCAGCACAACCTGGTCGCTGTCCTGGAGGCTGCCTGATGCAATATGCCGCTGTCACCGGAATCGGCCAGACCCACTACAAGGCCCGCCGCGGAGACGTGTCAATCGCCGGCCTGGTGCGAGAGGCCGCCCAGAATGCCCTCGATGATGCCGGCCTGGGCTGGGATGATATCGAGGCCGTGATCATCGGCAAGGCTCCCGATATGTTCGAAGGAGTCATTATGCCGGAGGTGTATCTCGCCGATGCCCTGGGCTGCAATGGCAAGCCCATGCTGCGGGTGCACACCGCGGGCTCGGTGGGCGGTTCCACGGCGCTGGTCGCCGCATCGCATGTGCAGAGTGGAACGTTTCGCCGGGTACTGACGGTCACCTTCGAGAAGCAATCAGAATCCAATGCCATGTGGGCGCTGTCCAATCCGCAGCCTTTTTCACCCCACCTCAACGCCGGCGCCGGGGGCTATTTTGCGCCCATTATGCGTGAATATATGCGCCGCAGCGGCGCGCCCTGGGACACCGGCATCAAGGTCGCGGTCAAGGATCGCCTGCACGGCGCCCGCAATCCGCTGAATCATCTGCAGATGCCCGACATCACCATGAAGGAAGTGGAGGAGTCGCCCATGCTGTGGGACCCGATTCGCTTTCTGGAAAGCTGCCCGTCCTCGGACGGCGCCTGCGCCATGGTGATTGCCGACGAGGCGCTGGCGAAGCAGGGTCCACGTCCCCCGGTGTGGATTCGCGGCGGCGCCATGCGCTCCGAGCCCACCATGTACGCCGGTCGCGATGAAGCCAATCCCCAGGCGGGCCGCGACTGTGCCGCGGATGTCTACAGCCAGGCAGGGATTGGCAACCCCCGCAAGGAACTGGACTGTGCCGAGGTCTACGTGCCGTTCTCCTGGTACGAGCCCATGTGGCTGGAGAACCTCGGTTTCGCAGAGCAGGGGGAGGGCTGGAAGCTGACCATGGAAGGCGCCACATCGCTCGACGAGGGCGGCGATATCCCCTGGAATTGCTCCGGTGGGGTGTTATCGTCTAACCCGATTGGCGCCTCCGGCATGATTCGCTTCGCCGAGTCCGCCCGCCAGGTGCGCGGCGATGCCGGCGACCACCAGGTGGATGGCGCACGCACGGCGCTGGGCCATGCCTATGGTGGCGGCGCCCAGTTCTACGCCATGTGGATTGTCAGCACCGAGCAAGCTTGATCCCCGGCGCAACGAGAGGACCTACGCAGTATGAGCAAGGCGTTCAACCTCGCAGACCTGTTTGAGATGGTGGCCGACGCGGTACCGGAGCGTGCGGCCCTGATCTGCGGTGACGCACGCGCCAGCTACGCCGAATTGGAGCGTCGCGCCAACCAGCTGGCGCACTACCTGGCGGGCCGCGGGGTGGGCCCCGGCGATCATGTCGGGCTCTACCTGTACAACTGCAACGAGTACCTCGAGAGCATGATGGCCTGTTTCAAGCTGCGGGCCGTGCCTATCAACGTCAACTATCGCTACGTGGCAGATGAGTTGGCTTACATATTCGACAATGCCGACCTGGTCGCCTGCATCCATCACCGCGAGTTTGCACCGCTCATCGCAGAGCTGCCGGATACCGGTGTGCATACCCTGGTAGCGGTGGACGATGCCAGCGGGGCGGAACTGGCGGACAGCACGGAGTACGAGGCTGCCCTGGCAGGCCAGTCCGGCGAGCGGGACTTTGGCCTCCGCGAGGATGACGACCTGTTCCTGCTGTACACCGGTGGCACCACCGGCATGCCCAAGGGTGTGATGTGGCCTCACAAGAGCCTGTTCTACGCAGCGCTGGGCGGCGGCGGCTGGTTCCACCCGGACGGCCCCATCACCGAACCTGAACAGATCGCCGGCCGCGTGGCGGACTTTCCCATCGTCGGCATGGCGCTGGCTCCGCTGATGCACGGCGCCTGCTGGTGGTATGCCTGTATCCAGCTGCTGGCGGGCAATACCGTGGTACTGAACCCCAACCGTCACCTGGACGGTGAGCAGGTGTGGGATATCGTCGAGCGCGAGAAGGTCAACTCGCTCACTATCGTCGGCGACGCCATGGCCATACCCCTCCTGGATGCCCTGGCGGCGAACCCCGAGCGCTGGGAGCTGAGCTCTATCTTCAATATTGGCTCGGGCGGCGCGGTGTTTTCCGTGTCCAAGCAGGAAGCCTTCAAGCAGCATTTCCCCAATTGTTTTATCACCAATTCCTTTGGTTCCTCGGAGTCCGGCAACATGGGCTTCGACTCGGGTGAGAAGAAGGGCGAATCCAAGGGCCTGGGCAATGTAACGCCGTCTGAATTTATGAATGTTGTCTGTGGAGAAGCGGCAAACTACCATCTGGCGGCGCCGGGGGAAGAGGGCATCTTTGCCCGCTCCGGCTATATTCCGGTGGGCTATTACAACGACCCGGTAAAAACTGCGGAAACCTTTGTGCAGGTGGACGGCCAGGCCTGGCTGCTGACCGGTGACGTCGCCCGCCTCGAGGAAGACGGTTCGATTACCGTCTACGGCCGCGGCAGCAACTGCATCAACTCCGGCGGCGAGAAAATCTACCCGGAAGAAGTGGAAGAGGCCCTCAAGACTCACCCAGCGGTGTTTGATTGCCTGGTGGTCGATACCCCGGACGAACGCTACGGCAGCAAGGTTACCGCTGTGGTGGCGCTGCGGGAGGGCAACGAGCTGACCCTCGATTCCCTGCAGGCGGCGGCCCGCCAACACGTGGCTGGCTACAAGGTGCCGCGTGAACTGCATCTGGTGACCGAGATTCCGCGCGCTCCCAGCGGCAAACCCGCCTACCCCAAAGCCCGCGAGCTGGCGCTGTCCGGCGACTTTCTAGTGAGCTAAGCAGCAAGCAGAGTAACACCATGACTGAACTTGATATCAGCACGGCCAACTGCATCGTTGAGCGCGATGGTGCGGTGCTCACCGTTACTCTCAATCGTCCCGAGGCCAGGAACGCCTTTACCCCGGAGATGTTGCTGGGTATGTATCGCGCCTGGCGCCTGCTGGATACAGACGACAGCCTGCTGTGCGCCATTCTTACCGCGGTGGGCGACACGTTCTGTGCCGGCATGGACCTGAAGGCCGGCGCCGATGGCAACCAGCAGGCCACCGACGAGTTCATGGCGGTGATGGCGGAGGTTCCAAACGTGCACTGGCAGGCCCTGCTACGTGATAATCGCCCCAGCAAGCCCATCATTCTCGCGGTCGAGGGCTACGCCCTGGCGGGCGGCACAGAGATACTGCAGGGCACCGATATCAGGGTGGGCGCGGAGGACGCGACCTTCGGTGTGACTGAGGTTGCCCGTGGTCTGTACCCGATGGGGGGCTCGACGGTACGCCTGCGGCGCCAGATTCCCTATTGCCTGGCCGCAGAGATGCTGCTGCTGGGCGAGACCATCTCGGCCCAGCAGGCGCTGCAATTTGGGCTGATCAATCGGGTGGTCCCGAAGGGGCAGACCCTCAGCGAGGCTCGCAAGCTGGCGGCGCGGCTCTGTGAGAACGCGCCCCTGGCCATTGTTGCGATTACCCGCTCCCTGCGTGAACAGCAGGAAGATATGGAGGAAGACGCTGCCATGCTCGCCTCCGACGCCCTTGCGGGCCCGGTGTTTGGCTCTGCCGATGCCAAAGAGGGCATGCGCGCCTTCAAGGAGAAGCGCAAGGCTGTGTTCAAGGGCGAGTAGCGGTACCATAACCGCGCAATTCAGCCCCGTCCTAAGAGAGATTCCTTCATGCAAGACCCCGTATCTGGCGACGTTGCCAGCGTCTTCACGCAGTTAGTTGATGCCAGGAAATCCGCCCGCGGATTCAGCAGAGAGCCCGTGCCCCAGACGGTGCTGGACCAGGTGTTTGGTGCGGCACTGCGGGCGCCCTCCAACTGCAATACCCAGCCCTGGCAGACCCATGTGGCATCGGGGGACAAGGTCGAGGAGTTGCGCACTAAGCTGCCGGAAGCCTTCATGAAGGGCGAGTTCACTATGGACTTTCCCTACGACGGCAAGTACGAGGGCGTGTACAAGGAGCGCCAGTACGCCTCGGCGGAGGCACTATACAGCGCCATGGGGATCACCCGTGAGGAAAAGGACAAGCGCAACGTCGCCTTTATGCGCAACTTCACCTTCTTTGACGCCCCGCATGTAGCCTTCCTGTTCCTGCCAGAGCCCTTTGGGCTGCGCGAGGCCTGCGACCTGGGGATGTACGCCCAGACCCTGATGCTGTCCATGGTAGCCCACGGCCTGGCGTGCTGCCCGCAGACCGCACTCAGCTTTATGGCGGGCCAGGTGCGCGAGGTGCTGGATATCGATCCCGGCAACCGGCTGCTGTTTGGACTTTCATTCGGCTACGAGGACGAACAGCACCCCTCCAATCGCTGCCGCACCGAGCGCGCCGAACTGGCGGATATCACCCACTTTCACGGGTCTTGAGCCCGGGCGGGAGATCGCTCAGGGCACGGTAGGGTGGAAGTAATCCGCCTCGTCGAAGTCGGCTTCGTCACCGTCAAAGGCGGCAAACATCTCCTCGCCCATGGCCTCCATATCCCAGGAAATCCAGCGCTGGGGCACCAGTTTCACGACCAGGTCCGACATGGCCGCGAATGCCGGCCCCATCACCGGGTCCTGCATGGCCTTATCGGTGAGGTACTTGCCGTTTACCCGCGGGGCGATCTCAGCTGCCGCCTCACCGGTGAGCAACTCCGCCGTCCCGCAGGCGCTGATGCCGGCTTCCTTGCCGATTTCTCGTGAATCGATACAGATTGCTGTGCGCGGGTCGCGCAGCAGATTGCGCCCCTTGCTGGTCTGGGCGCTGGTGTTGACGTACAGGGCGCCGTCCTCCCACAGGAACCAGACAGCGGTGACATGGGGCAGGCCATCGGCGTCATAGGTTGTCATGGTGGCAATGCGCCGCTCGTCCAGCAGGTGTTCCAGTGAAGGTTTGAGTGCCATGTCTAGACCTCTTTGATAGCAATGGTTTGGCGGTGTGCGGCGCTGGCCACCAGGTTGCCGTAGCGGCGTCGCAGATTGTGGTGCCGCCACTGGAATACCCAGCGAAACACCCAGCCGTAGAGCGGTTCCAGCAAGGGCAGCCTGGCGGCAAAGGTCAGGTGATCGCTGATCCTGGCGCCACCGGGCAGGGCTTCGACCACCCGCTCATGGGTCCACAGGGACTGGCTGGCCAGGGTCGAGGTTTCACAAAAAGAGCGTCCCGGCTGTACCTCCGCAAAGGCGATGTCGTCATATTCCACCGGGATCACGCCGCCCAGGAGAATCCAGCTGCGAAACCGGAATCGGCCCGGCTCCCAGCCGGTGGTAATGTCCTCGACGCCATCGGGAAAACTCATGCTCAGCAGCGGCCGCAGCTCGGCATTCACGTCCATCGGGCTTACGGCGTGGTCCCACAGTTCTGCGGGATGGGCGGCAAGGTCGGAGTGTATGGAAAAGCGTCGGGCCATAGCTCAAGTATCGTCAGCCCCTGGCCATCTCGCCAGCGCAATCTCTCTGAAAGACGTGCCAAGTCCCGGCAGGTCTGCTATACCTGCCCGCGACTTAGCGTGGATAGTTATTCAATGACCGAGGAGATCCCAGGCGTTGCCCTGACCGACACACCCAGCAACTCCCAGCGGCTCTATAACCGCTACCTGCTGGCAGTACTGATTGATATGACGGTGCTGAATCTTTGCAACGAGTACTGGTCTCTGGTGTCCATTACTTCCTTCACCGTATCCCTGCTGGCGGCGATCCTGCTACAGGTGCTGCTGAAAGCCACCCTGGCGCTGGAACACTGGGTGGCGGGTTTCTTCAAGGGCAAGAGCGGTGGGCTGGCGATAGGGCTGCGCTACTTCAGCGCCTGGCTGATCCTGTTTGGCTCCAAGTTCGTGATGCTGGGGGCAGTGGACTTCGCTTTCGGAGACACGGTGGCCTTCCACGGTCCGCTGCACGGGGTCGTCGCCTTCATCGGCGTTGTGGTGTTGATGCTGGCAGCTGAGGAAATGGCCGTACGTATCTACTGGCGGCTGGCGGACAAATAGCGGGAAGGGCGCAATATCCGGCTTGCCCCGCGTCGCCGGCCCTATCCTGCACTGATCCGTGACAGAAATTGATCCCGATAGCTGCGGCCAATCGGCACCGTGGTCTCGCCAAGGTAAATGTCAGTTCCGACGATACGAGATATACACCTGAGATTCACGATGTAAGAGCGGTGGACACGTGCGAACAGGTGTTGGGGAAGCTCCGCCAGCAAGGACTGTAGGGTACGCGCAAAGTAGTACTTCTGTTCGCCGGTCACCAGCACGACATAGTCCCCGTCGGATCTGATGTACTGGATCTGTTCGACCGGCACGCGCCTGATCTCGCCGCCACTCTTGACGAAAAGGTCTTGCGGGTCAGTCGCTACCGCGAGCCCTGCTGAACTCGCTGAAAGCCTTGCTCGAGCTTTTTCAACACCCTGCAGAAACCTTTCGAACGCGAAAGGCTTCAGCAAGTAGTCCACCACATTGTGGTTATAGCCATCGATCGCCTGCTGCTCGTCCGCCGTCGTGACAATCACCAGCGGTGGTTGGTGCAGTGTGGCCAGGAAGGTGAAGCCATCCATTTTGGGCAGATGCAGGTCAAGAAACAGCAAGTCGATACTGGCGGAGGGCAGGGCGATAGCCGCTTCCGAGGCGGAACCATAGGTGCCCGCCAGCTCGAGATGGTCGGCCTCTCTGATGTAGGTCTGGAGGATTTTCTGCGCGGGGCGTTGATCCTCGAGAATGGCGCTGCGTATCGTCTTCATGTTTGCACCGGCACATCAAGGTTGACGTGAAAAACACCATCCAGCGGGTAGGTATCGAGCTCAAAATTGTCGCCGAACAACAGCTCCAGCCGCCGCCTGGCATTGCTGAGGCCGATCCCGGAGTCGTGTCCACCAGCGGGGCGCGGGGCGGACTCGTCGAAGCTGTTACTGCAAACCAGCCGCAGACGACCATTGTCTGCCGTGAGATCAATGTTGATGCGCATGCTGCGCTCCATGGTGTCCAGGCTGTGCTTGAAGCAATTCTCGATAAAGGGAATCAGCAGGAAGGGAGCAATGTGTTTGTCCGTGGCCGAGCCATGGAAGCTGTAGTCGACGGACCCGCGCCCTTCGAGCGCCAGTTTCTGTATGCCGACATAGTCTGACAGGAAACTGACTTCCTTCTCCAGCGGCACCTTGTCTCCGCCGCAGTCGTAGGTCATGTAACGCAGCATGTCAGCGAGCTTCAGGATCAGGTCGGGCGTTTGCTCCGATTTATGCAGCGCGTGCGAGTAGATGTTGTTGAGGGCGTTGAACAAGACATGCGGATTGATCTGGCCTTTCAGGTAGTGCAACTCTGCTTCCACGTTGGCCTGCTGCAGCTCTGCGATTCTGCGCTCGTTGCGACGCCGGCTAGCCAGCAGCCTCAGGGCGACAAACAGCAGTGCGACCGTGGTGCCCTCGGCGAAGCTCAGATAGGCGGCCGCGAAGATGACTTTGCGGCCGAAGAGCAGCGGTTCTAGCAGGAACTCAAGCGCCACAGAGGACATCAGCAGTACCAGCAGGGCAGCGAACGCGAACGCGGCGTAGCGCTGAGCACTCAACAGCCTGTTCGACAGCGGAAACGCGATCGCCAGAGCGACCAGCGCGTGGTAGCTGGGTGCAAAGAGCGCCTGCGCGTTCAGACTGACTTGCCAGTGCGCCGGAGCGAAGACAGGCAGGAACAGGGTTTCCGCTGCAGCGTAGAGCAGCCAGGCGAGCAGTATCTGCCAGTGGTCAGATCTCAATCGGTTCGCGTGGCGGATATCCGCGCCGCCTCCCTGGATTCGCAGCCTTGTCGTGACCACAAAATAGCACTCGTCATACCACCGTTGCACCCGCCATTGTTGTCGTTTGGCGGTCGCCTGCTGCCGTTCACCGTCGCCGTTCCCTGCCTCTCCAACGCGTCGGCATCCGGCGCCTGCTTGCCGGCACAAAATCGCTGGTATTGGCCGGCACCGGCGCGCCGTTCACGCGCTGATTTCCGTCGTTGGTCGAGTTTTCTCCCACACCACCGACATCTTGATTACCTTGCCTGCCATGGAGCCTGTGCGCGATGGCGTATCGGTGTAAGCCCACAGGCGAAATTTTTTGAGTAACAGGCAGTGCCGATGTCAGGCTTGGGCCCGCCCCGTGACAACTCTCATTCCTGTCTCGCCCGCCTGGCGTGGGCGCTTGTCGCCAGTGCGTTTCTGAGCAGGATGCCGGCGCAGGCACAGGGGGTCGAGGGGCAGGTGGTGAATGCCTCACGTGGGATGTCGGCAGAGGCGTTGGCCCGTACGGAGATGGCACAGGTCGTGTATATGCCTGATTTTTTTGCTATCTACCGCCCCATCAACGCCCTGGAGATGGTGTCAAGGCTGCCGGGCTTCCAGCTTGATGAGGGTGACAATTTGCGTGGTTTCGGCGCCAACGCGGGCAACGTACTGGTCAATGGAGAACGTCCGAGCGCCAAGTCCACCGAGCTGTCGGAGTTTCTGCGCCGAATTCCTTCCCATCGGGTACAGGAGATCCAGTTGATTCGTGGCGCGACTGGCGCTCTCGAAGCTCGCGTGCAGGGGGTGGTGGCGAACATCGTGCTGCTCGAGGCAGCGCCGGCGGGTACGTCCTGGCAGGCAAGCGCAGACTATGACGGTGGCCGCGTTCTGCCGCGGGGCGAATTAGCTTACTCCGGTCGCATGGGATCGACAGAGTACACCGTCGCCGCCGAGCGGTTCGCCGTTTACTCGCGCAATCGTGGCACCGAGCATCTGGTCTCCGCCATCAACCCGGAGCGTCGGGAGGAAACCTCTACCTCGGAATACGCGTTCTGGTCGGCGGCGTTCACGACCGAGACGCCGCTTTCCCGTGAGCGGATTCTTCGCAGCAACTTCCGTATCTATGATGAAAAGGTGGAAAGCGATGAAGACTCATACCGTACCCCTGAGGTGGGCGATCCATCCCGTTTTATCCAGGACTTTGACATGGATGAAATCCAGCTAGAGGCTTCCACGGACCTTGAAACGGCCCTCGGGCAGGACCTGGCGGGCAAGTTTGTGGCGATATTCAACTACGAGTTTGATGACGGTGTATCCCGTCTCCGCGTCGAGGAAGCCGGGGGCGGCGCCAGCGAGAGTATCTTCGACTTCGAGGATGAAAAGGGGGAGAGCATCGCGCGCGCCGAGCTGAGCTGGACACGGTGGCAGGGGCACAATATTCGCTTTGGTGCGGAGGGGGTCTGGAATACAGTCGACAGTGAGGCAGTGTTCACCATAGACGGCCAGGTGGTGCCCATCGACGGTTCTGATACGCGTGTGACCGAGTTCAGGTATGAACTGTTTGCCATCGATTCCTGGAGCCTCAACCCGAGGACCATCGTCGACTTCGGTTTTGCTATAGAGGAGTCCACCATTCGTCAAAGCGGTGACTTCAGTAACCGTCGCTCCTTCACATACCCCAAGCCAACCCTGGCCGTGACGCATGATGTGCGCGGCGGCGGACAGTTTCGGCTGCGCTTTGAGCGCGATGTCTCACAGCTCGATTTTTCCGACTTCGTCAGTTCCACCAACTTCGATGACAACGATATCGACTTCGGTAATCCTGAACTGGAGCCCGAGCAGACCTGGCACCTGGAGTCCACCTATGAGTACCGCTTCGGTGAAATTGGCGTGTTTTCGATGACGGCCTTTTATGACTGGATAGATGACGTGGAAGATCTGATACCGATTGGTGATATGTTCGAATCGCCCGGGAATATCGGCGATGGCCGTCGCTGGGGAGGGGAGGTGGACCTGACGGCGACTCTGGATTTTCCAGGTTTGGACAACGTGCGTGTCGAGGCCAGCGCACGCATTCAGGACTCAAGTGTGACCGATCCGGTAACCGGAGATGATCGCCGCCTCTCAAACGAGCCCCCCTGGAGCTATGCGTTTGACCTGCGACAGGACTTCAAGCGTGCGGGTGCGGCGTGGGGTATCAGCTTTTCCGACAGCGCCCGTGAAGACTACTTTGGCCTGGATGAGTTGGTGCGCACCGATGTTGGAATGGAGCTGGCGGCGTTCGTGGAAACCACCAGAATCCCGGGAATGAAAGCCGAGCTGCGGCTTGCCAACCTACTGGACAAGACGTTTAGCCGCGAACGAACGGTATTCCTCGGCTCGAGGTCGCTGACGCCGGTGCTGTTTGAGGAAAACCGGGAGACACAGGCTGGAGCCAGTCTCACGCTGATACTGAGTGGCGCGTTTTGAAGATCGATACGTCTCCCGCCGGGCCCACGGTAAAGCGTGGCATATGCCATCAAAACAGCGCGGCGTGGCGTCTTGTCGCGCTGCTGTTCGCCGGCGTTCTCGCATCCTGCACAGTGGCGCAAAGGGATATGGCGGCCTATCGCTTTGACAACGGCGTCTGGTTTACCGGCGAGGGCTTCGAGGCGCGCACCGCTTATGTGATCGATGGCCGCCTGCAGTATTCAGGCAAGCTGCTGCCTGCCGCAGACGTTATAGACCTGGCTGGCAAGTATGTGGTGCCGCCCTACTGCGAAGCGCATAACCACAACTTTGGCAGTGGCGACGACGAGGCTTTCGTGCAGAAAACCGTGAACGCCTACCTGGAGGACGGCATCTTCTACGCGATGATGATGGGGTCTTTCGCCTATTATCGCGAGCGCATTGCCGACCAGCTCAACACCCCTGCCTCCGTGGATGTCGTGTTCGCTAACAACGGTCTAACCGGTTCGGGAGGGCATCCCCGGCGCTTGCGTGAGTTTCTGATGGAACGCTACGGCAGGTACCCGGAGTTTACGAAGGAAACACTCCCCGATGCGGGTTACTTCGAGGCAGACACACTCGAGGAGATGCGCGCCAAGTGGTCGCTGATTTTCGCGGGCCGGCCAGATTTCATCAAGGTGATGCTGTTGTATTCCGAGCAGTATGACCTGCGCAAAGACAACCCGTCCTACTATGGGTCGCGCGGCCTCGATCCCAAGCTACTACCCACCCTGGTGAAATGGGCCCATGCGGAAGACCTGCGTGTTGCGGTGCACGTGGAAACTGACTTCGACATGCGGACTTCGCTGGAAGCCGGCGCGGACATCATCGCCCATATCCCATCCAACTCAAATCCGGTTACCCTGTCGGATAACACCATTGAGCTCGCGAAGCGATCCGGGGCGGCTCTGGTGACCACGTTTACGGTGGCTAACCGCTACCGCGTGCAGGCACCCGAGCGCTATGCTGCCACTATTGCCACGCAACGGGATAACCTGGCCCGACTGCTCGAGGCCGGCCTGCCGGTGGCAATCGGGAGCGACAACACACAGGGTACGGCCCGGTCGGAGGCGGAACACCTGGCCAGGCTCGGCATTGTCGACAACACCACGCTACTGCGTATGTGGACCGACTACTGCGCGCAGGTGGTGTTTCCAGATCGCCCAATCGGCAAACTCGAGGCGGGGTTTGAGGCAAGCTTCCTGGTGCTGGAGGGCAACCCCCTGGTCGATTTCAGCCATGCGCACAGGATCAGCCTGCGGGTAAAAGACGGGCAGGTACTCGAACTCCCACCCTAGTGCGATGCCCGCAACGGGGCCCGCCATGCCACTCAGGCCTGCGCTGCTTTCTTGGGAAAGCACACCGCTTCAACGCGGTTCCCATCGAGGTCACGGATAAACGCGCCGAAGTATGTTGTCAGCAACGCCTGTCGTGGACCTGGCGCGCCATCGTCAGTCCCTCCCAGGGCCAGCGCTGCGGCGTGGAAGTCGCTGACGGCTTCGTCACTGGGTGCGCGCAGGCAGACGTGAGCGCCGGTCCGGGGATGGGCAGGCGGTAGGTCTGGCCGATGGTTGAGCCAGAACTGTGGGTACCTGGTGCCGAACGCGGCGGTGTCCTCAGTGTCGAAAAATAGCTGGAAGCCCAGCGGCTCCAGCACTCTCTGGTAGAACGCCGTTGCCGCTTTGAGATCCTGCACCTGGATTGAGATGTGGTCGATCATGGGCATGCCCCCGATTCTGCGTTGACCGCGGGCAGAGATTCCACCAGTAGCTCAGCGACGATTTCCAACGGCTGCGTACTCTTCTCAACCCGCGCCTGAATCAGCGCTCCATTGGGCGCGGACATCCACAGGCAGGCGATGGCTTCGCAGCGCTGAGCCCCGTAACCGTCCCGCTTCAGCACGTCCTTTATCACCGCCAGCCTGCGCTGGTAGGCGGCGCGTCCGGCTTTGACGATGTTCCTGTCCTGGGGAGCAAGTTCCAGCAGCACCGTGGTCATTGGGCAGCCATCCCTGTATCGGGAGCGCTTGAGCCAGCCACCCAGTGTGTTCGCAAAGCCCAGTATGAATTCGCCGGCGGTATCCGTCTTGTCGGCTATATCCTTCATGCTGGCCGCCATGCGCACTGCGGCTTCTTCTACCGCGGCCACGGCAATTGAGGGCTTGCCCTCGGGAAAATAATAGTAGAGCGAGCCCTTGGGCGCGCCGCTGCTGCGCACAATATCGTTGAGTCCGGTGCCGGGGTAGCCGCGCTGCCGGAAGTGCTTGATGGCGGCATCGATAATGGGTTCCCGGTGTTTTCCAACTGCCGGCATGGGCTTTCCTCCTGGCGTTTTTTATATATTGACTGGTCTACATCAAAAAATGAAGCTGCATCGCAGGTTTGTTTGGAGATAGACAGTGAATCTTGTGAGTTACCGTTTGAAAGATGGGGTGGCGACGATTGCCATGGACGATGGCCGCGCCAATATCATGAATGCTGAGATGCTGACGCAGCTCATACAGGCCTTCCAGCAGGCGCGGGAAGACAAGGCTGCCGTGCTGCTGTGTTCCGCGCTGCCGAAGACCTACTCAGCGGGTTTTGATATCAAGGTGTTTGCCGAGATGAACCCGCAAGCCGCGCTGGAGATGATGAAAGCCGGCGGAGAGCTGCTGTACACCATGCTCAGCTTCCCGCGGCCGACGGTGGCCCTCGCAGCAGGCCACATCTTTCCAATGGGCCTGTTCACCCTGCTGGCCTGTGACTATCGGGTGGGTGCGGATGCAGACTACCTCTGGTGCCTCAATGAAGTAGAGCTGGGCATCGTTCCGCCGCTGTACGCCTTCACGCTGTTGAAAGCCAGGCTTACCGCAGCTTGGTACAGCCGTACACTGTGCACGGCGGAGCGCTTCTCTGCCCGGCAGGCCCTTGAAGCAGGGGTTTTTCATGAGCTGGTGGCGCCGGCGAACAGTGAGGCACAGGCATGGACGATAGCCTCCCGGCTGGCGGGCCACTCAGCCCAGGCCTACGCCGGGATTAAGGACCGCCTGAACTCGGCTCTCGCAGGTGATATCAAGGCGGCGATAGACGGTGAGCAAACGCTATCACACTACGAGTCGATGCTGGCTCAAGGCTGACCTCCCGCGTCGAGCCGATAGAGACTACACTGAGAGCCAGACCGCTTTCCTGCAAGTGCCAGGGTAACGGAGAAGTGCCTGCGGAAGCAGTCCGTACCCAAGGCCGGCTGAGAGAGTGTTTCGTCCAGTTGATGGCTGTGGGGAGATGTAGGCCATGCAAGGCACCATTGCTGTTCGTGTACTGATAGCGGGGTTCTGGGTTCTGGGCGTGTCCGCCATTGCCATCGGTAGCTCCAACTTCCTGTTTGGCATAGCCACCACCGCTGAACTGCTTTCCGGGGTGCTGGGAACGCTGGGGCTACCGGCGGGCGACTTCGGCGACCTCAAAACGGCCAATACTGATAACGAGTTCCGTTTCTACGCCGTGTTCTGGGTGGCCTACGGCATCGCCCTCATCAAGGCCGCCCGGAGCTTGCCGGGCACACTGCAGTGGGTGTTGCCACTCACCGCCCTGTTCCTGGTGGGAGGCATTGGCAGACTATTTTCTATCCTGGCCTACGGTTACCCGGCGCCGTTGTTTGTGCTGCTGATGTACGTAGAGTTCCTGCTGTGCGCCGTTTTTATACTTGCCTGGTTTTTTGCTCGAAGGCAGGCCAACCGTTCCTGACGCCGGATGGGCAGCTCCGAGTAGCCGGGTCCGCCCGCTATACCTTTCCTGGCGCAAGTGCCTGTCAGGCAGGATTGAAAGAGCGCACGACTTGTAAGGTGCCACTCTCTACCGCCGTCGGTACCCAACTGGCCATCGGGCGTTTAGGATCAAGCGGGCGCATCATGAAGTAGCCCTGCCAACCATTCCGTGGGCCCTGCTTGACGGCATAAAGCGCCTGGTCGGCGAGTTCCACCACATCCTGCCAGGTCGCGGCGTTGCTTACCGGCTGTGATAGTGGATATGCGGCAAAGCCGATAGAGCAGGTGCAGTGAAACACACTGCCGTCATCCAGCCGGAAAGCGTGGCTTGCTATCTCAGCGCAGACCCGCTGGGCGATCGCCGGTGATGTGCGATGGTCGATGAAGCGAGCGACCACCAGAAACTCCTCGCCGCCCCAGCGCACTACCAGGTCTGCTTCGCGGAACTCTCTTTTGAGGACAAGACTCACCTGGCTTAACACGGCGTCACCTGCTGCATGTCCCAGACGATCGTTGATCGATTTGAAGTTGTCCATGTCGACCATGAAGAAAACCAGATCTGCATCCGTGGGGCGAGTTTCGGGGTTGCCGTCCCAGTTCGCATATAGACGCAGAGCGCGGGCGGTATCATTCTCGATGCGGTCTTCCAGAAATCGCCGATTGTGGAGGCCGGTAAGCGGGTCAGTGACGCTGGCTCGCTCGACGGCCTGGTAGGCATCCTCCAGCTCAGCGTTGCGCTCCGTCAAGGCACTGGTCTTTTCGCGCACTTCTTCGCTCAGCCGTCGGTTTTGGCGCCGCTGGAGCAATCGCCCATACAGCAGAAAGGCCAGTAGGAATAGCGTTACCAGGGCGGCGAAGCCGACCAGTCGCCTGGTGGTCTCGCGCTCCAGTGCCAGCTCGGCGAGTGCCTTGTCCTTTTGCGCGAGTTCCAGGGCTCGTTCAAACTCTGCCTCGCCCTGCATGGCTGCGATGACCGACGTTCTGAACGAGTCAAACAGCCTGGACTCCAGTACGTCGCGCTCGCGTACCGCTTTGAGGGCCTGTGCGGAAAGCCCTGCGCTCTCAAGGCACTGTGACTTCATGTCGTACAAGCGCATGGCACGACCCAGTGCCTGTTGTTGCAAAACATCCTGGAGCACCTTGTCCAGGTGTACGAGTGCCACCTCTGTATGGCCCGCTTTGCACTCCAGTCTCACCAGCCATTCGCGAGCGTGGTTCGCCAGCCGCGGCCAATCCGCAGCAACTGATCTGGCGAGCACATCTTCCAGCGTGTCTCGGGCCGGATCGACATCGCCCTCTACAGCGCCGAGATACGCGAGGTGAGCACGGGCCCATTGGTAGTCGCGCGGCGTGTTGCTCTTCTCAAACAGGGCCAGAGCCGCCTGGTAGTGTGTGCGCGCCTCGGCGGTCTGTTTCAGCTCGGTCAGCGTTGCCCCGACCTTGATCCGGCTATAGGCGACGTTGCGGCTGATGCCGGAGGCTTCGTCGAGACTGAGGGACTCGCGAAAATACTCCAGGGCGACATCATGCTCACCCAGTTCACGATGCACTTCTCCGAGCGCATACACACCATCAGCAATACCCGGCGCGTAGTCCAGTTCGCGTGCCAGCTCCAGCGCTTGAAGATGCCACTCCAATGCGTCGTCCTGCTGGCCCATGAGATCGTAGATGACGCCATAGATATGATAGGTGGACTGCAGGCCCGCTTTGTCGTCGATTTCCTCAAAGATCTGATGAGCACGGCGTAGCGATTCCAGCGCGGAGGGGTAGTCCGCGCGATATCGGTGAAGCAAGGCGATGGCGGTAAGCGTACGAGCTAGACTTTCGCTGTTTCCCAGTGGCTCGAGTGCTGTCAGTGACCGCTGCAGCGCCGCCTCAGCCTCAGGATAGCGGTTGAGGGCCGTTAGCAGCCTGCCGAGCTGTCGTTGCCCGGCGGCGGCCACTTGAGCGTTTTGTTCTGCCTCGGCGATGGCAATCGCTTGTCGCACCAGTGACTCGGCTTCTGACAGCTTGCCGGCATCGTCAGCCGCTTCTGATGCGGCCAGTAGCTGTTCAGCGGAGTCGCCCTGTGGCCAGACCGCTGTCGCTGTGACCAATGTCAACCCGACAGCGCAAAGCAGCAGCTTCGCCACGGCAAACAGCTTGTAAAAACAGTCGCCGTGGATATCACTCACCAGCTGCGCTCTCGGAAAAGTGGCTGCTTTGATCTGAATTAAGCATCGAGAGTTAGTTAACCCACTGCGGCCTGCCATATCAAGGGTTAGTCCCGAGTGGCGCACTGATGTGGGCACCCGGTGACTGCCGTAGCAGCTTACCCCGACGAAACAATCGGACTTGTTCAGTTGCAAAAAATGCCCACCTCGCGCGATGTGGGTATCTGGCCAGGCACTCGTCTTTTGCCACTCGTCGTGGATGGACTCTTTTGGACACGGTAGACTGGGGCATAGCTGTCAGTGCGCGGGTGTAGTTCAATGGTAGAACCTCAGCTTCCCAAGCTGATGACGTGGGTTCGATTCCCATCACCCGCTCCAACTCGAATCGGGTTTGCGATTCCTTTGCGCAGTCCGTTGGGTGATCAGGGCGTTCAGACTTATACTGTCTGATCGCCGTTGATTCACAAGGATTGTCCGAAATGAAACGCATTGCTGAGCGCTGCCTGGCCGGCGCTTTCTGCCTGACCTGCCTGCTGGCGCCCGGCCTGGCCTACAGCGAGAGTTGGCATCGGGACACCGCGGTGTCTCCCGATGGCGAGAGCATACTCTTCACCCATCTGGGAGATGTCTACCGGGTAGCCAGCAGCGGCGGTACCGCAGTGCCAATGACCAGCTCCGATGCGGTGGAGGCCAATCCCGTGTGGTCCCCGGACGGGCAGTGGATCGCCTTTGGCAGTGACCTGCACGGCAATCTGGACGTGTTTGTCATGCCTGCGGCGGGCGGCGCGCCACGGCGGCTTACGTTTCACGATTCCGATGATGTGGTCAGCGGTTTTTCAGCCGACGGCCAGCGAGTACTGTTCACCAGTGTTCGTCACGATGCGCTCAATGCCAGCGCTGACCCCCAGCGCAGAAGACCGGAGCTCTATGAGGTGCCTCGCGCCGGTGGTACGCCGACACAGCTGACTACCTTGTATGCCCGTCACGCCCGCTGGAACCGGTCGGGAGACGCGCTGTTGTTCGCTGACGACAAGCGCGAGACCCTGCATCGCAAGTATGACGATTCTCCATTCGCCCGGGATGTCTGGCGCATGGTGCCTGCGGAAAATCGTTTTGATCAGCTCACCACCAATGCCTGGAACGACCACACCCCGGCCTGGGACGAGTCTGGCGACGGCTTTTACTTCATCAGCGAGCGCTCGGGCACGCTGAATGTCTGGCACCAGCAGTTTGAGGGCGGCGAGACCAGTGCCCGCCAGATCACTTTTCACAAGCTGCACCCGGTGCGCGACCTGTCCGTATCCGGTCGCGGCGATATTGCCTACAGCCTGCACGGCCAGGTGTATTTTGGCGCGCGTGGCGAACAGGCCAGGCCCGTGGCTATCACTGTGGTGACAGCGAGGCATGTCACCGCCACGCAGCGCGTCGATCTGGGCGCGGATATCAGCGAATTCGTAGTGTCTCCCGACGGCAAGGAAGTGGCTTTTATCGCCCGTGGTGACGTGTTCGCCACCTCAGTGGAGTTCGATACCACCCGCCAGATTACCCGCACCCCGGGGGAAGAGCGCCACCTGGCCTACGATGCAGACGGCCGGGCCCTGGTGTATGCCTCGCAGCGCATGGACCAGTGGAGTATCTATGAAAGCGTGCTGGAAGACGATACGGAGAGCCACTTCTTCCTGGCGACTCGTGTCGCCGAGCGGCGTCTGCTACAGGGTGACACGAGCCAGCGGCCTGGCAAGCCCCGGGTGGCGGTAACGCACCCGGCTCCCTCGCCCGATGGTGATCACATTGCCTACCTGTCGGACTGGCGGGAAGTCCGGGTGTTTGAGCGCCGCCGCAAGCGCTCGGTCACGGTGGCGGACGGCGACCTGAACTACTCGTCCGGAAACAACGATGTTGGCTTTAGCTGGTCTCCCGACAGCCGCTGGCTGGCGGTGAGCGTGCAAGTCAATGGTCGGCTGTTTTTCCCGGACATCGCGGTAGTGCCGGCAGACGGCTCCGCGGCGCCGGTGCAGCTCACGCGTTCAGGCTACACCGATGCGGCGCCGGACTGGCATGCCAGTGGGGGACTGCTCAGCTGGGTGACCGGGCGTTTTGGTCTGCGCGAACACGGCGGGCACGGCACCCAGTACGACGTCTACGCCCAGTTCCTGAACCAGGATGCCTGGGACGCCTTCCGCCGCACGGAAGAAGACCTCGCCCTGGAGGAGTCTGCTGACGAGGACGATGATGACGACGAGGAGAGCGAGCCGGAGCCGGTGGTAATCGACCTGGAGCGAGCCGCAGAACGGCAGGCCCGCCTGACGATCCACTCGTCCGACCTCGCCGATTTCGCCCTCAATGCCGATGGCTCGGTGCTGTACTACCTCAGCGCGTTTGAGGAGGGTTACGACCTCTGGTCTCACGATTTTCGCGCGGAGGAAACATCGCGCGTGGCCAGCATTGGCGCAGACAGCGCCTCGCTGGCCCTGGTCGAGGACGACAGTGCCGCCATCGTCCTGGCTGACGGCAGCCTCATGAGCATTGATCTTGAAGCCGACGACCCCGCGGCGGACACGGTGCCGCTGCTGGCCACGGTGGATGTGGATGCCGGCGCCGAGCGAGAGGCCATGCTGCATCATATCTGGCAAACCACGCGTGACAGGATTTACCTGCCAGAGGTGCTGGCCGAAGCGCGCTGGGACGACATGTACGCGGCCTATGCGGCGAAACTGCCGGCCGTCAGCAACAATCGCGACTTTGCCGAACTGGCCGACGAGCTGGTCGGTGAATTGAACGTCTCCCACGCAGCGGGGCGCTATCGCCCGGCCCCCGGGGATTCGACGGCTGCGATCGGCGCGATTCTCGATCTTGCTGACAAGGGACCCGGTATTCGCATCGCTCAGGTTCTCACCCAGGGGCCGCTGGCCGAAGCCAGTGATCGCGTTCGCGCTGGCCATCGCATCCTGGCCGTCAACGATCAGCGCCTGGGGGAGGGCGTCAACTACTTTGCCTTGCTCAACAACGCGGTCGGGCAGCCTACCCGCCTGACCCTGGCAGATCGCAGGGGCGAATTCGACGTCGTGCTGCGGCCGGTGAGCCGGGACGAAGAAGCGGAATGGCTGCTGGAACAGTGGATTGAAAGCCGTCACGCCCTGGTCGAGGAGTTATCCAATGGCCGGCTTGGCTACGTCTATCTGCCGGAGATGTCAGACGACACCTACCGGCGGGTTTACGGCGATACTTTTGGGCGCAACTTCAGCCGGGAAGGGATTGTTATCGATGTGCGCGACAATAACGGCGGCGACCTGGTGGACTGGCTGGTGCAGCTGTTTTCCGGCACCCAATACATGACCAACGTGCCCAACGGCCGGCCGGCTCAGGGCGAGCCGCTCACCGAATGGGTGAAACCGTCTATCGCCCTCACCAACGAGGGCGCCTATTCGGATGGCCACTGTTTTGTGGCGGCCTGGAAAAACCTCGGCATCAGTACCCTGGTGGGCACGCCAGTGACAGGCACTTGTACCTACGCGGGCTGGGAGCGGCTGCCTTCCGGCGATATTGTGGCGGGCACGCCGCGGCTTGGGATACTGGACCCGGACGGTGACTACCTGGAGCGCAAGACCACGCAACCAGATGTGCTGGTCTACGCCCATCCGGAGGGCATCGTCGCCGGTGAGGATGTGCAGCTAAAGCGCGCTGTGGAGGTATTGCTGGATGAGCTGGACAGCGCACAGTCGCAATAATCAGCCGATAGTCTTTAAGCGTCTTTTACGCGGGAGAGTTTACTCATGATTGGTTACGTCACCATGGGCACCAATGATCTGGAGCGCGCCTGTGCGTTCTACGATGAACTACTGGCCACTATTGGCTGCGCGCGTGTGCTGGAAGCGGAGAATTTTGTCGGCTGGGGGGAGTCGCTGGCCGAGCCCTGTATCTCAGTCACCCAACCCTTCGATGGCAATCCGGCCACGGTTGGCAACGGCATGATGGTAGCGCTGCGGCTGGAGTCGCCGGCAGCGGTAGATGCCTTCTACGCCAAGGCCATCGAACTCGGCGCCACGGACGAAGGCCCGGCCGGGCCTCGCGGTGAGGGCTTCTATGCGGGCTATTTTCGCGACCTGGACGGCAACAAGCTCAATGCCTATGTGATGGGCTAAAGCCTTTCAGGTCTCGACGAACTCCGTCACCTCGAGGTTGAAACCGGAGATGGCGTTGAAGTGGATTGGCGCCGACAGCAGGCGCATCTTGCAGACGCCAACCTGGCGCAGGATCTGGCCGCCGGTGCCAATCAGGCGATAGACCCGGTGTCCGTCTTCACCTGCCGTGGATGTGGTGACGGGCAGGTCGGGGAACTGCTGCACATCGTTCAGCAATTGCTCGGTGGATTCATCCTGGGCGATCAGCACGATGACCCCCTTGCCTTCGGCAGCCACCCGCTGCAGCGCGCGTCGGTAACTCCAGCCGGTTTCACCGCCGGGAAGCTGGGTGCCGAGCACGTCCCGCAGGGTGTTGAGCGTTTGTACCCGCACCATCACCGGCTCGGATTCGTCGATATCACCCATGACCAGGGCGTAGTGCAGTCGGTCGTCTATCAGGTCCAGGAAGGTGTGCAGGGTAAAGTCGCCGAACTCGGTGGTAATCGGCTTGCTGTCCTTGAGTTCCACCGACTGTTCGTGCAGGGCGCGGTAGGCAATCAGGTCGGCGATGGTGCCGATCTTGAGGTCGTGCTTTTCGGCAAAGGCCTCCAGCTCGGGTCGCCGGGCCATAGTGCCGTCTTCGTTCATGATCTCGACAATCAGCGACGCAGGGGCAAAGCCCGCCATCCGCGCCAGGTCGGTGCCCGCTTCCGTGTGACCGGCACGGCGCAGCACGCCGCCGGGCTTGGCGACCAGGGGGAAGATATGCCCTGGCTGTTCAATATCGTCGGGTTTGGCGTCTGTGGCAGTGGCGGCGCGTACGGTCTCGGCGCGCTGGGCAGAGCTGATGCCGGGCCCTACCCGGTTGGCGGCATCGATGGATACCGTGAAATTGGTTTCGTGCTGCGAGCGGTTGTGACGCACCATCAGCGGCAGGTTCAGGCGCTGGGCCTGCTCCTCGGTAATGGTGAGGCAGATCAGGCCACAGGCCTCGCTGGAGTAAAAGGTGATGGTCTCTGCAGTCACCGCCTCAGCGGCGATGATCAGGTCACCTTCGTTTTCCCGGTCCTCGTCATCCATAAGGATGACCATCTTGCCCTTGCGGATATCATCGACCAGTTCCGCGACGCTGCTTAAAGCCATGGACTTTACAGCAGCTCGACGGCGACTGCGGTGGCTTCACCGCCGCCAATACACAGGGCTGCGACACCTTTGCTCTTGCCGTACTCCCTGAGGGCGTGAATCAGGCTGACGATGATGCGGGCTCCGGTAGAGCCAATCGGGTGGCCCTGGGCGCAGGCGCCGCCGTGCACGTTCACCTTCTCAGGGTCCAGGCCGATCTCCTGCATAGCGAGCATGGTCACCATGGCAAAGGCCTCGTTGATTTCGTACAGGTCCACCTCGTCCTTATCCCAGCCGGTTTTCTCCAGCACTTTGCTGATAGCGCCAATCGGGGCGATGGTGAACTCACTGGGCTCCTGGGAGTGGCGGCTGTGGGCGACGATGCGGGCCAGCGCCTTGATGCCACGGGCTTCGGCTTCGCTTTCTGCCATCAGCACCAGGGCGCTGCCACCGTCGGAGATGGAGCTGGCATTGGCGGCGGTGATGGTGCCGTCCTTCGCAAAGGCAGGCCGCAGTTGGGGAATCTTGTCGAGATTGGCCTTGTGGGGCTGCTCGTCGTCAGTAATCACGGTTTCACCGGCGCGGGTCTTTACTGTGACCGGCGCGGTTTCCGCCGTCAGTTTGCCTGCATCGATAGCCTTTTGTGCGCGCGTCAGGGACTCGACGGCAAAGGCATCCATCTGCTCACGGGTCAGGCCGTACTTGTCAGCGGTCTCCTGGGCGAAGGAGCCCATGGCGCGACCGGTATAGGCGTCTTCGAGGCCGTCCAGGAACATGTGGTCCATGATGGTCTTGTGGCCGGTGCGCACGCCACCGCGGGCGTTGGGAATCAGGTGAGGGGCATTGCTCATACTCTCCATGCCGCCGGTGACCACCACCTTGTTGGTGCCGGCCAGGATACTGTCGTGGCCGCTGATGGTGGCCTGCATGGCCGAGGCGCACATCTTGTTCACGGTCACTGCACCCGTGGATACCGGGATGCCGGCGCCGATCGCCGCCTGACGCGCCGGAGCCTGGCCGAGGCCGGCGGGCAGCACACAGCCCATGAACACTTCATCAATGTCAGCGGGGTCCAGTCCGCTGCGCTCTACCGCGGCGGCAATCGCCGTGGCGCCCAGCTCCGGCGCGGACACCTCCGCCAACTCGCCCTGCAGGCCGCCCATCGGGGTGCGCGCCCCGGCTACGATCACTACTGATTGCTCGCTCATAAGGTTTCCATGGTCAAGGGGGTTGAAGAGGGCGCCCATTTAGCCACAGGGGCCTGACGCGCACAACATCAGTGATATAGGGGCAAGCTTGCCAATTTCAATGCGGCTGACAGCGCCTGGTTATGCGCTGTGGACCGGGCTGAACAGCTTGCCACGCACACTTCTGCGGTAGCGGCCCGGCGTCATCCCCTCGTGCTTCTGAAACAGCGCGGTGAAGTAGCTGACATCGTGGAGACCCACCCGGTAGGCCACTTCGCCGACAGACAGGTTGGTGGTGCGCAGCAGCTCGCGGGCCTCCGCCAGGCGCTGTCTGCGCAGGTAGGCAGAGGGTGTCTGGCCGATGGCGGCGTTGAAGCGACGGGTCAGGGTGCGCGCGCTGCAGCGCAGGTCATGGGCCAGCTCGGCCAGGGAAGGCGGCTGGTGGAGCTGTTCCTGCAGTCGTTCCTGGGCGGCCAGCACCAGTTCATCGTGGTGGGCGCTGTCATCCTGTGACTGGAAGGCATGGGCCCTGAAGGGGCGGCGGATCTCCGGTGAAAACTGGCTCTCGACCTGGCGGGCAATGCGCTGGCCGAACCAGTCCTCGACCAGGTGAATCATCAGGTCCGCCACGGAGTTGACGCTGCCGGCGCAGTAAATCGAGCCGCTCTGGGTGATAAGGTGGCGCCGTTTCAGTTGCACCGCCGGGTAGCGCTGGGAAAACTCTTCAAAATAGTGCCAATGGGTGGTGGCGGCGCGGTTGTCCAGCAGGCCGGCCTCGGCCAGAAAACAGCTACCGGTGCCCACCGAGCAGATCACCGTGCCCTGGGCATGGAGCTCCGGCAACAGCCGCAGCAGCGCGCCGGCCTGGCTTACCGCCGGCCTCGGGTTGCGCCACAACCCCGGCAGCAACAGCATGTCGCAGGGGTTGATGTCGTCAAAGCTGATATCCGGGAGGATTTGCAGTCCGCCGGCTACTGCCACCGGCCCCGGGTGTTCGGCGGCGAGCTCAAACTGCAGAGGATTGTGCCCCCGGGCCTGGGCGCCGGCGGCGTGACCTGCGGCCAGCAACACGTCCATGGGCAGGGAGATACTGGTGGCGAGGGCGCGCGGGTAAAGTGCCGCAGCGACCCGAATCGATCGGCTTTGGGCGTCGCCGCCTCTGTACTTCTTGTTCGCGTCCGGCATGTCGTAAATGCCCAATAGTGTGACCTATTTGCCATATTGCTGGAGACGGCGTCTTTTTACAATGAGTGCTCCAGTTGCAGGAGACCAGCCGTGCGTTTGCCAGTAATCATCGGGTTTGGTGGCGTGAATGCCGCCGGACGCAGCTCTTCCCACCACGCCTACCGGCGCATGGTGATTGAGGCGCTGCCGGAAGCGCTGGCCGAATCCACCTGGCGCTCACTGGCGGCGCTGACCCGACAGAGCTACGATGGCAGCGCCGCCGCCAGGCAGGCGCTGGCCGACGCCACGCTGGTGCGCCGCATAGAGGCCAATCACTTTGACGTCGACGCCGTGCCCTGGAACCGGCGCATGGTGGCGCACTCCGAGGGTTATCCCATGCAGTTTCGCACCCAGCGCAAGCAGCTACCCGACCCGTTGCCCCCGGGCTGGAGGGTAGAAGCGCTGGATGACCTGCACGTTCACGTGGAAATCGATCAGGGGATGATGTTCCTGCTGCCTAGCCAGAGGGAATCCACCGTCAAGGCGGCAGGCCAGCTACCCAGCGGCTTTGACCCGGCCGAGCTCTACAACGCGCGCAGTCACCCGCGGGGTTTGCAGATGACCATCTTCGCGGCCTCCGATGCCCTCGGCAGCTCCGGACTGGACTGGGAGACACTGCGGCAGCGAGTGCCCTTCGACCAGGTGTCGGTCTATGCGGGCAGCGGCATGAGCCAGCTCGACGGCAACAGCAACGGTGGCCTGCTGAAAGCGCGGTACAACGGCCGCAAAGTGACCTCGAAGTACTGTCCCTTCGGCTTCGCCGAGATGCCAGCCGACTTTATCAACGCCTACGTGCTGGGCAGCCTCGGCAGCACCGGCACCAATATGGGCGCCTGTGCCTCCTTTCTCTACAACCTGCGCCAGGCCGTGCAGGACATCCAGTCCGGGCGCAGCCGCATTGCCCTGGTGGGATCTTCGGAAGCGCCCATTACCCCGGAGGTGATGGATGGCTATGCCGCCATGGGGGCCCTGGCCAGCGATCGTGAATTGCGAGCCCTGGATGGCCTCGGCGAAAATGTTGAGCCGGATCACCGCCGCGCCTGTCGTCCCTTTTCCAGCAACTGTGGCTTTACCATCGCCGAGTCGGCGCAAATGGTCGTGCTCTGCGACGACAGCCTGGCCCTGGAGTTGGGGGCGCAGATCCACGGCGCGGTCAGCGATGTCTTTGTGAACGCCGACGGCCACAAGAAATCGATTTCCGCTCCCGGGGTCGGCAATTATGTCACCGTCGCCAAGGCGCTGGCGGCGGCGCGCAACCTGGTGGGCGACGCGCGCCTCAGGCGCGGCGGGTTTGTACAGGCCCACGGCACGGGCACACCACAGAACCGGGTCACCGAGTCCCATATTCTCAACGAAGCGGCGCGGCAGTTCGGAATCGAGCAGTGGCCGGTGGTGGCCGTGAAGGCCTACCTGGGTCATTCCATCGGCTGCGCCGGCGGCGACCAGTTGGTGAATACCCTGGGCATCTGGCGGCACGGTCAGTTGCCGGGCATTGCCACTATCGACCACGTCGCCGAGGACGTTCATGCCAGCCACCTGGATATCTCCCCGGCGCACCGCGCGCTGGAGGAAGACAGCGCCTACGCACTGATCAATGCCAAGGGCTTCGGCGGCAATAACGCCACCGCCACGGTTCTGTCCCCGGCGCGAACGGTTGAAATGTTGGAGAAACGTCACGGCAAGGCGGCGATGCAGCATTGGCAGCAGGCGGGGGAGTCGGTGCGGCAACAGGCTGAGCTATTCGAGGCGGACTGCCTGTCCGGGGCTTTTCGCCCCACCTACAGGTTCGACCACCAGGTCCTTGGCCCCGAGCAGGTAACCCTGGCGGCGGACAGGCTGGCCCTGGGTGAGCAGGTGCTGGACCTGCAGTTGGAGAATCCCTACCAGGATATGTGCTGAGCGCGGCAGGTGGCTTCCTGTAACAGCAGGCACTAAACTCAAGGGCGGGCAGGCACTGACAGGGAGCGGCCGCGGCCACCTGATGCGCAAGTTCATTCGTCACCCCAACTGTATCCCCATCGACATTGCCGTGGACGAAACCAGCGGCGCCGGCAATGACGGTACGGTGCAACTGATCAACGTGTCTGCCGGTGGCCTTGCCTTCAGCCTGCTGCACCCGGTGACCACCGGTGCCCGGCTGACCATTTCCATGCCCCAGGTCTGGCCCGACTACAGCGCCAGCGGCACCGTGGTGTGGTGCCGGGAGGCACGGGCAGGCTATGAAGCCGGCGTACAGTTTGACGAGCCCGATGAAGCCTTCAAGGCCCGCATGGTGGCCCAGTTCTGCCAGATCGAAGACTACCGGCGCGAAATGCGCGAGCGAGAAGGCCGCGCACTCAGTAGTGAAGAAGCTGCCCGCGAGTGGATCGTGCGTTACGCGGAGGAGTTTGCCGACAGTATCGGTTGGCACTGAGCGCTTGCCCGACCCGCAAACCACACGACTGGCCGTCCCCGGCCTGGATGTTCCACTGGATATGCTGCTGCACGGCAGTGCGGATTTGCACGTCAGTGCCAGCCTGCGTGAGCGCGGTATCTGGGAGCCCTTTGAAACCGCCCTGATGTTGGCGGCGGTGGCAGCCGGCGACAGGGTGCTCGATGCCGGCGCCAATATCGGCTACTTCACCCTGTTGGCCGCGGCTCGAGTCGGGGCTGCCGGACGTGTTTACGCCTTTGAACCCGAGCCCAGAAACTATGCGCTGCTGGCGCGGAACGTCGCCCTGAACGGCTTCGAGGAGCGGGCAACCCTGTGCGAGGCAGCGCTGGCTGACGCCGCCGGCGAGGCGCAGCTCTATCTCAGCGAGGACAACCTCGGCGACCATCAGTTGCAACCGGATGAGGCCGGGCGCCAGGCTGTCACCGTGCGCCTGGAGCAGGGCAGTGCCTGGTTTGCCGGCCGCGAAGACGCGCTCGACTTCGTCAAGGTTGATACCCAGGGCGCCGAGCACTCGGTGATCACGGGCTTGCTGCCGACGCTTGAGGCCAGCGGCCCCGGCCTGCGCATTCTGCTGGAACTGACCCCGCGTTCCCTGCGCAGTGCGGGCACCTCCGGGGCCGACCTGATCGATACCCTGGCACGCCTGGGCTTGCCGTTTCACATCGTCGACCACCTGGAGCATCGCCTGGTGCCGACCAGCGCCGATGCGCTCGCCACCTGGTGCAACAACGTAGACGCGGTGCCAGAAGACGCCGGATTCATGAACATCTTGCTGGGGCCCGCGGTATAATTTTCCCCATGAATGAAACCATCGAGCAACTTCTCTCCCGCAACTCCGCACCCAAACTCACGTCCCCCGGGCCGGACCCCGCCACGCTGGACTACATGTTCAGGGCGGCCCTGCGCGCCCCCGATCACGCCTGGCTGCAACCCTGGCGTTTCCTGACACTGGAAGGTGAGGCGCGCGAGCGGCTGGGCGAGGTGTTCCTCGAATCCAGGCTGCAGGACGACCCCGGTATCGATGACGCCGCCCGTGAGCGGGCGTTGGCGGCGCCGCTGCGGGCACCGCTGCTGGTCGTCGTCATCTGTCGCTATACCGAGCACCCGAAGGTGCCGCGACAGGAACAGATTATCTCGGCAGGCTGTGCCGCTCACGCGTTGCTGCTGGCGGCCGAGGCACAGGGTTATGCCGGTATCTGGCGTACCGGCAGTTACACCGAAGATCCCCTGGTGGCCCATGAGCTGGGGCTGGAGTCCAATGAGTCCATCGTCGGCTTTCTCTACTTCGGCAGTCGCGAAGGGCGCGCCAAGCCTTTGCCGGAACGCAAGGTAGAGGATTTCGTCCAGGCGTGGTCGCCCTGACACCACCCGCGCTGGCTGTCCTGCTGTTGACCGCCGGGCTGCTGGCGGTGAACGCTGCGCAGGCCGAGCCTGATTGCTTGCACTTCAATCAAGCCAACAATCTGTACTGGGGGGATTTGCATGTTCACACCCGCTACAGCCTGGATGCCAGCACCCAGGACACCCGCACCACACCGGCCCAGGCCTATGGCTTTGCCCGCGGCGCCCCGCTCGCCATCCAGCCCTGGATAGACGGCGTTGCCCAGCGCCGTCTGCAGCTACAGCGGCCGCTGGATTTTGCCGCGGTGACAGACCACGCAGAGCTGCTGGGGGAGGTCGCCCTGTGCACAGACCCGGACAGCTATGCCCACGGCAGCCTGTACTGCCGCACCTTCCGCAACTTCCCGCGGGCGGCATTTTTCATCTTCAACACCACGGCAGCCGGCGGCGGCCGCCTCGGCCTGTGCGGTGAAAATGGCGAGCGCTGCCGGGAGGCTGCGCGCGAGCCCTGGAGCGATATCCGCGCCGCTGCCGAGGCCGCCAACGACGACACGGAGAACTGTAGCTTTACCAGCTTCGTCGCCTACGAATGGACCGGCGCCTCCGAGAGCCTCGCCAACCTGCATCGTAACGTGATCTTCCGCACAGCCGACGTACCTTCGGTGCCGCACAGTTTTGTCGACGGCGATGGCACGGTGGACAGCCTGTTCCGGGCCCTGGAGCGAGACTGCCTGCAGGCGGACGGCGATTGTGATGCCCTGGTGATACCCCATAACAGCAACCTCAGTGACGGTGCCATGTTCCCGGCGCCCGGGACTTCGGCCATGGGCCAGGAGCAGGCACAGCGCCGGCGGCGCTTCGAGACCCTGATGGAGGTTTACCAGCACAAAGGCGCCAGCGAGTGCTTTTTCCAGTCGGGCGTCACGGAAGATGAACTCTGCGCCTTTGAACAACTGCCCTATGGCACATTCAGCGGCAAGTTCGTTGGCTGGTTGAGCAAACCCGTTAAGCCCGACGCCGGCTTTGCCCGCGCGGTGCTGCGTGACGGCCTGGCCTATGCGGGCCAGCTCTCGGTGAACCCCTACGAACTCGGATTCATAGGCAGCACCGATACCCACCTCGGCGCGCCCGGCGCCGTGAGCGAAACCGGCTATGCCGGCCACGGCGGCGCCGGCGCACCGGCCTCGGGTGAGCAGACCGGTGGCCTGGTGGACGACCTCGAATTCAACCCGGGTGGGCTGGCGGCAATCTGGGCGCCACAGAATCGCCGTGACGACCTGTTTGCAGCGCTGCGCCGCCGAGAGGTGTACGCCAGCAGCGGTCCGCGCATTACCCTGCGGTTGTTTGCCGGTGAGAACATCGGCGCCGAATTGTGCGAGGCGACCGATTTTGCCGAGCAGGGCTATCGGGAAGGGGTGCCCATGGGTGCGGTGCTAGCCGCCGGTGAGCGGGTGCGCATCGCCGTGGCGGCAGCGGCTGACCCGGGTACCGAGCAGAGTCCAGGTGTGGACCTGCAGCGCCTGCAGATCGTCAAGGGCTGGATCGATGAGGACGGCACTCCCCGCGAGCGGCTATTCGATATTGCCGGCAATCCGGATAATGGCGCCGATGTCGACCTGGCCAGTTGCCGGCCGCACGGTGAGGGCTTCTCCCAGCTTTGCTCGGTATGGCAGGATCCGGACTTCTCAGCCGGTACCGCCGCCTATTATTATGCGCGTGCGGTGGAGAACCCGCGCTGCCGCTGGAGTCAGCAGGTCTGTGTCGCCAATGGCGTGGACTGCGCCAGGCCTTCGACAATTGCCGACGGCCTGGAAGCCTGCTGCAGTGCGGAGCACCGCCCTTTGATTCAGGAACGCGCGATCTCCTCACCGGTGTGGCACTACCCGGAAGCTGCTACCTCAAAACACCAAGCGACAACACGAAACCCGACAGGACCGACGACTCAGTGAATCGCCTCAACCGCCCCTGGCTACATTTCCTGTTGATAGGCGCTGCCCTGTTCATGCTGCAACAAAGCCTGTACCCCCCGGCCCGGCCCAGTGTGGGCCCGCTGCCGGAGGCGCGAACAGAGTCCCTGCGCCGGCAGTGGTATGTCACTACCGGGCGCATGCCGACGACGCCACAGATGCAGGCCATGGTGGGCGCCGAGCTGGATCGCGACATCCTGTTTCGGGAGGCGCTGGAAGCGCGGGTTCACGAGATCGACCCGATTGTCCAACAGCGGCTGGTGCGCAATATGCGCTTCCTCCAGCTCGACCGCGGCCGCGACGATGAGGCGCTGTTTCGCGAGGCACTGCGCATGGAGCTACATCTCGGTGACGAGGTCGTCAAGCGTCGCCTGGTGCAGGTGATGGAGGAATTGCTGCTGGCCCAGTCGCCGCCTCCTGCCCCCAGCGATGCGGAGATTCGCGACAGCTTTGCCGAACGCCGCGAAGAGTTGATGCGCCCGCCGCTCTATAGCCTGCAGCAGGTCTACCTGTCCAGAGATCGCGCCGCTGAGGCCGAGGCGCTGCTGGCCAGGTTTCGGGAGGAGGGGTTGACTCCGGAGCAGGCCCTGGACTTCAGCTCACCGTTCCTGCCCGGCTATCGCTTTCCCGCCAGCAGTCCCGCCCAGCTCGCTCGCCAGTTTGGTGCCGCGTTCGTGTTGAACCTGGAAGCCAGCGAGCCGCGCACAGGACGCTGGATCGGTCCGGTCGCTTCCACCTACGGTGTACACCTGGTCTGGGTGGACGCCATTGAGCCGGCGCGGGACGCCGAACTGGAAGAAGTCCGGGAGCAGCTGCTGCGCGACCTGGAACTGGAGAAACGCCGTGAGACCCTGGCGGCCGCACTGACCTCGGTGCGCGAGCACTATGAGGTGATCCTGTGAAGCGCTGTTTGCTGTCGTTGCTTCTACTGTTGTCAGCCGTGCAGGCCGAGGCTCACCGATTTGCGCCCTCGCTGTTGCGAGTGTTCGAGGTGTCGGACGGGGAGTACCAGGTGATTTGGAAAACCCCGGCCCAACGGGTCAGCAGCGTGCCGCTGGCGCCGCGTTTTCCGCCGGGCTGCCAGGGTGGCCCTGCCGCCCCCGGCGAGTTGGTAGGTACCGGTGTTATCAGCAGTTGGCGGCTGGCCTGCGAAGGCAGTCTGGTAGGGGAAACGGTGGCGGTGACGGGGCTGGGTGAAAACAGCGCCTCGGTGCTGTTTTCCCTGGAAACCCGCGGCGGCTTTTACTACCAGTCGCTGCTGAGCAGTGACCAGCCGGCCTTTACCGTGCCGGCTGAACCCACCGCGCTCGAGGTGATGCGCGAGTACACCTGGCTGGGCGCTGAGCATATCTGGGGCGGCATCGATCATCTGCTGTTCGTGTTCGGCCTGTTGCTGCTGGTGGGCTGGGGCAAACGCCTGATCTGGACCATCACGGCCTTCACGGTCGGACACAGTATCACCCTGTCACTGGTGACTCTGGGCTTCTTCGAGTACCCGGTGGCGCTGGTGGAGTTCATGATCGCGCTCAGCATCTTCCTGCTGGCGCTGGAGCTGGCGCGCAAGCAGGGCGCGGGTCTTTTCAAGCGCTACCCCTGGTGGCTGGCGGGCGGCTTTGGCCTGTTGCACGGTATGGGCTTTGCCGGTGCGTTGGCGGAAGTGGGCCTGCCCCAGTCAGAGCTGCCGCTGGCCCTGCTGTTCTTCAATATCGGTATTGAGCTGGGCCAGATCGCCTTCATCGCGGTGATCGCCGCCATCGGCGCGGCGCTCATGCGGCTGCCGGTGCTGGCTGTGCCGAGCTGGCGTGCGCTGCCGGTATATGTGCTGGGCTCGCTCTCCGCCATGTGGTGCATCGAGCGCGCCCTGGAAGTGGTGTAGGGCGGCCGCTTACTGCTCCGGCTGTCCCGGATACTTGTCCATCGGAACAAACGGGTGGAAGGCGAGCTGGATGCCTTCCTCGATAAAGCCATTGCTCTCGAGGATGCTGCGGCGGCGCACATAGCGCCCGGAGCTGGAGCGGGTGTCGATGGCCTGGGTGGTGTCGAGGCCGCCGATGCTGGTGAAGACCCGCTTGAGTTCCATGTCGTAGATGCTCACCCACAGCGACGCGACCGACAGCGGCTGCGCCCAGTTGAAGTCGGCGGATACGCCGTCGCCGGGCCCCTGCAGGGTGGGCTTGCGCGTCACACCGTGCCAGCGGGCAAAGTGCTGCAAGCCGGCGGAGAACTGGGTCTCCTGTTCGATCAGGTCGGTAAACACGATACCGTCTATCGTCTCCTTCTCCGCCAGCGCATCGCGCACGTCGATCAATGCCAGGGCGAAGGACTTGCGGTTGACCTCGCCGGTGGCGGGATCGAACACGTTGCCGTAGGCGCGCACCGCGCGGCGCCACTCCTGTTCAAAGACGCGGGCGGGAATCACCTCGATGCCGTTGGCCTCCAGGTATTTCTCCACCATTTTGTCGATACGGGCTTCGTGTTCCTGCAGGTAGCGTCGCGACAGCCGGTCGATGTTCACATGGGAAATCACCACCCGCTTGATGGGAGTCTGTGCCAGGCGTTCCTCATCGATTTCATAGGGGAACACCGTGGGGTTGTAAGTCGGGGCAGAGGAGCAGGCGGCCAGCAGGCCGAGCAGCGCGGTACACAATAGGCGAATCATGGTGGGCCTCGGTTTTTGGTCGCGCACATGTTAACAAACTGCACCATTGGCGGGCACTGTCTGCCGGTGATTGACAGCGCCGCAGCGGCAATGGAATGGTGGCCGGGCAGGGGAGCACAGATAGAGCAGATAGCCAGTATGAAAATCGACGGACCGCTTTACGCACAGTTAGCCCCGGGCAGCGCTCGGCGGCGATCGCCAGTGGCATAAAAGGGTCTGAAGGCCCCTCCAGAG